>CAVCRI010000061.1:0-15443 GCA_963604545.1 Lachnospiraceae bacterium | reverse complement strand
GCGTAAACTTCGGTACTCGTTTCGAGAACCGTCATGGTTCCAATACCAGCGAGAGTGCTAGCAGCTACGATATCTTCGCTCGCATCAACCATACCCCAGGTTGGATTTTCCCAGTATCTTATGAAGTACAGAATGGTGAGAGTACCAAGACACTTTATGGCGGTACAGCTGTATATCAGGACAACGTAGTGGCTGCTCTTGCAAAGGGTGGTTATTACAAGGGTTCTAACACTATCAATGAAACCAACTTTATCGCTGACTACAAGATGGACTGGTTGACTCCAGGTCTCTCTGTACGTGGTATGGTTTCATTCGACTATGACTCTTATTCAAAGAAGACATTTGGTGCTTCTTTCGCAACATACGAGTTGAACGATCGTAACAACTATCAGAGCGAGGATGCTTATACCAAATATAATGTAGATGGCGACTTGGCTGGTAGCAAGGCTTCTTCTACCACATACAAACTCTATATGGAGGGTCAGATAAACTATGCTCGCAAGTTTGGTAAGAACGACGTAACTGGTATGGTTCTTTACAACCAGAACGACTATCGTTATCAGTCAGAGTTGGCTAAGCGTTATCAGGGTCTCGTAGGTCGTGTAACATACGGCTATGACGATAAATACTTGGCTGAGGTTAACGTAGGTTACAATGGTTCTGAAAACTTCATGAAGGGCAAACGCTTCGGTTTCTTCCCTGCATTCTCTCTCGGATGGCGTATCACACAGGAGAACTTCATGAAGAGCACAGAGAACTGGCTGAACAACTTGAAGCTCCGTGCATCTTACGGTGAGGTTGGTAACGACGTTTATACCGTGAATGGAACTGCACAGCGCTTCCTCTATGAGGAGAAGTGGAACCAGATTAGCAATGACTACTACTTTGGTAACACTGGTAAGACAGGTATCTATGAGAGCCAGTATCCTAACTATGGCGTGACATGGGAGCGTGCCAAGAAGTTCAACGTAGGTTTGGAGTTCGGTTTGTTCAACGGAATGTTGACAGGTAACTTCGACTACTTCGTTGAGAATCGTAACGACATCTTGACCGAGTACTTGAGCCGTCCACAGTGGGTAGGTGTAACCATGGCAGCCGGTAACCTTGGTAAGACCCAGAACAAGGGTTACGAGTTGGAGCTCCATCATTTCAACCACATTGGCAAGGACTTCACCTATAACCTCGGCTTGACCTTCTCTCATGCAGCCAATAAGATTAAGAACATGGATGAGGCTGCTTACAAGACAGCTTATCGCAAGCGTGAGGGACACCCTATCAACCAGTACTTCGGTTTGGTATGCGAGGGCTTCGTAACACAGGCAGACTTGGACGACCCTAACTTCCCTGTATCTACATACGGTGATGTAAAGGTAGGTGACTTGAAGTATAAGGATATGAACGGCGATGGCTTCATCGACGACCGTGATGAGACGTTCATTGGCTACAGCGATATTCCTGAGAATACATACGCCTTGACATTGGGTGCCAACTACAAGGGCATCGGTTTCGAGGTAATGTTCCAGGGTGTAGACCATGTATCTCGTTACTACGACAGCGATGCGATGTTCGCTTTCCAGAACAATGGTAAGGTAAAGGACATCCACTTGAAGCGTTGGAATCCATCCTTGAGCGAGAGCGAGAACTTGGCAAATGCTGAGTACCCATTGCTCCACTATGGTAGCAACGGTGACCACAACCAGCGCCAGAACTCATTCTTCTTGAAGAACGGTGCATTCGTCCGCTTGAAGAACATCGAGTTGAGCTATACATTCCCTAAGGAAATCATCAAGCACATTGGCATGAGCAACGCTCGCTTATATATCAATGCCAACAACTTGTTCACATGGGATCATCTCGACGACTTGGTTGACCCAGAGAGCAACGGTTCAAACCGTTATCCACTCTTGAAGACCGTCAACGTAGGTTTCAATGTCGTATTCTAATTCAAGAACATTCAAAACGATTCGAAAATGAAGAAATATAGTATATTTGCTTTGGCACTCGCCATGGGAGCGATGACGCTCACCTCTTGCGAAGATGCCTTTGGCAATTTCCTCGACAAGCAGCCAAGCAATGAGTTGACAAAGGCTGAGGTGTTGGGCAACTTCACCATGGTGGAGGAGAACCACAACGACACCTACAACTTCTTGCTTCACGGTGCCAACCGTGTGAACAACTCTTGGATGGATGCTGCTACCGACTTGGCTGAGTCAAGTATCGGTACATCAGGTGTTCGTACCACTTTCAATATCGGTAACTATTATGGTAGTGGTGGTGCAGCTGAGTTGACTTCTCCTTGGGAGAGCCGTTATCGTGCTATCCGCAAGTGTAACATCACCATCAACACTTTGGAGGCAGATACAGAGAACAAGCTTCGCCCTGCAGACAAGAGCGAAGACATCTATAACGCACAGAAGGCAAACTTCATCTCAGAGGCTCGTTTCCTCCGTGCTTACTTCTATTGGGAGTTGTTCCTCCGTTATGGTCCAGTGCCATTGGTTACCACAGAGCTTGACCCTAATGGTGACTTGATGACAGGTTATACAGAGCGTCCAGACTTGCGTACATTCATGGATTATCTCTTCAAGGAGGTCAAGGAGTGTGAGGCTGGTCTGAAGACATACGCAGAGACATCGGATGCTACTTATGCTGGTGAGGTAAATCAGCCTACAGCCCGTGCCCTCTATGTTCGCATGATGCTCTACATGGCAAGTCCTCGCTTCTCAGCACAGAGTGGCATCACTTGGCAGCAGGCTGCTGATGCAGCAAAGAACTTCATCGCAGACTTCGGTGAGAACTATAGGTTGGAGACCCGTACCAATGGTGGTGTGGCAGCTTACAACAATGCTTGGTTGCTCAACACCTATACCGACCAGAACCCAGAGGTTATCTTCTTCCGCAATGACGTGGCTATCGGCTGGAGTGGCATCTCTACCGATACTCCTGTGGGCGAAGGTGGTCAGGGTGGCCTCTGCCCAAGTCAGAACCTCGTCGATATGTATGATATGGAAGATGGTTCTGCACCTTTCACGCAGTATGATGCAACAGGAGCTCCTGTTTATGTGAACGGCAAGCCTTCTATCAATACTGAGAGTGGTTATACCGACCAGAACATGTGGAAGAATCGTGACCCACGTCTTGCTGCTACCGTTCTTTACAATGGTGTGGAGTGGGGACAGGCTACCTCAACCAAGACCAATATCATTGATGTGGTTTATGGTCATCGTGATAACCCTATTGGCAACCAGAATGCTACTCCTACAGGTTACTATGTACGCAAGTACATCCCTGAGACCATCTTGAGCAGCAACCACAGTGGTACAGCCAAGCGCCTTTGGAAAATCTTTACTTATAGTGAGATTCTTCTCAACTATGCTGAGGCTTTGAACGAGGCAGATTATGCTGGCAACAAGGAACAGGTTTGCAACTTGCTCGACCAGATTCGCCATCGTGGCGGTATCACTGGTAATGTGGCAGACCGCACCGACTTGAACTCTCAGGCAGCTATGCGCAACTTTATCCATAAGGAGCGTACCATCGAGCTTGCTTTCGAGGAGCACCGTTGGTGGGATGTTCGTCGTTGGAATGTAGCTGGTGACGCACTCGGTCGTGATATCTATGGTGTGAATGTTGCAGCTGATGGCACCATCACCCGCAAGGTGGCACAGAGCCGTAAGTGGCAAGACCGCTTCTACCTCTATCCAATACCAGAGGCTGAGGTTTGGAAGATTGGTCAGGACTTCCAGAATGATGGTTGGAAAGAATAACTCAACTTTTTAATGATAGAACAGTATGAATAATATTCAGAACATATATAATAAGGTGTCTACATCAGGCAGAGTCCTGATGGTGAGTGCACTTCTCTGTGCCGCTAGTTCTTCTTTCGCACAGGAGCAAGTGCTCAAAGGCCGCATCGTCAACAGCCAGGGTGACCCAATCCCTGGAGCTGTTGTCAACGTAGCAGAGGAAAGCCGCATCGCCTTGACCGACAAGGATGGTTATTTCACCTTGAAGAAGGTAACCCCTAGCGACGAAATCTGCGTTGCAAGCATTGGTTATAAGAATGCACAGGAGAAGGTTACTACTTTTGATGGCACTTATGTCATCAAGATGGAAGATGATACAGACGAGTATGAGCACATGGCTCCTGTTCCTTTCGGACAGCAAAAGAAGAAGATATTGACCGACTCTCGTTCTGTAGTAACGGGTGAGGAACTCCAGAAGCACCCAGTAACAATCCTTCAGAATGCCTTCACCTCTACCCTCAATGGTGTGGAGACATACGAATGGTCTTCAGAGCCAGGATGGTCTGAGAGCTTCCTCTTTGTTCGTGGTATCCGTACCACCAACCAGAGTGCTCGTTCTCCATTGATTATCGTGGATAATGTGGAGCGTGACCTCTCCTTCCTCGATGCCTTCCCTATTGAGAGCATCACCGTGTTGAAGGACGCTGCTGCCACAGCCATCTATGGTATGCGTGGCGCCAATGGTGTCATCATGGTAACCACCAAGCGTGGTAATGCTGGTAAGACTAAGATTGACTTCACACAGGAAATCGGTTTCCAGACTCTCGCCAACAAAATGGAGGTTCAGAACTCTTACAACATGGCGATGACCCGTAACCAGGTTCGCTACTTGAGCGGTATGGATCCAATGTACACTCAGGAGCAGCTTGATAACTACAAGTACGTTTGTGATGGAGGAACATTTGCTGATGATGATATTCGCAAGTATCAGTACTTCAATACATCATGGGCAGACCAGCTCTATCGTAGCTCAGCGCCTCAGTATCGCACCAACTTGCAGTTGAGCGGTGGTAACCAGCGTGCTCGCTACTATGTAAGCTTCTCTTACTTGCGCCAGGAGGGTATGTGGAATACCGAGGGTACAGAGATGAACAGTGGCTATAGCACCCAGCACGTGTTGAACCGTTGGAACTTGCGTTCTAATGTCGACATTGATGTTTCTAAGTACTTGAACATCTCTGTAGACTTGGGTGGTCGTATCGACAACATCTCTCAGCCTACTGAGGGTGTGTTCAACCTCGTGACATTCGGTGTAATCGAGGCAAACCCAATGGCTCCAACACACAACCCTGATGGTAGTATCTACTCTTCTTCTACCGCTAACAACCCAGTACGTTACTTGGGTGGATCTGGTTTGGAAAAGAACCGTCGTCGTAACTTGTATTCTACCGTGAATGCCAAGTACGACTTGAGCCCTGTATTGAAAGGCTTGGGCTTGTTCGGAACATTGAGCTTCGATGCATATGAGACTTTCCAAGCTACCCAGACTGCCAATATGGACTCTTGGAACTACGACTATGATAACTTGAAGGTTACAGATGTCAAGGACTTCACCTATACAAAGTATACCACCAAGGCAGCGTTGAGCAATCCATCTGCCAACCAGCGTGAGTATTACTACAACTTGAATATGTATGGTGGCGTAAGCTATAAGAACAGCTTCGGTAAGCACAACATTGATGCCAAGGCATTTGCTCGTTACTATCGCAACGAGGTTTCAGCCTATGAGTCAGCCAACCGCTACTTGGCTTACAACCTTGCTGCTACATACGACTATGCCAACAAGTATATCGCATCCTTCAACCTCTCTCGTATGGGTTGTGACAACTACTCACCAGACGACCGTTGGGGTACCTTCTGGGGTGCATCAGCAGGATGGGTAATGTCTGAGGAGTCTTGGATGAAGAAGCTTGGCTTCGTTGACCTCTTGAAGCTCCGTGCATCATACGGTACTGCAGGTCAGTCTGATACTGGTGCTGGTCGTTATCCATACCAGAGCATCTATGGCACAGCCACTGGTTATGGCTTTGGTTACAATGCTACCACTATCACTGGTTATGCAGAGAGCAAGACTGGTAATGCCAATAGCAAGTGGGAAATCTCCAAGATGGTTAACCTTGGTGTAGATTGGAGCCTCTGGAACAAGAAACTCTATGGTAGCTTCGATATCTTCAAGGAGTGGCGTTCTAACATTTTGGTATCTCGCTCTACTATCCCTGAGACCGTTCTCGGTGTGCCAGTGGCACAGGATTCTTACGGTAAGGTGGAGAGCCACGGATATGAGCTCGTGCTCGGTCATCGTGGCAACATCGGTAAGGACTTCAAGTACTTCATCGAAGGCCAGCTCACCTTCAATACCAACAAGATTACTGATATTGATGAGACAGAGCCAGATGTAGAGTGGCAGCGCAAGGCTGGTCATAGAATCTATGACAACACTTCTGTTGCTGAGCTTTACGAGCAGAGCCAGACTGGTACTAACCGTGTGGGTGGTTGGAACATCTATAAGTTCGACAAGTGGGCTTCCGACCCTAACTTGATTGCAACCTCTCAGCAGGATGCTATCGATCATCCAGAGAAGTATCCATACAACAGCTTCTCTAATGGTGCACAGCCATTGGGTACAGCAGTGTTCCAGGATATCAACGGTGACCGTGTCATCGATTCTAAGGATATGGTGCCAGATTCTTACACCATCATTCCTGAGATGATTCCTACCTTCAACTTCGGTTTCGAGTATAAGGGATTTGATGCTCGCATGATTGTGAATGCTTACCTTCGTCGTTCCGTATTCCTTTCACCAGCTATCAGTTACAGTGGTTGGAGTAACATGGGTACTCATGAGGTTACCAAGGCTTGGGGTTATTATACCGACGACCCTTCGGACCCTCGCAACGTGAATGCTACTTACCCACGTCCAGTATACAACGGATTCGATGCAGTAGACTCCGACCGTGCCACAGGTTCTTATCAGAACAACATCTGGGTACGCAATGGTAACTTCTGGTCTATCCGTAACATCGAGGTGGGCTACTCATTGCCATCTAAGTTGATTTCTAAGTTGTGGATGACCAAGTGTCGTGTATACTTCAGTGCTTACAACATCGCGACATTCAGCAGTCTGCCAGACGATGTAGACCCAGAGAAGCCATTGAGCTACTGCTGGTGGTATCCAAAGACAAAGTCATTTACATTTGGTATCAATATTGGTTTCTAATCAATTTTATCAAGAAGAATTATGAAAAAACTTTTAATAGTAAATATATCGTTGGCGATGTTAGCTGCGGGAGGTATGACCTCCTGCAGCGACCTCCTCGACAAGGAAGTCGACTTGACTTATACTGATGAGAACATCTACAGCAACTACGACCGTACTCGTGGTGTCTTGGCTAATGCCTACACCTACTTGCCAGATGCCTTTGCTGGTTATACAGACGGTCAGTTCCGTGCTGCTTCTCGTGACTGTATGACAGATAATGCGCTCTCATATTGGAATGTGCATTACTATCACAGTGTATTGAACGACTCATACGATGCCAAGAACCACTGGTTTGCATCCAATTATTGGACCAACGACCTGAAAGGAATCCGTGTCTGCAATGACTTTATGGAGAAGGTACGTGAGAGTGTGATAGGTAATGCACAGAAAGCTGGTGACGACAATAAGCTTTGCGACCGCTATAAGGCTGAGGCTCGTTTCATCCGTGCCATCTTGCATTTCGATATGATTGGTTATTTCGGGGCTGTGCCTATCGAAGACCATGTCTTGACAAATGATGAGGCTTCTACCATCGGGCGTACTCCTGCAGCCGAGGCATTGAAGTGGGTGGCTGATGAGTGTGATGCAATCATCCAGAGTGGTGCCCTCCCATTCCGTTATAGCAACGAGAATGAGAACTGGGGACGCATCAATGGTGCTGCCGTTTACGCTCTGAAGTCTAGAGCATTGTTGTATCGTGCTTCAGCACTCAACAATCCTAGCAACGACCAGAGCTGGTGGCAGGAGGCTGCTGATGCAGCTTTGGCATTCATCACTGCCAACAAGAACTCAGCCAATCCTTATCACTTGTATAAGACAGCTGATAACGATCCAAACAAAAACTACTACGAGTGCTTCACCACTACTCCTCACTTGAACCCTGAGTATATCCTTAGCCGTTCTGAGTGGAATACACGTGAAATCGAGATGTTCAACACTCCTTGTGGCTTCTCTGGAAACGTAAACTCTACAGGTCGTACCAACCCTACACAGAACTTGGTTGATTCATACGAGACCATCAATGGTCTTCCTATCGACCAGGATCCAAGTTACGACGACCAGAATCCATACAAGAATCGTGACCCACGTTTGGAGCAGACCATCTTCCACCAGGGAAGTATCTGGGGTGACAAAACTCAGGACGAGGAGCGTGCTGTGGATGTGTCAGTAGGTGGTCTTGACTATCAGGCTCTCCATGGTGGTACTACAACAGGTTACTACTCAAAGAAGTTTGTTCACAACATGAGTTTCAAGAACCCTACTACTTACATCACAGCTTGCCCTATCTTCCGCTATGCGGAGATTCTCCTCAATGCTGCCGAGGCATTGAACGAGGCACAGGGACCTGATGCTGCTTATCAGTATGTAAACGAGGTGCGTGCTCGTGTGGGCATGCCTGCTTACAAGGGAATGACCAAGGAACAGCTTCGTGAGCGCATCCGCAACGAACGCCGCATAGAGCTTGCTTTCGAGGATCATCGTTTCTTCGACGAGCGTCGTTGGAAGTTGTTCGAGGGTAAGACTGCTTCTTCAGAGAAGAATGAGCCACGTTACAAGCAGGTATACAATATCTACAGCGTAGTGGTAACTCCAGACGAGAGGCAGGTTTATACTTATCGTAATGATAACACCCATCCTACTCGCGCATTCGCTAGCCCTAAGAACTATTACTTCCCAGTGCCAGACGACACTTATAAGAAGAATAGAAACTTGGGTCAGAACGCAGGTTGGGAACTCTCTGATGCTCCAAAGAATGATGAGACAACCGGTGAAGGTGGAGATACTACCGAAGGCGGTGAGTCTGCGGGTGAGTAATCTTTGTCAACAAAAAAATAATAACTTTTAAAGGTGAGGTCTATGGCATAAGCACCATAGGCCTTCCTTGCTTTATAAAAACAATCATGATTATGAAGAAAACTTTACTCTCCATGATGAGCTTGGTGGCGATGGGAACAATGGCTCAGACCACATTAAGCGATGCTGACTTGAGTGATGTTTATGCAAGTAAGACTTATGATATGCGCATCTCTTGCCACGACCCTTCCATCGTGATGGATAATGTCACCAATCCAGCCAAGCCTGTATATTATATCTATGGTTCACATCTGGGTAGAGGCAAAACATACGCTTCGAGCAATTACCAGAACTGGACCCTCTTTAAGACAGGTGAGGAGAATACTGGCACCAACAATAGTCTCTTTGCTGATGTGGATGGAAATGCTGTAAATTATAAGGATGCTTATAGCACTCACATCATCAAGAAGGTAAAGAACTACAAGGGTGAGGAGGTTGCCTTTGGCAATTTTGATGCACATGCCTGGCAGTATAAAGATAATAAAGTCCAGGATATGCAATGGGCACCAGACATCATCTACAACAAGACCATGAAGAAATGGTGTATGTATATGAGCTTGAATGGCGATTACTGGTGTTCTACTATTGTATGTTTCGTGTCAAGCACTGATAGCCCCGAAGGACCATGGATTTATCAAGGTCCAGTCGTTATGTCTGGTTTCTCTGGTTTGTTTGGGCATAATGGTTATGAGACAAAGGATGATTGGAAAAATACCGACTTAGCTATTGCTATAGGATGCACCTCTTTGCCTGCTCGCTATGCCGTGACTTCAAATGATAATTGGGGAGGTTACTGGCCAAACTGTATCGACCCATGTGTATTCTATGATGACGATGACAATCTCTGGATGAGTTATGGCTCATGGTCGGGGGGTATCTATATGATTCGCCTTGACAAGACCAATGGCCTTAGAGATTACACCTATACTTTCCCTTATCAGATTAATGGAGAGGATGCCACACCTGGCGCATATAGCCAAGCTTGCACCAGCGACCCATACTTTGGTAAGAAAATAGCTGGAGGCTATTATGTGTCTGGCGAGGCTAGTTATATCCAGAAGATAGGCAAGTACTACTATCTCTTTATGAGTTATGGTGGCTTGACTAGTGCTGGTGGCTATCAGATTCGTGTGTTTCGCTCGGAGAAGCCAGATGGTCCTTATAAGGATTGTTTGACGAGTACAGGTATTGATGCCATGTATGGCAAATATATACTTAACTTCGGTGCAGATGCCAAGCGTGATGAGGGTGTGAAGCTCTTTGGCAATTATCAGTGGGAAACCATGCCTGCTGCCGAATTGGCGCAAGGTCATAACTCTGCGATGATAGATGAGAACGGGCGTGCTATGCTGGTTTATCATACTCGTTTCAATGATGGTACAGAGGGACATCAAGTTCGTGTTCATCAGCTCTTCTTGAACCAAGATGGATGGCTTGTGGCTTCACCTTATGAGTTTAGCGGCGAGACCTATACCGACAACGATATTGCCACCCAGCAACTCTATGCTGCAGACGAGGTGGAAGGTGACTATCAGCTCATTGCTCACCCATATCGCCAGAACACAGCAGCCAAGGCATACGAAAAGCCTGTCACCATTCATCTCAATGCAGATGGTACTGTAACAGGTGAATATAAAGGAAAATGGGAATTGGTTAGCAGAACAAGTTATATCAACCTTACCTTAAAGGGCGCAGCCACAGGCAATGCCGATGTATCTTTCAAGGGTGTACTAACAGAGCAGACCATCGACTATACCAACATCAAGTCGCTCTGCTTCACAGCTCTCAGTTCTTCTGATGGCTTGGCTACTTCGGGTGGTGCTAGCTTGCAGACTCGTGGCTTGAGCATCTGGGGAAGCAAGGCTGATGCCAAGGCTGCCATCAAGTATACGCTCGATAAGCTCACCATTCCTTTCTCTGATGGTGCCACTATCAACTCAAAGCCAGCTTTGCCAACAGATGGGCTGCTAGGCACAACTATCTCTTGGAAATCAAGTAATGCTTCGGTGTTGACCGATGAAGGAGTAGTGACAGGCAAGGGCAAGGTCGTGATGACCATGACCATCTCTAAGGATGGCTATGAGTATAGCAAGGACTATACGCTGAACATAGATGCAGATGCCGAGGAAACTACTCCTGTTTTCTATCCAGTTTCAGCTACGAAGAATACCACTTTGGGATATGATGTGAACCTGTCTGCTGACTATACATTGCAAGCTGATAAGAAGGTGGAGTTTAAATTCTATAATTATACAGTAGCTACCGACAACTTTAAAAGTTGGGTACTGGGAGTCTCTAATGTCGCTCATGGTGTAGACGGCTTTGAAAGGCTCATTATGTTGCGTAATGACAACTTTGAGAATGTCGCATGGGACAATACAGGTTGTGTCAACGACTTCAACTGGGATACTTTTGCAGCAGATATGAATGGCTCTTTGGTTGATATGGTAGTGGAACTAACCACAGATGGCGTATTTAAGATGACTTCTACCATCACGACGACATCAAAGAAAGTTTATAACTATTCTTATGCCAAGACTCTTTCTGGAAAACCTTCACAGGTTAATGTGTTCTTCACAGGTGAGAACTCTTACATTGATGGCTCTAGCATATCTACAGGCATAGATTCCCCTGTCATCATCCAGAAGAAGAGTGATGGCAAGTGGTATAATCTCGCTGGTCAGCAAGTAGACAAGAGCTACAAGGGTGTAGTGATTGTTAATGGAAAGAAGTTTGTGAACAAGTAATTCTTTTTGAGAATATGAAATTATCTAATATACTTTTGGGAGTAGCAATGATGATTGCTGCTCCTGCTGTAAATGCCCAAACGGTGGTGGAAACACCAATGGTTCACGACCCAGTGATGGCGTATGAAGGGGGGAAGTATTATCTCTATTGCACAGGTCATGGCATCACGCAGATGACTTCCACCGACCGCAAGCACTGGACGATAGCCAAGGAGGGCGTGCTTCCGAATGAGAAGATTCCTGCTTGGACACACGACAGCGTGCCTGGCTTTGAAACTCATATTTGGGCTCCCGATGTCATTAAGTACAATGATAAGTGGTATCTGGCTTATTCTTGCTCCACCTTTGGCAAGAACACCTCAGCTATCGGCTTGTTGAGCAACACCTCTCTTTCGAATACCGATGGTTGGAAGGACGAGGGATGCATCGTGGCCTCCAAGGGCGATAGGGACAACTGGAATGCCATTGACCCCAACTTCATCATAGATGAGAAGGGAAAGCCTTGGATGACTTGGGGCTCCTTCTGGGATGGTATCCAGCTGATACCGCTCGACAAGAAGACATTCCATGTGAAGAAGGGAGCGAAGCCAATGACCATCGCTCGCCGTCATGCCGTGGGCGATACCTCGGCTGAGCCTAATCCTACCAGCAAGTATGCTGGCACCAATGCCATCGAGGCTCCATTCATCATGAAGCATGGTGGATATTACTATCTCTTCGTGAGTTGGGACTACTGCTGCCGAGGCATCAAGAGCAACTATCGTGTTGCCGTGGGTAGAAGCAAGCATGTCTCTGGGCCTTACCTCGATAAGAACGGAAAGGACATGAGAGAGGGTGGTGGCACGCTCATCTTGGAAGGTGACAAGAAGGAATATGAGGCGATGGGGCATTGCTCTGCCTACAGCTTCCCTGATGGTGACCATTTCTTCTGCCATGGCTACAGTGTGGGGAAAAATGGTGCAAGCATCCTCGTAGAGAAGAAAATCAATTGGACAGCCGATGGCTGGCTGACGCTCGAATAACCCTTAATTTCTACAAAAAGGGTCTAATTTTTAAAACACGGACAAATTGAATTTGTCTCGCAGAATTTGTCTCGCTGTACATAAGGTGCAGTATATTAGATATTTAGCTAATGGCAGATGTGCGAGACGAGACAAATTCAATTTGTCCATGTTTTATTTTTTCTCCTTTCAAGTCTCTTTTTCCGCTATTCTTTTATTATCCAATCCCCAATTGTGCGTTGTTGGCTATCATAGTTGACACCTACTTTTACGATGCGCTTGCCCTCTGCCGAATAAGGTATCAGATAACCTTTATCATCTATCTGCTTGATAGCTTCTTCTGCAGAGCCGTCATATTTCAGTTCAAAGACATAAATGGATGTCGGCAAATGGAGCACTGCGTCGGCTCTACCTATGGCACTGTCTTCCTCTACCTTGATGAATGCTCCCATTAGGTTGAATATCAGATAGAACACAGTCTGAAAATCTCGCTCGTTTTTATTGCTCAGACGGTTGGAGATACTAGAGAGATAAGCCTTCAGCCGAACCATAGCCCCCTCAACATCCTCATCATAAAGAAGCTCTACAAACTCCACCACTAACCCGTTGTTGTCGACCGAAACTGGTGAGAGATAGTTAGGAGCCAAACTCTTCAGCATACCAATCCTTACTTCCCTGTTAGGATAGCACAACTGATAGCTCTTGGTGAGTGGCTTGTATTTCTTGATGGTGAGATAACCGCTTTGGTAGAGCAATGGCAAGGCTGAGGTCATCTGCTCAGGGGAAACATCGAAATCATCCACACTGACCCCGTTCTTCTCGATATCCATCACATTGACATGGTATTTCTGTAAACTCTTGATAAGGTAGCTCGGAGTGCCAGAACCAAACCAATAGGATTCTATCGCCTGTCCATTCAAGGCTCTTACCAAGCTAAAAGGATTGAAAACATCCTCAGAATGCTTACTAAAATGATAGCCATCATAATACAGGCGCAACTCCTCCAGGCATTCCTCATATGACAAACCGAGTGCTCTTCCTAATCCCTCCACATCGGGCTTCATCACGGTGGTGAGTTCTGTCTTACTGATACCACAGATGGCAGAGTATTGGTCGAACATACTGATGTTGTCAAGGTTGTTCAACTCACTAAATATGCTAAGTTGCGAGAACTTGGTGATACCAGTGATGAACGTAAACTCTAGATATGGATCTAACTTCTTGAGTGGACTGTAGAAATTCTGCATGATGAGACGGAGCGACTTCAAGTTTTCCTTCTCGTGTACCACATCAAGGAGGGGAGCATCATATTCGTCGATGATAACTGCCACTTTTTGCCCAGTTTGCTGATAAGCGCGTATTACCAAGTCCTTCAGGCGGATGTTGACATCCACCTTTTCACTTTTATATCCAAAAGGTACTTCTTGGTCATCAAGCATGTCTGCCAAATATCTCTCCAGCTGTTTGGGAGTCATGTGTTTGGCACCACTCATGTCAAAATGCAAGACAGGATGTTTCACCCATTCCTTTTCATAATCGGCTATGGCTAGACCTTCAAAGAGCTCCTTTCTTCCCTCAAAGTAAGCTTGGAGTGTAGAAGCAAAAAGGGATTTGCCGAATCGCCTAGGACGACTCAGAAAAACATAGCTCATTCCCTTCTTTCGAAAATCAACAATATACTTGGTCTTATCCACATAAAGATAATTTCCTTCTCGAATCTTCTCGAAAGTCTGTATTCCAACAGGATATTTATTTACGATTTCTACCATAATCTCACATGCTTTACGTTTCACGCCGCTAAATTACAAAGAATTTTCCAAACCTCAAAGAGTTTTATGACTTTTTGTTCATACATAATATATATATAGCCGTTGTAAATCTGCTACTACGAATTTTTGTTAAAAGTACTTCCCGATTGTAGCGAAAAGCCATTTCTAACGTTATATAAAAAAATATGATAAAATAACATGGAGCAAATAGAATTCGAACATCATGTGGCAACATTGCGACAGAAGTTGGTGAGATATGCCTTGCAGTATCTTGCCAATGATGACGAAGCAGAGGATGCTGTCCAGGAATCATTATTGAAACTTTGGCAATTGCGCCAGAGGATCAATGATGCCAAACATATACAGCATCTTGCCCTGATAGTTGTACGCAACACTTCTATTTCCATGCTTCGAAAGCGAAATGCAGCACATTCCGTAAGTCTGGATGTTCCATCACCCATGCTAGTTTGCTCAGACAATGTACATAGGCAAATGGAAATCCAAGAAACGGAAAAACGTTTGGAACGATGTATCAGTTCACTTCCCGATAAGCAGAAAGCCATCTTGGAGATGAGAAATGTGGAGCACCTTAGCTATTCGGATATAGCCCATATCCTTGGCACGACCGAATCTTCGGTTAGAGGTATGATAAGTAGGGCACGTTATACATTATTGCAAAAATTAAATGATAGGAAATTATGATACAGATGGACAAAATGGAAGAAATGCTCGCTCGTTTTATGGATGGGCAGACTACCGAGGAAGAAGAAAGCCTATTGGCTGATTACTTTCATACGGTAGAGAACATTCCTGAAGAATGGAAATCTTATCAGGAAATGTTTCTTAGTTTCGATATGGATGCCTATGCATTCTCTGAACAAGAACTGGATGCCATGTGCGCAGACAATGGCTCTTCTAGTAGTCTGTAAAGTCTAAAAGTTGATTAAAGGATATAAGTGCTTCAACTTAATCCTTGCATTTTCAGACGTAAATTGCCAGTCCACCCC
>CAVCRI010000060.1:0-15625 GCA_963604545.1 Lachnospiraceae bacterium | reverse complement strand
CGTTATCGGCCGGAGGCTTTAGCTTTTACGCTGTAGTGGAAATTAGTACAACAAGAAAGTACTGCATGACATGCAAGCCATTGCTTACAATTCTGCTGCCATTGACGCAATGGACAGAATGGAAAAGTACAATCAGTTCAAGGATAGCTTAACTCCAGAGGAGAGGAAAATTATTGACAAATCCGATGCTATCCTTATGGACGACTCCATGTTTAAGCAGATGGCTGAAAACGCCGCTTATGCACCTGCTGTGGCAGCAAATTTGTTTCTTGGTTATCTTGACAAGGCTACAGCCATTGCTGAGACCTATGGAGGAGGTGGCGGTCCTGGTACTGGTTGGGGAAAGAAGGACGATGAGGACGAATTCGCCTTCAAACGTAGATGTATGCGCATGGCTATGCACATGATGAGACCGCAGAACAAGGTGAAGAGAAAACGATGAGTAATATAGTAATATGTATTATCGTTAATACGTATTCTTCACTATACTTGAAGACGGATAGGTATATGTGTCACAATATAGCTATATATATTACTATCTATATGTATTATCGTTAATACGTATTGCTTGTAAGCCTTATGTCTATATAGTAGTATTTTCGTAAATACAGTAATACGATAATATGTATAGCTGGCATACAAAACAGCAAGTAATGTTAGAAACAAAATAAAGTAAGAAATTATGACAGAAGAACAAATTAAACAGCACATGGAAAAGGTGATAAATCACTCAAAAGAGCTTGCGCTTAACACCTGTAATCAACAATGGGAGGACTACAAGAAGTTTATCATTGAGAATGGTGGAAGTCCTATACCGAAGGAACTGGAGGAGAATATACAAGCTGTGTTCAACTATGCCTATGTGACAGGAATCGCACAAGGTATCGAGGACACCATTGTCCGCTATAACATGATGTTCAATGCAGGGAAAGGAGGTGAAGCATGATTTGGGAACAACCTATTGGCATAGCAGCCATTCCGAACAACCGTTATCTTGGCGTAGAATATTTTGATGATGGCGACAAGGTAACGGAAGAAGTTTATACTGGCGAGTTTTTAATATTAGCCGTGGATGCCAATGGTTTTCTTAGGGGGAAAGTCTTACTATATGAAGAGTTGGAAGGGCAAGACTTCCGTCCTTTCGTTTCGAACCGTGGTGACGATAACGACCCGTGGTCAGATGATGGTGGCGACAATGACCGTTATGAGATTGTGAACCATATCACCAAGAATAGAATTGACAGATGGATTGAGCATTGGGAATATATTGAAGCGGATGAACCTATAAGGTATGTTCTTGATGCCATTTATTCTCATGTGTACAAGAACTTGTACATTGATGACGAGGCGAAAGCCTATCTGGAAGAATTGAAGAAGAAAATTGATTACAAGAATGGAAAATAACATATCACCATCTATGCTTGCCTTCGACTATGGGAAGGTAGCAGAAGAGACAAGGGTTGGTATAATTGTAGTTCACAATCGTAAGCTGCTACTTATACCATACCTCTTGGTCAATACCAATAAGATTGGTTTCAAGTTGACAGGAGAGACGTTGTTGAACCTATGCAACGATATTGGGGAGCCATGCAGCAATGATGATACGCTCATTGGATTTACAACCCTCTCTGAGTAAGTAACAATAATCTATAGGTGGCAATAACCGAAAGACTATTGCCACCTTAATATAAATGAAATTATATATGAAAAGGGTTTGCTACAGTAGTTACCGTTTGAAGAATGTCCGTTTAATAATCTTCGCAACTGGCTAAGAAAGCCCAAGGCTTGGAACGTACAACTGGCTAAGGCTTATAGATATGGAAATACATAATTATACCTATTATGCTATTTCCGTTTCTCGTGTTCAACCTCATTTTTTAGCATTGGTAGGAGCCGACAACCATCACCACAGCTTTTTACCGTGCAAAGTTATGGCAGCCCTGGCAGACTCCAAGCACCAGTCGCTCCTCTCCCTATCGGCGAAGGATTTTTGCAGCAGACTTCCACAATCATAGATTGGGTATTCTCCAAAATTCCTCTGCCGATTGCTTGGCTTACTGCCTCCTGTGGGCTGCCATCTTTTGAAGCACGTAAAAAGGCTTAGGTGATGACGGTTATGCCGGAATGATTCTAAAAAAAACTCGGATTGAACGAAACGGAAAGTCCTTAAAAAAGGCAAAGGCTCTTCGGGAAATCCAGAATAAAAATGTTGAACCCTTAAAGTAATGATTATGGAACGTACAAATGACATTCCTTTTGAGCATCAGATGATGTTCATTCTCAGAAATTATGACAAGGTAGTTGCTGAGAACGTAGAGTTAAGAAAAGAGGTTGAGGAACTTTCAGAGGCTTTGGACGAGCTTGGAGGCACTAAGGAACGTAAGGCGTTAAAGCATAAAGTTTTGTGCTTGAAACAGAAGAACGAGAGCCTTTCCGCCAAACTTGTGGAGAAGAGTAGAAGATATGATGAGGTTTATCGGCAGTGGCAGTCCGCCACAAAGAAAAAACATATTCTTCTCAACACGCTAAGCCTCGTGTTGGCGAAGATTAACAAGATGCTTGTGCTTGTGGATGTTCCGGCATTGAGAAAGTTGTCTCATCGAATCAGCAATGACTTGAACTTGGTAAAAAATACCAATTGCTTGTGTGAAATAGAAGAATCTGTTTAACCACAAAGAACAAAGAATATGGCATTAGAGATAATTAAAGCCTTTGGTGAGAAAGAAATGCAAGCAAAGATGCAAGCATGGTGCGACAGGAATGTGTATGATGACCCAAGCCGAAAATTTCGAGAGGACAAGGGATTCTATCAAGGACATCCGGCTTTGTTTATAATTCACGGAGATGTTACTGAGTGTATCGCATATAACGCATTGACAGAATAATTTAGTAAACAACATCAGCCCTCGACATCACGGTCAAGCCAACTACATGAAGCTACACAACGAAGGGGGAGCACCCAATTACAAGAACAAAGTGGTAATAAATTACCAAGGACATTCTTTCAATAGCTATCCTGAGTGGGATAAGTATTTGAAACAGGAAGCATTAAAAAGCTCTTTTGACATGGTGGTCTGGGATTATTGCCTGAAGAACAACAAACAGGTCTTTGTCAATGGAAAGATGATTCCGAATGAGGGGGAACAGGAATATGGCAAATGCACTTACAAAGGTAAAACCTATGAAGGAGAGGTGGAGCACATTAAAGGCAAACTCTATGTTGGGGGGCAATTTGTAAAGCAGGAGTGAGCCGCTATCTCTAAGTAGAAAAATGTAGTACTTAACAACATTCAACAATGGCAAGAGCCTTGTTATAAAATATGCTTTTAGATTACAATCAAGATAATGTGATAGTAGAAGAAAACGAAAATAACTATCTTATTGATTTTCAAAAAGGCTTGGGTAGAGTTATATATCCGAAGAAGGATTGGACTCTTGCAAGAGCCTTGTATCATCAATCTATCCAAAATTACAAGAGAGAGATAGAAGACAACGATGATGTATATGAATGGTAATAAAAAACTTTAAGCCCTCGACAACACGGTTAAGTCAATTTTATGGATAAGACGATTTATTATTATGTAGTGCTGTCTTTTGATGTTGATGGCGAAACAAAGAAGGAAGGCATGACGGTATCAAGTGATGAAGGATTCCCACTTGCAGGAGTAATGTGCTTTATTGCCCAAAAGTATGGAATAAAGCCGAATAAGGTTGTTGTTAATTGGTTTACACCTATTTCAAAGAAAGACCACGATGATTTTCAGTGGTTGGTTGCCAAGTACAGCCATTCAGAAAGCAAAGAAGGCTAAGAAAAGTTTAAGGGATGCCCCCATAGAAGGAGCATCCCTTGCTTACTGCTACGAATATTGAGGTTGTGGTAAGACCTATCAGCCGTAACATCTTATTTAATGGTGAAATCAAAAACACTTTTGCTTCCACTATTTTTCATACCATTGCCTGTATTGGAGCTTTTGAGGTTATAAGTCAAGCAGTATTCGCCAGGTTGTCCTTCTATAGTGACATCATATATATTATCTGTTACTTTTGTAACGTTCATATTTACAGAAGTGTCCCCCTTGGCTCCTTCTATTCTATTTGAATGGACTACGGCACTGGTCATTTGTCTTCCCTTAGATACCTGCTTGAATTTTACGACAAAGAAATCATCAATGGAGTAGTCACTTGAAAACATATTATAATACTCTGATATGCTATTTCTATCATGTGTAAAATAGATACGAAAATGGGCAGCTCCAGTAAACTGATAAGGTGATGTTTTGCCATCAAACACAATCAGCTCTTTATCTTTGAAAGGATTGGTGTATCCTGTTCTTTCTATTTCCTTGAAGGCTATATGTTTCATGGCAACAAGATTGTTATCTATATTGGCATAGATACCAACAGAATCCATCTTGGTCTTGCCAATTGCAGTCTTGCTGAAATCTATTCCTGCTTTTGCAAAGGTTGCTTTCTGCTCTTCATAAGTCTTGCGCCTGGCATCGTTATAACCACGGATGTAGTCTTCGGATTTTCCTGCCAATGGGTCTATAGCGGAATCCTCGCCATCATCCATATCCTCCTCATCATCCGACCCATGCTGAGGAAGAATCTGGTTGATGTCTGTCACACCAGCCTTAATCAGAGCCTTGACTTTTTCTCTTGCCTGTTCAGCAGGAGTCTGAGCCATCGTAAATGTGCTTGCAGATACAAGCAACATAGTTAACAAAACAATCTTTTTCATATATATAACTTTTTAATACTAAGGTGCAAAGATAATACTTTTATTAAGAAAACAAGTAATACCGACGACATTTTATAGATAATTACGAAAAGAGGAAACACTTCAAAGAATGTTTCCTCCTTTTACATCCATTTATGATGCTTTTTGCTGTTGGGTCTTTTCTGTTTGATGAAACTCCTTCTGGATTACTTTTATCATATCCTTCACTTCTTGGTCTATCTTGTTGAAGTTATTATACAAGATACGCTCCTTTGCGTCAACAGAACCAAAATTGTAGAATTTGGGCAAAGGATAGTTCTTATAATCCTCTTCCTCAGCCTTTATCTCACCCATATTGAAATTGGTCTTGCAGAAGAACTTTGAGGTTTTGAACTCCTCTGCTTTCTGAATATCCATAGCTCCTCTGCGACCTGTTTTTGTTACGGTGAAATCTCTTGCAGTCTGACCGCATATCCAACCTGAAGCCATATCGGAAATCTTGGATGCAGGAACCAAACTGTCCAAATTCTCATTAAGATTGATGGAAGTCCTGTCTCGGTCAATGGTAATGCCTTTCTTCAACTGTACCACCTTACCGAAGATGTCTCCAGACAACCAATCGAGAGTGTCCTTGCTTCGGGCAGAACCGCTGATTACATTACCTACGGTAGTGATAATCTTGTCCTTACCTACCTTGCCATAGTCGGCTTCCAACTGAGGCAGCTCTTGGAAACCTAATGTTACGGCAACTTTGTTGCTTCGGGCTGTACCTATCAGTCGGTCTATCTTATGAAAATAGAGAGTCGGCAACTCATCCACGATGATGCTTACAGGAACGTTTTTGCCCTGTCCGCTGTTCACACGTGTCACAAGACGGTTCAGAATAAGGGCGTTCAATGCGCCGATGATACTCTCCATCTCTGGGTCATTGGCGATAAGAAGGTAACTTGGGTTCTTGGGGTCACTGACTTTGAGGTCAAAGTCATCGCCGGAGAACACCCAATAAGCCTCTTTCGTGGCAAGTCGTGATGTCTGTACACGCAGCGTACCTATCATACCTTCCAACTGCTCCATAGCGTTATTTTTCTTTGCCGTCATAAACGGAGCCATCAAAGGATAAACCTCAGGGTCTGTTTCCAAAACCTCAAATATCTCGGAATAATCTCGGTTCAAGAAGGACAGCACATGAGGCATATCAGAATATTTGCCCTTCCAATAGGCTGGTTCTACAAGAAAATCTTTATCTCCAAGATGTCCCTTGGCAAAGACACGTCCTGTAAGTCTTTTGTGATGTGTGTCGGGGTCTTCTTCATATTGTGCTTCAAGTTCATTTCCAAGACTGTCGTAGGGTCTCTTGCCGTAGTTTACAAAAAAATAAATACAAGCTGCCAAGAAGTTCACCGCTGAAGTCTGAAAGAACTGGTCACTGCCACCACCGCCTTCCTTCTTGCCTTTTTGCAAGGATTCTATCAGAGTCTCTGCGGTTTCCTGCGCCGCTGCCAAGTTACCGATGTATTTCTGCTGTATAGGATTCACTCTTCTTGAATATTCCACATTCACGAAGTTGATGATGTTAAACCTGCATCCCTTTGGTGTTTTACCTTGCTGTTGGTTCTTCTTATAATGGTAGTATAGCTTAGTCGCCAAAGTCGGAAACTTGTAATCATATACGACCATGGCAAAGCCCTTGGCACTATGTTGCCTGATATACGGCTCTATGACAGAAAATGTCTTACCACTACCAGGGGTGCCGACAACCCATGTTCCACGGAAAGGGTTGATGATGTTTATCCATCCCTTGCGGAATTTCCCCCTGTAATAATAACGCATCGGGATATTGACAGAATATTTGTTGTCAACATATTCCTCCGTTTGTTCAAAGCTCTCGTTCTCAAAGTTGAATCGGTCTTTGAGCATACCGTCCTTGAAGTACTTTGACACGTTATCGAGGGCAATGTGTATCAGTATTGTCCCTATCAAAGATGCTACAATATAAAGCCAAATATTGGTACGCAGCAACCAAACTCTTGTTTTCCAATCGCAGCTATACAGGAAAACAGAAACTGTCACCAAGACGAGTCCGATGGAGATAGGCCAGAATACCATCTTTCTCGCATCGAACTCTATTTGTTTCTTGTTTTTTGTACCGATACAAGTGATGATGACCAGCATAACTGTAACAATCTTGCTGTAAGGCAAAAACTGATACATCGACAGTCTTCCAAGACGGTTGTGTACGTTGGTAATAACGCCCCCCAGGAAATCCAATGCTGTTGGGTCGAGGGCGTACATGAAAAATTCGAGCAAAAGCGATACGTATATTGTAGCTCGAAAAAGGGTGTAAGTTCCCTGTAGTTCTTTTGACTCTTCCATTATTATTAATTCAACTTTCGGAAACCTTTTCTTCCATTAAAATGTTCTTTCTTAATCTTTTCAAAAACCTTATTGTTTTGATGTTAACGCTATGCTGCTCTGCAATTTGCTTTCCTTTAACATCACGCAAAACAGGTCGTCCATTAGTACTGCCAAATATAAAGCACTCCTTACCTTTCCACCGCACCATGTCGAAACGCTGAAAGCGAGACTTGCCTATCTTATGCGAGGCAATACAAGACCTTCGGATGCCGCCCTTCTTCGGGTTGCAGACGTGCAAGGCTCTCGTATGGCGAGGCACGCAACGACACATAAAGTATGTCTCCAATCGCCTTGCGTGAATGCTCTTCGCAATACAGAAAGCATCGGCAGCGTGCGTCTTCCCAATTCCATTCTCAATGCGAGTATTTTTGGTGATATAGCCATAGGTCAAGTACACATTTGCAAACTCTTCCTTGGCTCGCTCATAGACAGCCCATCGCATAATGTTCATTACGGCAGCGTCACGCAAAGTAGTACCACGCTTGATTTTCAACTCGAACTCGCCACGATGGTAAGCCTTATGACAAGTTTTGCAAAGGGTAACTAAGTTGGAAGGAGAGTTTCCTCCAGTCTTTCTGCTCTCTAAGTGGTGAACGTTTAAAACTGGGTCTTTGCTACGACCTTTGCAGTGAACGCATTTGTGCCCGTCTCTTGCCAAAACATACTCTCTCACGTTCCAAAAGCCCATTTGCTCGCCTTGCTGATACTCCTCGCCATTGATGTCGGGATTCTTGATTTTCTGCGCATCGAACTGGGCGACCTCGATTGTAGTCTTTGTAATCGGCAACAAGCCGTGAACCAAACGAATAACCTTCAAGTGGCTCTCAACCTTTTGCTCAACGCTTGGTGCAAGCCAACCATCTTTCTTCTTGCGATTGTCGAACCGAGCCTTGCGATAACGTGTCTTGCGATTTCGTCTTGTTCGTCTCAACTCCCTCCTGTCAGAAAGAAGCTTGGTTATATCACTTCTCAACTCGACTTGCGCTGCAAGCAACTCCTTTTTCTCAGAAGATGCCGAGACTTCAACGTGCTTTGAGCCAGCATCTATGCCAAGGCTCACATTCTGTGTGTAGGTGGTGCTCTCATAATCCAACTGAACAATGAAAGGAACACGGCTAACAACGTGAGCCTTTCCGTGGCGGAGAAGGTAACCTATCCTCCCTCCACGTTCTGTTGGCATCAGTGCATTGCCTTTATTGTTCCTTACATAAATCATAATCTCTAATTAATTTAAATCAATAAATAACTCTCACCTCGAAAGGTGGTTGTGCGCCCATCGCCAATGTTATAGGATGGTTTCTTGCCGACAACACCGCAAGTTTCCTCGCTTTTAATCATCGACCGCAGAGGTCAGAACTTGGACGGACATCCTGACGTACCTATACATTCATCCCTAACGTAGCTCCCTAATTCCATTCGGGGCTTAGGCTAATCCGCTTCGGACGATTGAATGGATAATCGCTTTAGTCTTTCAACTTCCGAAACTTGAATTATTTAGTATTCATTTTAGTCGCAGTGATTGCCTTGCTTACCCATCGGCTTTTACAATCAGCAACAATGGCTTGCATAGACCGGGTTCTTCTTGTTGTTCCACGAAGCTCATACCAAGAATCCAACAAAGTTGTATAACGAATCAATCTGTTCATTTTTCTCATCTTATAATTCAAATTCAACAAAGTTGTGTTGATATTGGATATAACTTGAATCCTTTGATGTTCCGTGAGCTTTGGATTCTTACCTTTTGATGAGCCAAGAGGAAGAATCTGTTTTATATCAGCGGCAATCTGAATGCCATCATCTATAACGTCTTGGTATATATTGTTCTTTTTCTCCGACAAGGCAACAGCCAAAACATTTGCAGGGCATGATATGGCTACCGACTTCAATTCTTTCAAATTCTTGACGGTCTGGTCAACTTGGTAATATATGCCGTAAATGCTTGCAGCCAAACTGAGCATATCACCAAAACTTGATAGATAATTATCAAACTCTCTCTGAAAGTTTGTCACTTTCTCTGTCTGGTCAGATATGTATATATGACCAGCAAGATTAAGAGTCATCACTGCATCTTGCGCTCTTAATGCCTTCTTTGCTTTATTTGCATATTCAAGGAATAATGCAGCACGAGCAGCGTCTATTCCTGCTGAAACCTTGACAGGAAAGAAAAGCATCAATCCTGCCAACACAATAAAACATAAGTGTTTGTTTACCTTCCCCATGGTTTGCTGTTTTGTCTAAGTTTATAAAATTTTGCAACAGAAGTCACTGCTCTTCTCATTCTGTTTCTTGCTTCAAGGGCAAGCATGCCATTTGATTTGTCTATTTTCCCTGCAATGGCTCTGTTCCAGACATCCTCAAAACTAAAAACAGATATAGATACTGCCAATCTTCTTAATTTGGCATTAAGTTGTTCAAGGTCACGCTCCAACAGCCAAATCAATTGTGTACGTTCTGCACCATTCAACATATTCGTATCTGTACCTTTTGCGCAAACTTTTTTCAGCGAACGATACGTTTTTATAAACTGTGTTGCAGTTTCCATGTATAGGTTGTTCATAGACAGTGTAGCAAAAACACCCTGTGGGTTGATTTTCTGGGCAGCATACACTTCCCATAATGCTGTTAATGTCTGCACACCTTCCAAATAAAGTTGACAACAAGCTACGGTTCTCTGAGCATATCCATCCGCTTGTTTCAAATAGGCATTATATTGCTGTTCCCAATTTCGAATGGCAGTAGTGGATGCCGAAAGTTCAGCTTGAATACCTGCTTCCTTCTCTCTCGACTTTGTCTGAGAAGAAATCTTGTTATTGATAAGGTCTTCACCTGTTATAATGGCAACATACTCGCCAGGATTAGAAGTCGTGGCACCATTTTGTCCGTAACAAACCTTGATGGATGAAGTCATAAAAAGGCATAACAATAATGCCCTATAGTCTGTTAGTAATCTCATGTATTCCCTTTCTTCTTTTGTTAAACTCAACTCTCATTCTTATCTCAGATACAACATCGTCCGCTTCTTTAAGTCCAATCATGTTGACCACAGAATTGTTCCTGTCGCCAGAATAGATAGTGACAGTTTTCAATCTGAATATCTGTTGTGGCAGTGAACGATGTTGCTTGTAGTCCACGACACGATAAAGCTCGACATAATCCGTTGAGTGAGACAATACTCCATGAAGTATTATTATTTGCTCCGATGTTATAACGTATTCTGTACGCAGCAATGACAGTAGCTTGCAGAACAGATATATAACCAGGAACAATGCGGCATAGATGAAATACTCATGCCACATAAACTTACCAAACGCATACACCCAAAACGCAGCAACAACCAGACAGATGCCAGGAAACTCATTGATGATGTATTGCAGCATCTGAGGTCTCAATGCCATCGTTTGAAATATTTGAATAGAGTTGTAGTTCATACCTTATTATATTATATATGACAGAAAGGAAGTATGGGTTAAACGCCCATACCTCTACCTTCTCCATGCCCACGGTCTTCTCCAATCTCGGCGGCATAGCTTGCGGCGGCAACAGCCTCTGGAGAGACAACACCAGGCTTGGAAAACACAGCCCTCGACTCGTAAAAGTCTGGCTTGGGTCTTGGTGGAGCCGACATCGAAAGGCTCGCTGCAACATCCAATCCTGTTGTGACGGCTGCAAGTATTGCCGCTCCCAAGTTAAAGCCATGCCCGGGCTTGGTCTTCATTTCCACCTCTGGGAATATTTTATCAAAGAGCTTCATTCTCTGATAGTCATTCACAGCAAGGAACTTATTGAAGTCCTTTTGGGTAATCTCGTGTGAGATGACATTTCCATCTATGACGGCAGACATCTTGTATTTCCCTTCGATAACCTTGCCTTGCTCATCCTTCAATCTCTCCACAGAAATGTCACCAACAGTTGTGGCACGCCCATGGTCTCCACTACGCTTCCATTCCTTGCTTTCCTTGACATTGTTCAAGGACTCTCCGTTGACACCTGCATCGCCCATAAGATTTATCTTTGCTGCATTGCGCAGGTCATTGAGGTTGATAGTCTCGTTTCCATAATGGACTGTTCCTTTTTCTACAGAATTTTGCTTGCGAGGGTCTGGACTCTCTTTGAGCATTTGCCAAATTTCAGCATCGGAAGGTATCTTGTAATCATTTCCGTTGGTCTTGGCAAAGTTTTGCAGCTTTTGAAGACCAGCCTTAACTGCATCGAATCGGTCTTGCTCAGAGATATTTGGCTTGTTGACAATCTCATAACCGATTCCTGCTGCCTCCATATCTTTCAAAACTTTTGCAAGGGTAGGAGTAATATTGGCATTTTGTCCTCTTGTATAGCCACCTTGATAGAGACTGTTGGACTCGACAACCTTCATTGCCTGCCTGTTCTCATCAGTAAAAGGTATAAGCGTCGTCAACAAATTGGCACGATCATGGTCTGTGCCATTCTTGAAAGCATTGTATTGTGCTTCCGTTATCTTGAATGACCACATTCCAACATCCTTGTTGGTACGGACATTTATTTGGTAATTCCCTGAAATCTGGTCTTTCCATGCCATGGCTCCAGTAATGACAGCGGAAGTTTTCTCATTTACAAGGCTGTAATCGCCTTTCATAGTAACGACACCATCAGCTTGCTCTAAGCCTCTTGACCTAACGGAATCTTGCATTTGACCATGTGAAGCACTTTTTATCTTCACTTCGTCAAAGACCTTATCAAACAGCTTCAAGCGATATTCGTCGTCGTAGTTGATAAATTTCAGATAATCATCCCTGCTTATCTCATGGCTCATCAACTGATTGTTGATGACTGCCGTCATACGGAAAGAGGTCTTTTGACCGTCATTTGTAGGATACGCCTGTATCTCTCCAACAGAGACGGCACGACCATCCTTTACTGGCAAATAGAAACCTTGGCTCGCATCCAGGCTACGCCCGTCCACTACGCCGATACTATTCCATTTGTCTATATAGCCTGTCTTGTAGTCTTGGCGCATCTTCTTCATGTCAATATCAATGGCATCCAGACTCTTGGCATAGGATGTTGCTTGCTGCTGTCCTAAATTCAACTCCTGCTCGACCTCTGGCTTCAACTTGATGTTGATGTAGTCTTTGCTCTGAAGATGCTCTTTGGTAATCTTCTCAGAGAAATCCCTGGAAATGACATTGTTGATAACATCAAGTCGCTCACTGATATTAGGCGCAGTCTTGTTATGAACCATCTTATGCTTGCCCTCTCCAGATGTGAATCTCAGTTTGTCATTGAGAATCTTTTTCAGTTCTTCATCCGTCAGCGAATATTGGAAGTTCTTGTTTACACCATCAGACTTGATTGTAAGGGTCTTCTTATCCTTGTCGATAACGATACCATGCGATGAAAGAACCTTGTTGAATCCATCACCGCTAAAGGTCAGTTCGGCACTATAATTGTTAAGATATTCTCCAAGTGTCAACGCCTGTCCTTTTGGGCGGACCAATACTTTAGGTTTGGCATCCACTTTCATGTTTGCCAAAGAATCCTGCTGTTGGGTTCCCTTGTCATAGAATCCGTAATCGCCAGTTTTCAACTCACCAGGCTTTAGTCTTCCGTCAGGTCTGTCCATCACCACAGGTGCGCTGCTTGCGAAGAAAGGGCGGTCATCAATTCGTCTGGCATGATAGCCATGTCTTCCAAAAGCTCTGAATCCATCCAAGAAACTGTCAAACCGTCCAAATCTCGCTCCTTCAAAAGGACGAAATGGACGTTCTCCTTGATAACCATATTCACCAGGGTTAAGTCTATGACCATTCAATCCCATGTTTACAGGGCTGTTGGCGTTTCGAGCGGCTACCCAAGACCCAGGTATATAATAGTCGTTCTTTACGATTGATACAAAAGTTTGGTAAGCCTTTTTGTTCGATACGTTAGTTCCGCCATTTCTCAATGCCTCCAACTGTGCTTCATTAAGAGTATAACGCCGAGGTGTTGAGGTATTGTGAGACATTGTCACCAACTGATACTCTCCTGTTGAAGTCATGGCAATCTGCGCTTGCATGCCATTCGCATTAAGCGTATTTTGTAATTGAGGGTCAATGTCCAAAGCCCTCGGATTTGTATTTTTCCTTAATAATACTGACATATCTTTTTGCTGTTAGTCTTTTTTATACACAATAACACAAGTATGGCGATTGGCAGTGTAGGGCTTGTAGATGTTGATACCGCCTTGGCTGATACCTGTCATCTTCTCCTTGGGCACTCCTGCCTTCATCAGTAACTTTGCTATATACTTGGCTCTTCTTACGCTCAACTTTCGATTTCCCTTTGGTGTTCCTGTCTTGCTGTCGGCTGCACCAATAATTCTCAGGTCGAGGTCAAACTCCTTTACGGCACCTGCAATCTCGGAAATGTTCACCAACTGCTGTTTGTCGATAAGCTCAGTTGAGTTTATCTTGAAGAAGAACAGGATAGGTGCATCAAATTTGGCAAGTCGCTCGTCAACAGTTGTCTCTCCTGTATTCATGCGCTCCCTTAGTCTTCGCAAGCCTTCATAGTCGTTACGAGGGAATGGAGTGAGGTCTGTCACTTCCTGCACAGGCAGTACATCTACATGCTTGGAGGCTTTCTTTTCCCAGCCAAGTTTACCGATTCCTACTGTCAATCCAATGCTTGCGTGCAACAGATTATCGCCAAAGTGCTTATCCTTGCCGACACCATCAAAAGTTTGGAAGGTGCTTGTTCCACCAATTTCTGCGGACAGGCTGAGCCTCCTTGACATTCTGTAACTACCCATCAAACCATAGCTGATAGCGAATGGTTTATTGTTCAAGTCGCTGTTTCTTATGAAACCTGCACCAACATAAGGGACAATGTTCCACTTGGGGAGTGGGGAATAAGTGGTTCTGTAAAATGATGATACGTTCAACATCAAGTCGCCATGGAAATTCTGATAGCCAACTGACTCCTTGTTGGAATTGGCAAACTGAAAGCCCTGGAACACTACTCGTGTACCAAAGAAGCGTGAATGCCACTTGCCCAAACTGAACACCATCGTGTATTTGGTCTTGTCATAAAAATCTCCGCATCCCTTGGGCGCACCGAGAAATGTGGATGTTCCTGCCTGGACAGAGGCAAACCAATTGTCTCCAATGCCCGATAGGCGGAAACGGGCATTGCCGTCAGAAACGGTAGGCTGCTGTTGAAGGTTATTGTTGCCTGATGATACAAGCATGGAAGACGCTGTAGTTCTTACATAGTTCTTTTCATCATCACCATAAACAACTTGTGCTTTTGCCGCTGTTGCAGCGAGGCATAAAGCCAACATCATTAAAGATTTTGCTTTCATTATTTTCTTATTTAACATTTATGTTTTCTACATTTTTTCAGCCAAGTCATCATATAGATACAGCTTGTGTTTCATTATGATACGCTCACACTTCTCTACATAATCACTTCTTGTGGCATATCCCGATGCTTTTATGGCGAGAAGCCAATTGTGGAAGTCCTTGCTTCCGTATCGCCAGCATCGTGCGTAACGGTCGCTCATGAGAAGGCGTGAATGATATTCCACGCTTTCTTCTGGAGAGTTGAAATTGCAAAACTTCTCATTCGGACGGTCGTCATCGTGTACGCTATAAGGCAAACCTTTGCTCAACCATCTGCTGTTTGCCTTAATTCCGAAGAAGTTGCATCCTGCCTGTGCAAGGGTGCTGTTTCCCCATCCGCTTTCAAATGCCATCTGAGCAAGAATGACAGAAGAAGGTATGCCATACTTGCGCTGCTGCCGCATGGCTATGCTTGCATATTCCTTGAAGAAATCTGTGGGAGTCATTATCTTTTTCTCGTCAAGATGCAGGGCTTTCACAGCTTTCTGTTTGGTGTCCCGTATATACACCAACAGGTTGTATGGGTCTTGCAGCTTGCCTCTCAGGCGGCTTGTTATGTGCAGATGTGGTCCCGTGCTGCGTCCTGTCGTACCGCTGAGACCAACAGGCTCCCCTGCGTATATCTTCATGTCCTTCTCAACCCAAATCTCTGACAAATGACAGTAGCTCACGGTATAGTCACCAAATTGCATGGTGACATATTTACCCGAACCGCTGTCATAGCCAGTAGCCTTCACATAGCCATCAAACATGGCAAGTACCTCTTCATATCGTGCAGCCAAGTCAAGACCTCCATGTTGTCGGGAACGTCCGTTGAAAGGGTCTGTACGTGTTCCGTAGAATGAGTTTATTCTTATTGTCTTCAACGGAAAGCTGACACTGAGATATTTGTCAATCCAATAATCCTGTATGGCATCCTCTGTTATTGCTAACGAGGATTGAACCCCTATACTGCATAGAAGCAGTAGCAAAACAATAAACTTTTTCATTAAAATATCTTTTATTGACTGCAAAAATACAATATTAGGAACAAGAAACGGCTGCAAAAAAAATAAACGTTTTATATTAACATTAATAATTTGAATTAAGGCAATTATCATGCGTTTTTATATTTGAAATGTTAATATAGGAG
>CAVCRI010000059.1:0-15630 GCA_963604545.1 Lachnospiraceae bacterium | reverse complement strand
ATGTCTTTTACACCCGCCACCTGCATCAGCTGGCCACGAAGTTCGGAAATCACTTCTTTGTCTATTTCACGGGCAGAATAGCCTGGCATGTTAGCCTGTACCGTTATCTGCGGCACATCAATGTCTGGCATCAGCGATATGGGGATATAGCGCAGTGCCAAGCACCCCATCACCACAACGGCGATGAGGCACATGGTCACGGCTATAGGACGGAGAAGAAGTTGCTTTGTCATATTATATATAACTTTTTTCATTTAAATGAGATCCACAGGCTCATTCTTTACATCATTCTCTAACTGCTACTTCATGTAAAAATTTATTAAGCGTTTCTTCTTCTCCTTTTAATAAGAAACAGAATCTTTGTATTTTACCCGATGAGTCAATATTAAAAATGTATGGTGTATTAATACTATCTATTGGGGACAGATTCAAATTAGGAATATTAATACTTTCTTTTGCTGACTTGAGGTATGAAAGTTCATTCTTAAACGAGTAGTCCGATGTAAACGAGCCTAATATCAAAAGATCGGGTGCTTTCTTTTTAGAGAAATGGTCATTAATGAGCTGGATGCTTTTCTCATGGCAACTCATGCAGAAAGATTCTGTCAATCGCAGGATGAAACACGAGTTTGATACGCTATCAATGACAGCTTTGGGCAATTCTATGTCTTGCGCTATAAGTTGGTTCTGATAGGCTTCCCTTAACATCGCATTTCTGTACATTGTCTCATTTTGCATACTAGAGAGCTTCCAGTACTTAACTTCTATTTCAGCAAGGCTTCTCTCTGTCGTTCTTTTGTAATCTAAGAAATATACAAGCGAGGAAATAATTAACACAACCGAGGCAAATACAATTGCCATAATTATTCGATACTTTTTCATTTATCTGAGTATTAGCGAATATTCTATTATTATTGGATTAGAGTTGCTGTCTTCATCGCCCATTAGGGGAAGAATCAAATCCGCACAAGGTGACTTGGCAACAGCATCTCCTTCTTTCTGTTTTGCTTCACTCAACAACATAGGAGAGATATAAGTGATAAAATTCTCCTTGGAATATGTATTGCTTGCGAAGAATGACAGTGGAGATACGAAAGTAAGGTCGTTTACTATCCTTTCAATGGGGAAAGATATAGTCTTATTCGTTCTAAAGTCTTTTGCATAAATCAACATTTCCTGATTGTACATACTTGCGACTAATAATTGATGCTCTGTAGTAATCATACCATCAAAAATTCTTTTAGAACTCTTGTGAACTTTAACGCCTTTTTCTATTAACTCATCTTCTTCTTCAATGGTTAAACAGTTGTTTGAACCTAACAATTTTGCAGTGCTGAAAGTGTTGGATGTTGTATTAAAGACTGCCACATCTGACGAATGTCCTTCATGAAATAGCAATTTATCCCCTAAAGAACAAAATGGCATATACTTACTAATGCGCAATGCCTGTTTGCGCGGAATATTTTGTTTTTGGGGAACGAGAGACTTTGTGTATGTATGCAATACATTTTTGTCTTCTAAGACGAAGAACAAATACCCGTCATCATATACATGAATTGCATCTGCATTGACATCAAGATCATGAGCTTCTAAAAATGTGCCGTTAATAGAGTATGTCATCAATTTACGACTTGTCAACACATAGACATTATTCTCATCTATGTCCATGCTTAGAACTGAAGCATATTCTCCCCTTGCATGCCCCAAATCTCCTATATTCCTTACATAACGGCCATTCTCATCAAACACTTTTAAAGGAGAATTAGATGAGTTAATATAATACAACCCGTTCTTTTTTATTATTTGATGTATATTCCCAATCAAGCTAGAAGGCGAATTCTCGAGTTTAATGGTCTTTTCCACTTTTATAAAAGAAGACATTGCTATACTATCTTCTGAGTTTTGCATATTATCATCAAGAATTATTTCTTGCTCTTTAACCTTGTTACAAGAACATATGCCTACCAACAGGAACAACAATAATAGTTTTGCTTTATTCATAAATGCCATAAATAATACCAATTTAAGAAATCGTTAGTTTGATACTAGAATCTTCCTACTTCCAATTTTGGGAAGTAGGAAGAATGTGATTCAATCAAATAAACCCTTACATTCCCTCGTTACTTGACCACAAGTACATGAGTTTCCATCTCCATTTTCAAGGCAAGCTTCATAATCACCAGTAAACCATCCAGGGCAGTCGATTATTTTCCATTTGCAACCACCAGCGCTCTCTGTTTTGCTAAGCGCCTCTACATTCAGCATCAGCAGGTTACTCGTCACGTATGCATGTGACCCAAAAGTCTTCTTACCAACGATAATTGCGATGGCAATAGCTGCAATGCACGGCAGCATCAAAAATACTTTTTTCTTCATAATTTGAAATTTTAAAATGTTAATACTATGGGCTATGCCCATTTATTCTTTATTGTTCAATTTTACTTCCGTCCCGTCTGCAAGGTTCAGATTGCCGGAAGTGATGATGGCATCCCCTTCATGGATAGAGGTTTCTTTTCGTTGACAGCCTGTAATCGCGAAGGAGCTGATGTTGGAGTGCACCACATCAACGTATGTCCATACAGCATGACCGTCTTCATATAAGAACACCACATGGTAGCCGTCACGCTCCACCACAGCATCCTTTGGCACGACAAACATATTCCGCACCTGCTCCTCAATGACAATCCTGACATTCATGCCGTCAATCAGCTTGCCGTTTCTGTTATCCAGCCTTGCCATCACCTTTATTAGCCCTTTGTCATCAACGAGCGGATTAATCTCTGTAACGACACCTTCGAATGTCAGGCTGTCAGAGACAAACGGAGACACTATGACCTTCTGCCCCTTTTTTACACCAGACAATTCCGCTTCAAGGATTTTGAACTCTACCTCAAACTGCGAATCGTCTATCAGCGTACAGATCTTGCTATTCGTCTGATAGGCGCGAGCCTCTAAATTGGCAATCCTGCCGCTGAAGGGAGCATAGAGGTCGCACTCTTCCAAGGCTTTCCTAGCGGACCGCAACTGATACTGGGCAGAGAAGTAACCCGATGTCACCTCGGCACGTTCCATCACATCTTCGGGCACCCCTTGCATCGTAGCATCATATCCCAGACTTATCAACTTGTCCACAAGTTCCACTTTGGCCCGCTCCAGTTCCTTCTCGGCTTTTTCCAGCTCGCGCAGCCTCTCGCGTTTGTCTAATGAAGCAATCAAAGCCCTTTTAGCCACGCCCATGCCCTCCCTCACATGGATTTCTGCGACTATGCCCTGCGCCGTGAAGTTCAGTTCGCTCTTTGCCTTCGCCCGCAGTCGGCCGTTGCAGACTATCTGCTTGTTGAAGGTTGACGTGCGGAGAGTCATCGTATCGACATACGTCTCACTAATGGACTGCTGGCGCATTTCCATGTCTACAGATATCTCTTTCTTCTTGCTGCTACAAGCAGCCAGCCCCATGCTGATAATAGCGAAAGTAAGCATTGCTATTCTGGTCATATCTTCTAATTGTTTTGGTTATTTCCTATTACTGATGACAGCATTGAAATCTACAGTCAGGGGCCGCCTGCCTATCCAATCATACAAGGTGGATTTCCTGATGTTATAATACCCCGTCCAGAAGGTCTGCTGTTGTCGGATATACTGCGCACGGGCACTCTCCGCCTCCTGCTGCGCCGTGTTCAGGTCGGTCACGGTGACGGCTCCGGTCTCAAATCTCCGCTTGGTGATGTCATAGCGTTCGTCTGCAATGTCCTGTGCCCGCTGGGCATTCTTGCACTGGCTATGCTGCATATTCAACTGGACCACACTGGTCCGCAAGTCCTGGATGTATGTCTCATGAGCCTGTTCAAGTTGCGTCATCGTAACTTCAAGGTCGGCCTCTGCCATCTTCACCCGCCCTTTGCTCACGCCCCAGTCGAAGATGGGCAGTGACACTGTCAGCCCAACAATCTCGTTGTCCTTCAAGTTATGGTACGCCTCCCGGAAGTGGCTGGAAGTGCGGTTAAAGCCAAGTTCCGCGTTTAGTTGCACCTGCAAGCCTTTGTTGGCCTTAGCCTGCGCTACTAATTTCTCAGACTCTATGCGGCTAATCTGCTGTTGGAGCAAGTGGGTGGAGTTCTCCATGGTTTTACTCACCACTTCATCGACATTAAACTCCACCTCCGGGATGCTATACGGCGGTATCAGCTCTTGTGTCTCGTAACCAAAGAGACGGATATAGGAAAACAGGCGGAATCGCTGGTTATTCAGTGTCAATTCGTTGTTCCTGACATCCACCTCAGTATTCAGCAGCGATAGCTCCAGCTGCAGCAACTCGCTCTTGGTAATGGTACCCAGGTCAAGGCGCTTCTTTGCTATCTCAAACAGGTATCGCCTGTCTTTCAGTGTGCTGACGCTCTGCTGATAAGTGGACTGGGCCGACAGCACATTGAAAAACAGCGTGACAGTCTGGATAGCCACGCCCTCCATCGCCTCTAAATAGGCACGCTTGGCTTTTTCATATTTTAGGGGTTCCGACTTCTTCTGCCATTTCAGACTGTTATAGGCCCACAGCGGCTGGGTGTAGCGCAGGCGGACGGGCTGGGAATTGTAGATTTTGGTGTCGTAGCTAAACTGGTCCAGCCGGTAGATATACGACAGCACCGACAACTTGCCGCCCAGTGCAGCGACGTTCTGGTCTACCGACAGCGACAGGCTGTTGCCCATGGAATTGTTCTCCACATATGCGATGCGCCCATCGTCATAGTTCCGTGCCTCTACCATTGAACGGTCGAACTGCAGCAGGCTTCCCGACAGGTTCACCGACGGCAACAACTCTGCCTGAAACGACCTGTAGCTCCAGTATTGGCTCATAAAACTCTGTTTCGCCACCATGGCATCGTAGGATTGTTGCTGGGCTATCTTGATGGCAGACGAAAGTGTCATCTGTTGCGGATAGCAACAGATACATCCTGCGAAAGTCACAAGGATGAGAGAGATTAAAGATTTATTACTCATATATAATCGTTTTTGCTTTCATCTTCATCTCTTTTGTAGCTGGAGAAGGGATTTTTTCATTGAAGGCAATCACCCGTTGGGCCATATCTCTCATCTTATCCTTTTTACCATCCTTTTCGTAAAGCAACATCAATTGATAAAGTGGATAAAGGCGATTGGGCATACTCATAAATGCCTTCATATAGGATTGTTCTGCCTCTTGACAGAATCCCATTTCGTTATAGTTGTTGCCTTGAATAACATAAAACATCGGGTCACTGCTGATAAGTGAACCTAAACGTAATATTGCATTACTATCTTTATAACGGCCATCCGCAGCCAATATCTTGGCAAAATCAAAAAGGAAATGCTCGTTGGAAAGCATCAATGGCAGAAGCTCGTAATAGTCATCAAGAAAAGCAGAGTGGCGTACACCCGCCATCATTCTATAACCCGATACTGCCTCCATCCTTTCTTTAATCTGCCTATAGGAAAATGCCGACAGCAGGATGGCGCAGCCACACAATGCCGCAGGAGCAATATAGCATCGGAACAACATATACCATTTCTTAGGAATAGTGATTTCCTTAACGTCTGTTCCTGCGTATGCTGCCATTATTACAAAAATAATCTGATAGGGCAACTGGTCAAAGGGGTAGGAGAACATGGAGAAAATCAGCAAGCACAACAAGCCGATGCCCAATGTCTTTCCTTTCTTGTTTAGCCTAACAAGAATCAGAGAAACAAGAACCACTGCAATGCAGATACCAACAAGCCCCTGTTCTACTCCAATCTGAAGCAAGCTGTTATAGGCACTTGAGGCGACATCAGCACTGTGGAAGTCGAAGTTGGGATGTTGCACACTGAAAGTTGCAATGCCCTCGGCATACTGATGGCAAAAGCTGTTAATGCCAGAGCCAAATACAGGATGTTGTAGGATATTGAGCAAAGAAATCATATAGATGATGTAGCGGCCATCTGCCGAACCTTTTTTTATGAAATATAGTCCTATCATGACAACTAATATCCCCAAAGCGACTTGCCACTTCCAACGTTTCCATTTATCCCAATAGACAATTCCAATACATATAGCTGCAGATACAAGTGCGGCTCTGCTCCACGTGGCAGGAAGCAAGGTGGCGAATAGCGCAGGTAGCCAATAGCCCTTCTTCAACTGGCAGGACATCACCAGGCCTATGGCAATGAAAGCGGAATATGGGCCTGGATTCAGGAATGTGCCCGACAGAGCGTATAGAAAATGCCTACTATTGCCATTGAATAATTGCCCCATACCAACCAGAACCTCATAGCCTGCGCAGAGCAAAATTCCGATAACTAGGACTCGCTCAGAAATGGTTACAGAAGAGAAAAGCAAACGTGCAGCTATATAAAGCGAGAACATCTGCATAGCACGAAGGCAGAAGTATGCGCATGGATATACTGGAGTCACGTAAGACCGTACCATTACACAGACGAACCATAAGAACACCACGTTATCCACTGCGGATAGAACAATCTGTTGCTTGCGCCATATAGTCAGCAAAGCAGCAACTATCGTTACTCCACAGATGTCCCCCGTAAGACGGAGGTCTGTCTCCGTCCACGTCATTTCTACTGGCTGGACGGTGAGCCACAAAATGACGGCAATACATGGAAAAGCCAATATCTTATAGCTCATAATGTTTTTGGGGGGTACACATAGCATAAGCGTCAAAGCAAGGATTTAGATGGATTTTTTTTGTTAATCACCTTTTCCAACAATCTATTCATTTTCTCGTTCACAAATGGATCTCCTATTAAAATTACTTCACTTTCTTCGTTCAGCAAAAAAGTGTGAAACATCGGATTGTCGGGAATATGAGGATTTGCTTCCATAAAGGTATTGCAGGTATCAAGATATACCGTTCCCCTTATTCGCTTAGCGCATAGTTTATTATACAATTCGGATGTGTCTAATTCTTTTGGAATACTAACTATATACACAATGGAAATCTTTTTTGAAGAGCCGCTACTATGAGTTTCATAATCAAATTGTGCTAATTGATTTATTTTACAGTCAAAACAATTATGCACCTCGATATATTTAACCAGAACCAGACTGCTATCAAGTATTTGGTCATGGTATAAACTACAGTCCTTCTTTATCATTCTATGAGTTGGAATTATAATCTTACTTGCATAGAAGTCTTCTAACTTTTTATCAATTCTATCATTATTGCATGAAGCAAAAATAGGTACTGTGATGAGGATATTCCTAACTATCTTAGGGATAATCCTGCGCACAAGCGTATTGGCATGATTGCTGTTTTCATTTTTAGGCACACTGTTACGCATAGCTATTTTTGAGGATAGGTAACCACTAATATGAAATTGTTCTTTTCTGATACCATTTTTGACGCATCAAGGTAATTGTTGCTTATTTTGTTCAAAATGGCCATTTGCTTATGCAGTCTAATAAATGCATCTTGTTCCATAACAGAATAGTGCATATTACCATTTGCTACATAATAATAGGGTATCCACCCATCCATTGGACTTACAGATATGACATCGCTGTTCATCTCCCAGTGGAAATACATGTCGCCATTATTAGCCTTATGGAATATTCCCGTAATCATGCCATCGCCTACATGGAAAGTAGACACGCCATCGTAATTAGCCGTAAAAGCATAATTTTTGAACTGCTCAATTTTATACGCCTTATCTGAGTTTATGTTGTATTTGGATATTTTATAGCCGTCTTGCGTATCAACGACATAAAACGTCGAGTTAAAGCTATTGTAATACCAAACATGCTTACCATCGACTTGAATAGGATATAACATTTCGGAGGGTTCTTTGATTATTATACCATCGGAACTTATCAAATCTTTTCTTACATCGAAACCGTAGTCCATAAAATGTAATAGAAAATCATTTCCCTTGTATTCTGTCAGGCACACATATCCGCCGAAACAGGTTTCCAGCCTTCTGACAACCCCCTTTATGTCAATATGTTTAGAGAAAAGGAAAGCTCCGTCTTGATTATAGGCATTTACTCTGTTATTGCACAAAATAAATATCGAATCGCCGTCCTCATTTATCGTAAAATCGTCAATGTCTATGTACTCGCCTCTTCCATGGCCGATTCGTCCTATATTACGGATATATTTCCCATTTGTAGCAAAGACTTTTATAGTAGGACGTGGTTGTTGGTCTAAGACATAAACACGCCCATTCCTAACCAGTGTTTTTTTTGCATAGCTCAACATGCACTGCCTTCCATTCTCAAATGGAACAAACTGGACACTATCAAACAAATCAGATAATGACAAAGGTGCACTCGCAGTTTTTAAGGAAAGATATTTCTCGTTTACGAAATCGTCCTCTATTCGCTTAGAACAGGAAATCCCCACAAGGACAAGAAGCAAACAAAGATGTATTTTTTTCATAACTACAAAACGTTTTCTGGATGATGAACTATCTGAGAATGGGTTAGAATGAACTCATGCTAACCCATTCTTAGGATTATGATAAGACTATTCTGCATAAGTGTGTTCTGACGCAGGCGTTTCTGGCGTAACATGTAAGCCATATTCTGTGCTACTGGATGGACATCTCCCGTATTCCGACTTCCATTTGTCGTAGAATGCTACTTGGAATGCATATACAGTTTTCTTTTCATAGGTATTCCCCACTTCTTCTGCAGAATAGGTAATTATTTCACATTTGCTCCCGTGTTTATCAGGGGGCGTACCACGTTCAGGACAAATATTACGATTCGATGTGAATTGAATACATTTCCCTTTTTTATCACCTTTCACATAATAAGTGTCGTTAAAGTCTGGGGTGTCAAGACTATTAATATCATCACTTAGTGCATTTATATTCTCTGCCAGCAAAGACTCACATGCGCTCTTGTGAGAGTCGTATGCTTCCCATGCGAATACGGCAGCAAATGCTGCAACAGTAACAACCAACGTCGTTTTTTTGTTTGTTTTTCTCATAATTTGTTGTTTTAAATATTGCTCCTACTTAAGGTATCGGATTACCTCCTGTTTACTTGTGTGGTCAAGATTTCTTGTGCCTAAGTCTCTATGACTTACTATCGTTTTTGTGATTGCTATTCCGTTCAATATGATATTCTTTGTTAACAACCAACCAAACAACTCCTACAATATACTCTTCTGGCACAAATCCCCAGTAGCGCGAATCAAAGGAATCCAATGCATAGTCACCACACAGATGATAGTAATTATGCAGGAATCGGTGTCGAGAAAGTTCGTTGTCGCCGGAATACACTTTGCCTGTTTCCCAGTTCCATGTTATTTTGTTGCCAGTTTCCCATTCCAGAACTTTGCGGTACATGATAGCTGTATATGGGGTTATGTTTATTTCATCGTCTTTCCTCGGTACATAAAGAGGCCCCCAGTCCTTGATGTTCCAGCTAAATGCATTGTTCCGTGGTGCTACACGATAAACACCGTATTTTCGCAAAGTGCGCTCATCTTTACCCTCTAATTGCTTCTGCTTCTTTGCACAACCTAACACACCATCGAAATTATTATTGAATAGATGACCATTGACAGCAGATATGGAGTCACCAGGTAATCCTATAATACGCTTGCAATAGACATGGTTGATGACGAATGAAATCCTGTCATGATGCAGCGGGTAGTTGAAAACCACTATATCATTATGTCGGAGAGGCCTTAACCCTTTCAATCGAACTGCCCTAAGTTCCTGCCCCTTCTTGTCAAAACAGAAGTCTGTATATATACGTGGCCCCATAATCATCTTGTTGACTATCACTTTACTTCCAGGCTCCAATGTGGGGGTCATGGAATCTGATGGTATGGTAAAGTAGTCAAACAAGAACACCCGTACCATCAACCACAGACCATACAGGATGATGATGGTCACCATGACTAATCCACATATATAAGCCGCCTTCTTCATCTTTCGGTCTCTTTGGTGCTGATTTGTTGGTAAGTGACGTATAGATTTATCACAGCAATCAAGAGCAGGATGACACTCTTGGCAAAAGAGGTTTGTGGCGTAAAATGAATCAATTCACCAAAACATCCACATGACTCTATACTACCCATTACAGTAGGAAAGAACAGGTTCATTCCTGTGAGATATACAAAGAACGACAACATGGCAACAAAAGCAATCGCTGAAAGCATAGGTAACAGGCGCAGCATTGCTGCAATGGCCGCAATTATCTCTGCCGCGCATACGGCTACGGCTATCTCAAATGAGAAAGCATGTACCCACTCGCCTATATAAGCATCGCCATATAGTTGCACTTCTTGCTCAAAAGCACGGAGGCTAAAGATTTTGAGCAATCCCGATAACAGGAAACACATGGCCAATATGTATCTTACAATGGTTCTCATGTCAGTTTGTGTCCGCGTTATTCTCAACTCTCTTTGTAATAGTCCTGCGGAAGCCTCGCTTCCAAGGATAGTTCACAATATGCTCGAAGTGATCAGGCTTGTCAGATGTATAAAGCAACACCTTACCATCCCAGTTGTACGGCTTCTCGAAAACAGCAAGAACCACTGTGCTGTCTTTTACACAGATAGAACCTCTCTGAATGGCTTCAACAAAGTGTTTTACGTTATAGCAATTGAACTTGTCGCCTATGAGAAAGACATTCTTCTCTCTCAGCATCTTTTGCGTAACTCTCATGTCGGGAACGAGAGGCAGCTTTGAGTAAAGATACTGCTCATATTCATTACGGATATTGTCTACAACTTCTTTATAGACACTGGAGGTGTCGGCTGCATTATACACATAGATAAAAGGCTTTGAATAAAAATCTGCTATGGTGGAATCTTCAGGAAGTGGCTTGTAGCTCCTAAATCTCCTGTGAATCTTTTTCTTGTCCTTGAAAAATTCACAGGCTTCTCGGCCAACAACGTGCCGGTGGTAGCCGTGATACCCTTGCCCTGTATTCCGACGTAGGACTAACTCGTATGGAATGTCTTTTTCCTCACAAGCCTTCACAAGGTCAGCATATACGCTTACTGGACTATGGGTGTCAGCAGGGTCACCAAAGATAAGTACAGGCGTAGTTCGTAGGTTCTCCAGTAAAGTTTCAGGGGCACCATCCATATAGACATCCTCGCTGTTACCTCTTCGATAAACAGGCGCATAAAGAGCGATGCCTGCAAACATGTCTGGATTGTACTCAGCCAGTCTCAATGCCCTATATCCCCCACTACAGTTGGCATGAAGGAAAATACGCTCCGAGTCTATATTGTAATGTTCTTGAACATCATCAATAGCGAGTTTCATTTCTGCTTCCGCAAATGGGGTCAAATCCTCATCCAATAGCATCCGTGCTTCTGGCATGATGACAAAGCAGTCAAACTCATTGGCAATGACCTGCATGTCATTGACAACGTGCTGGTGCGCAATTTGAGGACAGAAGAAAAGGTGGTAACGCTTTTCATTGCACGGACGCACTACGACCACCAACGGATATTTTTTACTCCTATCAACCGTATTGGGTGTAACCAGAATATATCGCTGTAATCCATCGTCCTGTTTTGATCGATAGGTGATGTATTTGAAGTTGTACTCATTGTCATCGTTACCGTATGTGCCGTCCAAATGTGCGAAAGTATGCTCCAATTGATAGATTACCCATGGCAGCTTAAAGTCATACCATCTTTCTGTCCTCATCTTGCCTGTTATGGTTTGAAGTTTCCAAAGCCTGTACAGCAACTGGTCTATTTCTGCAGCGCGTGAATGAGTCTCTCCTATCGAATCACGGAGTTGCTTGTATTCTATTGCTGCTACATCTATAGTTCCCGTCATTACGGGTTGGCGAATGGTATCGTCCTCCATAATCATACTACAGATATAGGCGTGGTTCTCTTCTGTTCCTGATATGCAGTAATCAAGGACACCTTCCTTCAATGTTATCTCGGAAACTTCTTTACCACATACATCATGGAAGAGGAGCCTTTTCGTTGTATTAGTGAGCCTCCAATGTTCTTCGGTTAGGTGAACGGAGTCATTCCTGATTATAGGGTACACAATATTTCCAGTATGCTGTTTTGAGTAGCGTTTGTACATGCTTGCGCTATCGCATAAAGTGGCCTCATACCAGTATTTCCTGTGTGCTCCTTGTGTGCGAACTGTCAAAGTGTTGTCCCCAGGCTTCAGATGAACAGGATATATTTCCATTTCTCTGAATGGCATCATGGGGAGCGTGTCTCCATTGAGATATTCCTTGCATCGCATTTCAGTCCTAACATACAAGAACAAATCCATATCAGCCTCCGCCTTGATAGTGCAAGAAAGGTAAGTAATCAGACTATCGAGTGCCTTAGTGGTATCTGTTGCTGCTATACCATAAACCTCTTTCAAATCCAGTTGGCCGTGTAGTGGACAATAAATGCCGCTGTACCTATGGACTGTTGCCGTATCAAGAACAATGTCTGGCAAGGAAATTCGAGGCAAATGGGCGAAGCTGTCCGTTAGTAGGGAGTCCTGGTTAACAGTTAATGCACCAACAACGAGCCAGTCTTTGATGTCGAGTTCGACATGGCCATTTTGTGGCTGGATGGAATAGATGTGCCAGTCTTGATACACATCCTTTTCGCAGGAGCAACAAATGGTAACGGCAGAGAATACCGATAGTGTTATCAAAAATGTAATTACCAAATGTTTCATACTTAAATACCAACAATTCGTTGTTTGCATCCTACTCATTCTCGTCAGACAGCAGACGGGGGCTGCCATCTGAGAGAATGATTAGTACAGACTGTTTACAGATTACAAGAAAAATGATTGTCAGAATTCCACATAGCCATAAAAGCAAAATTGTCCTCTAATAATCTGGAGTTCATACTCACCGGACAGATATGATGGTAACGTCAGACTTGTGGTGTTTGTGGGTATAACGATTGAGTATTCTACACCACCATCTTCGCTAACAAGCTGTAATGTACATGCGTCACATTGTGTTTCAAACTGTAGATTATACCCATCTAAATATATGGTGGGTATTGCTATTGGAGATCTGCCTATGGGCTGATAAGGTTCTGTAGGGTCAGTTATCCTAACTTGAAGGCTTAACTGACTCCAGATTGACAAGACTTCTGCTTGGCTGAATGATGCCAAAAGCAACAAAACTAAACTTAAAATTACTTTTTTCATACTCTTTGCGTTTAAAAGTTTGTAAAGGTATGAGTATAATGAAAAAGAAACAAGAATTTTGGCTCAATCGTATTCACCAAAATTGAGCAAAAAAACAAAATTACCCCCCCCTTAAAACATATTGTATTACAGATGGTTATACAAATTATTCATCAAAATTCATCAAATAGCTTTGAGTGCATGGATAAGGTTGATTTTGAGAGGCCGAGCATCTTTTTTCCCAAAGAGCTTTTCGTTTGAACGGGCCTTTAGGTTGGAAACTGTTGAGGCTGTAGATTTGGTCATGATTGAAATGACATTTTCAGGTATGCCAAGTACCAGCAGGACGCAGATGCGTTGCTCTAACTTAGACAGGGCCTTTCCAGAGCCAAACGTTTTGTAGGTGGCAGGATTGTCCTTGCTAAACCGTGAAACCAGCATCTTCCATTCCGCTTCAGTAGGCTCTACTTTCTCTGCCTTATCTGTTGCCTTCTTGATAAAAAGGTTGGCGATATCGCTGTTTAAGAACTGCTCCAAATGATCTGTCTCTCGGGCTGTAGAGCCGTCTTTTAGCAGGTCATTCTCGCTCTGTAGCCGCTCTATGGTTTCTGTCAGATCTGCCAGTTGGCTTTCTTTAGAGGCTATGACACTTTCATAATCATGGGCCTTCAACTGCTGCAATTCTTCAAAGATTTCCCCTCGCGCAACCTTTGCTACATTAAGGTCGTGCTCTAATGCTGCAATCTTGTCCCTCTTCTTTTTTGTCTTGTAGCGATAATATAGGAAGAATCCCACATGCAGTATGCCCGCTGCTATAGCTATACAGATAGCCAACCATCTGTTACGCCTTGCATTATCTCTTTCTATTTCTGCTTCTTTCTGGCTCCTATTATAGTTGTAGAGCGCGGCCATCTGGTGTATGGCTTCTGTTTGCATTTTGTTATGTAGAGAATCCTGAGCTGCCTCATAGAGTTCGGAGAACAGGAGGACAGAATCCATGATGCTCTTCTCTCTATAGACATTCAGTAGCCCTTTGTAGCCTTCTGAGAGGTGGCCGTAACGGATGGCTTTCCTATAATAGTTTTCTGCTGCGTCAACGTTTTTTAACGCCAACTCGTATCTTCCCTTTGTATAATAGTATCCTTCCCGTCCTTCTACTATATTCCCCTCGGCATCAAACAGACCAGACTCACGCTCGTAAATTTCCATAAACTTTCTGGCTTCCTGTATTTGGCCACGTTCGATATAAATATGTATGGCTGTTCCAAAAGAAGAAACCGCCCTGTCTGTTTTTCCTAATCGCTTTAAAGATTGGTATTTGTCTTCAATAATTTCTATGACTTTATCTTTCTCGCCAAGTAAATAGTATGGGCGTATCATCTGGCCTTTTGCAATGATATACTCCTCTTCGCTGGAGGTTCTCCTGACGCAGTCTATATAGTGCTGCAACGCCCAGATTTCATCTTGCGGCAAATTCTGTTGGTGAAAGATAATAGCCATCTGTCCATAAATGCCTTTTAAGACATTATACCCACAGTCTGTCCTTGTGGTGCCCGCTCTATCTATGGCATCATAGAAAGCCTGAAGGGCTTCTGGTGCTTGTCCAATATCGCTCAAAGCACAACCGTACAAGTAATAAGCCAATGATTTCTCCGTACAGTTGCCATCACCATCGAAATGGTCAACTAATATTTTCGTTACAGAATCTGACTCGAATTTCAACCCGGTTTTGGCTTGAGCATAAGTTAGAGTCAAAAGATACTGCATTCTAAAATGATTATCAAAATCATTCGAATGCCTACCAAGGGTATCAAGAATGGCAAGGGAAGAGTCGGGGAACTCTTCAATGATGTTCTTTGCATGGGTCAGCGCCTCTCTGTAGTCTTGGCGTTCCGTACATGATATAACTGCAGAAATGCATATAATGATGGAAACAATTCTTTTCATTTTGATTTGTTTTAATTTACAAAATTACGAAAAATAACCATCCGACAGAAAATATTAGAAACTTTTAAGCAAAAGGGCGCCAAGCTTTGTGATTTTAAAAATATTGGCCCGTTCATTTATTCTGTTCAAGTTGAGAGACGTTGTGCTCTTCATAGAGAATAAGTAGAAGGAAACAAGTGCATATTCCCAAAGTAGCCCAATAGCGCAAACAATGACATGAGGAAGATGCTCTGATGTACTGCTAAAAGAAATGATGCAAAAAATGAAAACCCAAAGAAAAATACTCAGAAGTTTGGTAGTCTTGAATATTTGTTGTACCCTTGCATCCGACAATGAGCGTTCTTTGGAAGCTAAGCAAAGTGAGAAAGAATGTAGAACTTAGCTCGTTTCTAAATCGTTACCTGTCAACAAATTCAATTTGGTAACCTTCTGATTCTTAGCCACTAAGAAAAAGTCATATGACTTGCCGTGTGGCCAATGAGAAGAAGGATGCGGCTTCGCCTATCTGCTGGACTGGCAATGCCGTTGACCTTGTGGAGATGGTGTATGGCATCTGCGTGATGGGGAGTGTGA
>CAVCRI010000058.1:0-16065 GCA_963604545.1 Lachnospiraceae bacterium | reverse complement strand
TAGAATTATTAGTGTATTCTGATTTCGTGTGTGGTTGGATGGAGAAATATCAGCGATGCATTGATGCTAGTTTGGTGGAATCTGTCTATCATTTGTTCCGAGGTAACACCTACGGAATGCAGAAGACGTTCAATGAGGTCTTTGCCTTGATGAGTGAGGGGGAGGAGTGTTCTAAGGAATTGTTGACTCAAGCCATCAAGAATATCATAGACTCCAAGGAGCCTCTCTTTCAGGAACTGCTGTCGAATATCCCTGAGAAACAAAAGCCTTTGCTCTATGCGATAGCTGCCGATGGAGAGGTGGAGAAGATTACTTCCGCAGCCTTCATCAAGAAGCATAAATTGGCTTCGGCTAGTGCCAACCAGTATGCAGCCAAGCAATTGATGGCTAGTGGTGTTATCACCAAACTTCATGGTAAGTACTCGCTGAATGAGCAGTTCTTTGATATTTGGATAAATCAATTATATGGCAAGGGATTGCTGATTTAGTGATAGTTGCTGAATAAAGGCGATTTTATACCCTCTTCAGCCACAAGTCCATGAATCTATCGTAGATAATGTAGCCTTCATTGGTTCTATATACCAATTCCTTGTCTTCCAGTACCTTGAGGGCAGCCTTTACGCTGCTGGCTCCACTCAACTTATGCTCCTTGATAAACTTGCCTGCGGTAGGTTGGGCTACAATGTCTTCTTTGGCAATGGCTTTCAGAAGGGAGAATTGGTTCTCGGTGAAGAACTGAACCAAGTTCTCGAATTGAGGTTCTCTGCCTTGGAGAATGGAGAGTAGGGCGGCATTTACTTGGTCGATGCTATCAACAGTAAGTTCTGTTTCGTACAGGCGATTCATAATACACTGTACATACCAGGTATGACCATTAAACTGCTGGTAGATTCTTTCGAAAATCTCTTTCGATAGGTTGCCATCTTTCTGCTTGAAGAAGTTTTGGCAGAAGCCATAATAGACATCGCAATCCAAAGGCTTCAACCCCATCATCTCTGTGCTCTGGTAGAAAGGACGTTTTGGCGAACCGAATATCTCTGCCATCAAGTGATGCTTGCTGCCCGAGAAGATGAAATGTACATGCTGTGCAAACTGAATGTAAGAACGAAGCAAAGCCTCGGTGCCTTTCTCTGGATATTCCGCTATCTGCTGGAACTCATCAATGGCGATATACACCTCACGTCCGCTCTCGTTGAGATAATTGAATATGCTGCGGATGGTTATGTCCTCTTGGGTAGGTTCCACTGTGATGGATACGCTTGGTTCACCTGTCAGAGGATCCATACTCAATACAGGGCGCAAGGCACTGAAGAATGCGATGGTCTTATCAATAAAAGATGCGTTCTTGCGTACGATGTCATTGATAACCATTACGCCCAGTTGTTCCACCAAATCGTGTAAGTTCTTGGTGGCGAAGATGTCGAGATATAGGCACACGGCATCCTTCTCCTCTTCTTTCAGATGGTAGAAAGTATTGAGGATAAGTCCTGTCTTACCAATTCTGCGAGGAGAGATGAGCGTTACGTTTCGGCCATTCTTGAGATGCGATAGAAGCATTTTGGTCTCTGCTTCTCGGTCGCAAAAATACGCAGGACTTTCGTAGCCTTGATATACGAAAGGATTGGCTAATTTCTTGTTACTTAGTTTCATACACCATTACATCTTTTATGTTACAACTTTTTTGTAATGGCAAAGGTACGATAAATATTTGTATATACCAAAGAAAAGGGCAGAAAGTTTGCCGGTAGGTGGAACTTTCTGCTCTTTAGGGCTTGTCTATATGATTCTCTATGACTTGTTTATGCTATCTATTTGAGCTTTTCTTAGCTTTTGCATCAAATCGATAGGTGAAGGATAAGGTGAGATAGTGATGTAGATATTCCGACCAACTTTCGGTACGCTCATAAGCAGAATAGTTGCTCTGGAAGGTGCGCTGTTGGTTGAGGATGTCGTCTGCCTTTAGTTCTACATACCACTTGTTCTTATAGAAACGACGACCAATAGCGGCATTCCATATAAAGCGATGTCCATTCATGTCGCTTACCTTGTATTGGGCATGATAATCATCCGCTAAGATGGTGTTTAGGTTGAAACCAGCTATTTTTCCTCTTATCTGCAAATTCATGCGACAGTCCAATGGATTGCTGTTATAGGATGCATCGGAGTAACGGTAGCGATTCCAAGTTAACTCGTTACGAAATGTAACTTGGATGTTGTCAGATTTAAATGCCAATTCTAGTCTGTCATTAATACCAAAGCGATGTTGCTTGTTTAACTCAGGAGAACGATTGGCATCCAAAAGGGTGAGATAGCCATTGCTTGTGTTCCAAGATACTTTCGCCTGATTCATGAGGTGCATATATACGCCTAGTCCTTGGTCGTAGTTGAGTCCAACTTCGTAATTGTCTCCACCTTTGATGTTCATTGGCATACTTTCGTAGATACCTGATTTTGTGTCATAGCGGTATAGGGTGGTTAGAGGGTTGATGTCCTTGCGATAAGATGCGTCGAAGGCAAGCGAGATTTGCTGGCGCAACCACATACGGATGAAATGATAGTTCGTGGTATGGCTGTGAGACTGTGCTAGGTCAGGATTACCCATTTTTACGAACAATGGATTCACATCGTCACGATAGCCAAGTGTATTCAGCATCTCTGGTGTCTCTGTGTTGTAGTTGAATGACAAATCCATACGGTACATACGATTAGGTTTCCACTTCAGTTGGATGGATGGCTCAATGTATTGGCTGTTGCGGATGGCGGTTGTATCGAGCGAACCATAAAGTAAGTCTGAATGCTCTCTAAGATAACTCCATTTTGCTTGCGGCAATATCTGCAAAGTTGGGGCTGGTTTGATGGTGGCACTTACTTGCAATTCATTTTTCCAGGTCTTATGTAGGTGGTCCATCTGATTTGCTTTGTTGAGTGTCGTAGGAACATCATCTTTTAGATTTCCTTTGTTGTTATCTGCATAGATGTCCCTTTTCTCGCTATTGCGGTTGAAATTTACTACGTCTTGCACCTTTATATATACGTTCTTGCCCAGCCAATAATCAAAAAGGACATTCCATTTCGTGTCGAATGTACGTTGAGGCTTGTGGTAGTATTGCCATAAAGTCTCAGAATAGCCTTCACGTAGATATTCCAACTGTCGGTTGATGTGCGTGTCAGATGTGTTGCTTGATACGTTAGTCGAGCCAAATAATTGGAAAGAACCGAGCTTGCCGATGAAATGTTGCCATTGATAATCTAATTTCAAATCCTTTTGCTCGCTGTCTTCTGTCGTGTAATTGCTATTGCGAGTAATCAAATGCTTGTATAGGCTGTCGCCTGGTTGGGCAGTCATGGTGGCATCTATAGGAAAATATCCATAATGTTTTGGGTCGTAGTCATATTTGGCTGCTTCATCTTTGTTGTTGTCTCGCTGCTTGGTATATTTGGCCTCTGCTTCAAGACTGATGATATTTGATTCATCTGTATAAGTGAAAAGCTCAAGTGACAGCTTTGGCATGAGCTTATGGGTATGGTTGCTGCTACGAGAGAGTGAGAATGTATGCTCGGTATTAGGCAAGAAAGTCTCTTGGCTGGAGTTGCTCTCTCCCCATCCATCTTGATGACCGAGCGAGGCACTTACATTGAGGTAATTATCGTCGGAAGTTTTGGCATTAGGTGTATTCCAATTATGCTGATAGTTGTATGAACCATATTGGGCCTTGCCAAACTTGTTAATACTTCCGCTCCTCCAAGACTCAAAGCCTCTGTCTACATAACGGTTTTCATTGTTCATTTGTAGGTATAGAAGTTTTGGGTCGTGGTCGCTCAACTTATGGGCTTGTAATTGTCCGAGATAATGGTCTTTGGTCATGTAGTTGGCTATAACATCCCCATACCATTTGTCCAGGAATCCTGGTTTCACTTGTATGTCGAGCACATGGTCTTCCTCGCCATCGTCTCTTCCTGTACGACGAGAAAGTTCAGACTTACGATCATACACTTTCAGCTTTTGTGCCACTTCTGCTGGCAGTTGTCCCAATATACCATCTCCTCCAAACACATCCTTTCCATTCATCATAAGGCGGATGGGCTTGTTGTTCCAAAAGAGTTTGCCATCTTTGTGTTGTACTCCAGGAAGTTTACTGATAAGTTCGGAAAGTCGTGCTCCTTCTTCCAGTTTGAATGCCTCTGGATTAAACACAATGGTGTCTCCCTTCATCGTGAAGCGAGGTATCTTTGCCTTTACGTGCACCTCTTGTAGCATCAAGGCTGTAGGTTGTAGTTTGATGATGCCCACGTCTGTTGTGTCATTACTTGCATGACCGTAAGCGTAATCTACCTTATATAGGGTCTTGAATCCCAACATTCGGTAGGTTAAGACAATACGGCCTTCCGCATCTGCATATACGCAGAAGTTACCTAGGCTATCCGACTCTGCCGAGTTGATAATTATCATGCTACCTGGTGTTTGCTTACCTTCGATGAATGTATTCATCAAAGGCTCACCTGTTTCGGCGTTAATAACTTTTCCTTTGAAGTAATCGGCGTGGATTGCCAGTATTGGCATCAAGGTAAGTAGAATGGTTATGCACCAATTTTTCCAATATTCGTTCTTCATAAATCGATGTTTTATTAATGTTTCGAAATGTGTGTATGCTACAAGGAGATACACTACATACACGAAGATTTCCTTTCCTTTCAACGAATTTTTATGGATTTAACATACGTTAATACTTTGAACGTAATAATAGCGTCAGAATTCCGATAGTTATATTAACGTAAGTTAATCTCGTTGATAAACCAAGAGCTTTACGTATAATCATTATACAACAAAAGGCAACAATTAATGACAGAAAAGGAATTTACATCTATCGCTCATCAACTGAGAGCACTAGCCATGTTGACGACGGGCTACTATCATCTCAGCAATGAAGAAGCTGAGGACATTGCGCAAGATGCGATGCTCAAGCTTTGGGCAATCAAGAAGGATGTTAACTCCGTGGAACATGCCAAGGGACTCTGTGTGAAGATCGTGAAGCATCTTGCCATTGACCATTTCCGAAAGCGGAAGTTGACGCTTGTTGACGAACCTTTCCCTAATCAGTGTAAGAGTGAAAATGCTATGCCAGATGCTCTTATGGAGGAAGAGGAAAATGAAAGATGGCTGATGGAGAAGATAAGAAAGCTGCCTTCTAACCAATATCAAGTGGTGTATCTCAGTCAGATGGAGCACAAAACTAATGAGGAGATTGCGGAAATCCTGAGTATTACTCCTGCTTCTGCAGCCACGCTTCTTTCGAGAGCCCGTAAGACTCTTTTGCAAGCAATTCGACAAAGAAATCATAATTAATAAAAGGAGGAATCATATATGAACAATGATGAAACAATAATCCGACAACTCATCCATCGTTTTATGGAAGGAGAGACTACTCCTGAAGAGAACGATAAGATTGCTGCATGGTTTAAAGCTCACCCCGATGTGAGTGATGATTTGAGGGATTACCAAGCCATGTTTGGGTATTTCGAAGCAGGAATGCCATGGGACTTTGCTGCTTCTACTGCGGAGGACGAGTGCGATGAACAACTACCAACGAGAAAGAAGAAGCGTTTGTTGTATCCATTGTGGATTTCCATTGCCGCCTCTGTAGCTTTGGTTGTATTGTTCTCTAATCCTTACTCTCAAAATAAGGAAAGTGATAAGCCTTTGGCAGTTATTATTAAGAGCGATTCTGTAACAAGTACTCCAAGTACTTCTGCAGCAGATATTCCGAGTGGGAAAGAAAAGAAAATACATGAAATGCCAACTCTCCAGCTCAAAGAAATACAGCCAACCAATACCAAGAAGACTAATAGATATCGTAAACATCTCTTTGAAATAGCGCCTCCTAAGATGGATTTAGCTAAAGTTACTTCTGTTGAAAGTCAAGTCGCTACAATAGCTAGTTCTGCCAGCGCAGTAGATTCTTTGTCCTATAAACATTTGTTGGCGAGTGGGGATGTCAATGAATTTGCAAAGTTGGCAGATAAAATGGCAGATCAAATGCTGGAAGAAATGATGGCACGCCAAGAGATGATGATTTCTTCGCTCTTTGAGGAGGCAGAACAAGGTGAGTAATCTTTTATAAACATAGCAAGATATGAAAAAGGGAATATTTAAATTATGGGTGATACTGAGTGTAATGATGGCAATACCTAACCATTGTTTGGCTGATGGAAATGGATTTTGCTTTGCAGATAGAAATGGGTTTCATAATGTGGTGGAACGATTCGATTCACTGGTTACGCAACTGAAAGATAGAAATGCTGTTGTGAATCAAGAATATGAACGGTTTGAAGATGGCGAATATGTCATTTACCACTTTGAGGTTTCTGCCGATTTCTGTAAGGATGCTATAATTCCGTATTCTCGTACATTGAGTTGGGTTATTGATTCTCAAACAGAAGAGACTAACAGCAACTCTTATAACAAGTATGAAAAGAGCAATCCTATATCTGTTGTGAAATATGGAAATAATTTTTCTAAAACAATAACATTGGGAGATAAGCAAGTGAAGTGGTTGTTTAATATGCAAAAACTTCACGAGGCTGGTAATATTGGGCGTAAGCATGTTTTTGCCATAACCTGGCATAAGAAGGGACGTAGGTTTGAAGGAAAGCTGTGTCATTTTGTAAATACCCAAAATGATACCAGTAGTAAGATTTATGCCAGCCCACAGAATATAGCAGATTTCCTGATGCTACTGAATAATTTCCGTGCTGCTTTTGCACAATTGTCTAAAATGCCAGATACCTATAATGACAAAATTCTGGTACAAACAGGACTTGCTAATAAAATATTGAAGCTCTGTAAGGTTTATGGCTATTTGTTGGATGAAGAAGGGCGCACTTTATGTAGTCAGGCCATCTATGGTATGTGTCAAGATCTGAATGACACGTTCCTGAAGACTACGCTTACTGTAGCAGGTAAGGCTTTGGAAAAAGGAGAATTCTCTACTGACCAAAAATAAAGGATGTGGGTGTGCTACAAGAAACGATAGCACACCCACATCCTTTTTTATTCTTTAGGTCTTGCCACAAATTCGGTATGAAGGGTTTCCATCGGATGCTCCTTCAACCGAATAAGGATGTTTGGCGTATTGCCATTAGCGATGATGACCTTGATGCCGGCATCTGCTACCTCGTGGGCAGTCTTTGCTTTCGAAATCATGCCGCCCCTGCCATGGCTACTCTTGCTAGGGAGGATGTACTCGCTGATGTCTCGGTCGTAATATACCGATGGGATGATGCGAGTGTTTGGCTCTTTAGGGTCGCCATTGTAAATGCCATCCACATTGCTCAACAGGATGAGGGTATCGGCCTTCATCATCTTGGCAATCAAGCCAGAAAGTTCGTCGTTATCGGTAAACATCAACTCGGTGATGCAAACGGTATCGTTCTCGTTGACGATAGGAAGTACGCCGTTCTCCAACATCACTTGCATACAGGCCTCCTGGTTCTTGTACTGTTCCTCGGCCCCAAAGTTCTCCTTCATGGTCAATACTTGACCTATCTTGATGTTGTACTCACGGAAGAGGTTGTAGTAAAGGCCGATGAGTTTTACTTGTCCGATTGCCGAGAAAAGCTGTCTCTGCTCTACACTGTCCAAGTGGTGCTCCACATGATGCTCGGCTCTACCTGCTGCCACGGCACCAGAAGATACCAATATCACCTCATAGTCGTGTCGGCGAAGCCAAACGATTTGGTCAACGATAGCCGACATTCTTGTTACATCAAGTTTTCCGTCCTCTCGGGTCAGCACGTTGCTGCCCACCTTTACTACAATTCTTTTCCCCATGATTTTACGTTGATATTACTTACTTCTTGTTATTATCCTTCTCCCTAATCTCGACTCTTCGAATCTTGCCAGAGATGGTCTTTGGCAATTCATCTACGAACTCGATGATGCGAGGATACTTGTATGGTGCCGTCTCATGCTTCACGTGGTCTTGCAACTTCTTGACGAGGTCTGGACCAGCCATGCTCTTGTACTCTGCTTTCAGTACGACGGTAGCCTTTACCACCATGCCACGGATAGGGTCTGGCACTCCAGTGATGGCACATTCCACTACGGCAGGATGGGTCATCAGGGCATTCTCTACTTCGAAAGGACCGATGCGATAACCCGAACTCTTGATGACGTCGTCGATTCTGCCCTCAAACCAGTAGTAACCTTCCTCGTCACGCCAAGCCATATCACCCGTGTGGTAATAGCCATCATGCCATACCGACTTGGTCTGCTTGTCATCACGATAGTAATACTTGAAGAGTCCCAATGGCTTGTCATCACCGATGCGGATGCAAATCTCACCCTTCTCGCCATCCTCGCATTCCGTCATGTCTGGGCGGAGGATATGCACATCATATTGTGGATTAGGCTTACCCATACTTCCTGGCTTTGGCTTAATCCAAGGGAAGGTGCCAAGTGTCATGGTGGTCTCGGTCTGTCCAAATCCCTCGTATATCTGGATGCCAGTCAACTTCTGGAAGGTCTCTGCCACGGATGGGTTCATCGCCTCACCCGCTGTGGTGCAGTATTCTAGGCTACTCAAATCATACTTCGAGAAATCTTCCTGTATCATGAAACGGTAGATGGTAGGAGGGGCGCAGAAAGAGGTGATATGATATTTCTCAATCTGGCGCATAATCTTATCTGCCGTGAACTTCTCGTGGTCGAAAACGAAGACGGTAGCTCCTGCAAACCATTGTCCGTAGAGCTTGCCCCATACAGCCTTGCCCCAACCTGTATCGGCTACGGTGAGGTGGATGGAATTCTCATGCAAGTTGTGCCAATATACACCTGTGGTCAAGTGACCGAGGGCATAGAGATGGTCGTGTGCCACCATCTTTGGCTCGCCTGTTGTTCCTGATGTGAAGTACATCAAGAGAGTATCCTCATTGGTGTTCACATGTTCAGGACGAACGAAGGGAGGACAATCATTCCATTCCTTCATCCAGTCGTGGAATCCCTCAGGGATGTCTGGACCGATGCTTACCAACGTCTTAACCGTTGGACTCTCTGGCATAGCCTCGTTGATTTGTTCCACCACGTAGTCATCGCCGCAGCAGATGATGGCCTTCACGCTTGCCGCATTGTTGCGATAGATGATGTCATGCTTGGTGAGCATGTGGGTGGCAGGGATGGCTACGGCTCCAATCTTGTGGAGACCGAGCATGGCAAGCCACCACTGGTAGTGACGCTTCAAGATGAGCATCACCTTGTCGTCGTGACCGATACCGAGACTCTGGAAGTAAGCGGCAGCCTTGTCGCTCTGCTCTTTCAAGTCCTTGTAGGTAAAGCGAATCTCCTCGCCACGCTCACTGGTCCAAAGCAGAGCCACATGTTCTGGCTTAATCTTTGCCCACTCGTCCATCACGTCGTAGGCAAAGTTGAAATCTTCTGGTATGATGAACTCCAGATGCTCCTTGAAGTCTTGCTCTGAAGTAAATGATGTCTGTTTAAGAAATCTCTCAATCATTGTCGTATTTGATTTGGGGAGTTAACTCCTTTAAAACTCCTAGATGATTATACAAAGGAACTTGGCTGGCTTATCGCCCAATGCACGGAAACAATGCTGCTTCTTGCTGTCGAAGTAGATGCTGTCGCCAGCACCCAACACCATCACTTTCTCCTCGATGGTTACTTCCAACTCGCCCTCTATTACGTAGTCATATTCCTGACCGTCGTGGCCATTCTTATGTGGCTTTTCTCCATTTGGCAATGGGTCAACTTGCACCATGAATGGGTTCACCTTTCTGTCCTTGAAACCGACGGCAAGGCTCTGGTACTTATACTGGTTGTTGCGCTCAATCTCTGGTCCCTGACCATCACGGGTCACGTAGTAGCCCTTCATGCGAGGTTCCTCGCCGAAGAGCAAGACATCGAGGTCGATGCCATACTTCTTGGAAATCTTGGAAAGGCGATAAACCGAAGGGTCTGCCTCGCCCGATTCTATCTTGAGATAATGTTCGAGACTGATTTCGCAGAGGTCAGCCACCTCCTGTGCAGGAATGTCGAGAACCTCGCGAAGACCTTTCAGTCTTTCACCGATTTGCTTGATTGCTTCGTCCATAGTTATTTCTTTTTTAGTTGTTGGCGACAAAAGTACGCATTTTTGCTGAGATATGCAAACAAATTGTTGGTAAAATGCCTTTTATGCTTCCGTTATCTCTTTCCAATCTATCAATCCTTTGCCCATGGCGTCCAATTCCACGGCAAGAGCGATGATCTTGCGCTTGTCAGCCTTGAAAGGCTCGACATATTGGTTGGCGATGATTTGCTTCTCGGCGGCGTTGATACCTCCATTGTTGGAAAGTTTTAGCTCCAATACATAGATGATGCGGTTGGTGAATACCACCATGTCGATTCTGCCAGTGGCAATCATCTTCTCAACTTCTACCTTGAAACCAATGGCATTGAATATCGTGCTCATGATGAGGCGATAACGCTCTTCCATATCCATCGAGGCTAGTTTCTTGTTGCTGTAAGGAACATCTGCAATAAGAGCTTTCATGCATTTCTTTGCTTCTGGGAGGTCGCCTGTGACGAGATAGTCTCTTAGGAAAGCCTGGGTTGACAGAATATCGCAGTTGTTGCGCATAGCCAAGGCTGGCAATACCATTTCGTAGAGTGCTTGCCTTACTTCATGGTTTGGAAATCCTAAGAAATAGACACCATTAGCACAACTCTTGATAGTTAGATACCCCGACTGATAAAGGAATAGCTCTGCTCCACCTCCAACTACGTCTGAAGTTTCAATGGTTGTGCTTAACAAGGCACAATTATCGAAATCCTTTAGGCGAATTTCCATATTGTCAACAAATTTAGGCAGCAATGAGGTTGCCCCAGATGAAGCCCAATAGTTCTTGATTTTACTTTCATCCAAAGCATTGATGAGGCTGAAAGGATTGAATACATCCACCATGTTGTCTGCACTGAAATGATAGCCGTCGTAGTTGGCTTTCAACTGCGCCACAGTTTCTTCCGTAGTCCATCCGTTTTTCTCGCCCATCGCTTCTATCTCTGGCATAAAATTGTCGGTAATCTCTTGCTTGGTGATACCGCAAATCGCCGCATATTGAGGGTAGAAGCTGATATTGGTCAGGTTGTTGAGAACAGAGAACAACGAAATTTGTGTGAACTTGGTGATGCCAGTGATAAAGACAAACTTCTCAAACTCGTCATCAGCCTTTAATATGGCAAACACTTTTCGATAGACGGCAGTACACTCCTCATGGTATGGAGTCTTCCAGGAGTGCTGCAAGGGGGAATCGTATTCGTCGATGAGGATGGAGACTTGCTGACCAGTTTGCTCATAGGCTGTTTCTATGATGCTGTCGAATCTGTTGGCGAGGCTATCTTGTGGATCAGCGACAATATTGTACACCTTTTCGTATTTCTTGAAAATCTTATTCAGGTATGAACAGATTTCCTCAGCCGTAGCACCAGCTCGGCTCATATCCAAACGGATGACTGGACGTTTTATCCATTCCTTTTCCAAATCCATAATCTTCAACCCCTCGAAGAGTTCCTTCTTGCCTTCGAAATAAGCTTGGAGGGTATCCACAAGTACAGACTTACCGAAGCGGCGTGGGCGGCTCAGGTAATTATATACCTTACTCTTGTTGGCAAGATTCCAAACCAAGTCGGTCTTGTCAACATATAAGTATCCTTCTTTTCTTATCTTTTCGAAAGATTGAATACCTACAGGTAATCTTCTTTCGCTCATGTCTGTCATCATATTCTCTGCCTGTTTACGTTTTACAACTGCAAATATACGACATTTATTTGAAAGTAGAGCAGGTTACTGCTAATATTTTAGTTCCGCCTAATACATTCCCATTCTCGATGTATCCACGCCCTTGATTCTTTTCTCCTTGTATTTGCCAATTCTATAGATGACTGTGGTGGAAACGGATGCCCAGGTTTGCTTGAGATTCATGCGATAATCTTGGTCTCCTTGCTTGGATTGTGTGGTAAAACCGTCGTTGAAGATATTACGCCCAGTGGCTACAATGCTCCAATTTCCATTGTCGGAAGTCCATCTTAACATAGCGTTCAATCGGAAGACTGGCTGTATATCGTATATGCCTTGGATAGCTTGAGACTGGTAGAAAGGGTTGAGTATGAAATATACTTTGTGGCGTTGGCTAAGTCTTGCAGACAGCTTTCCACTGACAACGGCAGATATGCGTTTGCGATTAAAAGGTAAGTCGAAAAAATCATTGCTCTTATCATGTCTGTAGATACCTGTGGCTGAGATATTTCCATTCAACCAATTGTCGATGTTAAAGATAGCCGATGCTTGAATACCTATCAGACGATTATAATCAAAATTGGTTTCCTTCATGATGACCGCCAAGCGGTCGGATGGCTGATAAGGCAACTGGACGAAATAGTTAGGCTTCGTTTCAGCAAAAGCCATTACTGTATAGCGACTCTTTATAGTCCACATCAAACTAGCCTCGTATGTGGAGCAAGGCTTGAGGTTTGGATTACCCCATATCTCCGTATATGTGGAGGCATAATAAATGCTACTCATTGTTGACCAATAACTTGGAAACTCAGAGTTGGAACAAAAAGATAAGTTGAGGATATGGTTTGCATTTATTTTCCATGAAGCATTTATCGTAGGATAAACATGCCATTTTCTCCATAGAGGAGAGTGGTATTGCTCGGCTTCAATGGAAGCTTCTATACTCACTTGCTCATTTATTTGTTTGCTGAGCCCACCATATAGATTCCAAATTCTTTCCTCAATATTTACAGAGTTTGACGCATCGGGTAATTCTGTACCATCTTTGCAGGTTGTGGTTTGATAACTTTTGTTCTTGCTTGTTTGGTATTTCATGCCATACGATAGTTCCCAACCATGTTTGAAAGAATGACTTTGGTCTATCGTGAAAAGCCATTTGTCGATAACCTGTTTGCTGTTGGTGTTTAGATTGCGTTCGCTATCCAGTATCACTCCTTCCAAATGCTGACGGCTTGGATTTCTGTAGTTTGTATAGGATGTACTTATCTTTAGTCCGAATGGTAGGTTGTAGTTGGCATCAATATTGTGGAGATAGATATGCTCATTACCATCTTGTTGGGACATACTAGTTCCCGAAGTCTCATTGTGGGAATGCGTACTATCCCATTTTCCTGTATATGCTAGAGATAGCTGGTGATTACTGGAAAAAGTATAGTTCACCCCCAAATGGTAGTTGTGAACTGATTCTTTTGGCTCTTGAATGGTCTTGTCGCTGTAAGCTACTCGCTCTCCATGAAGTAGCTGATTGGCTTCATGAGTCGCTTCGCTGTATGAACGTCCATCACAAAAAGAATACATGGCATCCAACTCTAGTTTTCCTTTTTGAATGAGTAAATTTCCTTTTCCTTCTCCTTCACCATGCTTGCTTTGGGTATAAATGCCTTGAATTTGGCCAGATGCCATGTCTTCCCCAGTATAGTCTTTGGTTACTAAGTTGATAGCCATACCACGAACATGTAGGCGTGCTGGTGCTGCCAACATCACTTCCGCTTTGGCTAATTGTGAGGCTGGCATGTTTTTCAAACGTTCTACCAACTGAGTGTATTTGAGAGTTGTCGGCTTGCCATTGATGATGAGCGTTACATCCTTTCCTGCAAAGTTGATGCCACCATTTAGTTCGTTTATCCCCGGTATTCGAGTTAGAGCTTCATAGGCATTGTCGGCAGGCATCTTTTCCAACAAAAGAGGCATGTTATAGACCAATTGTCCTCGTTCCGCCTTGACGATTGGTCGTGTTGCCTTAATGAAAACTTCTGGTAGATTTTGCATCATCATTTGAGTGGTGAGCGTGTCTTTTGCCTCTTCTGTTTGGGCGTAAAGAGACTGGCTCAACAATAGTGCCGAACCTAAAATAAAGGATAGTTTCATAAGTTTTTTACTTTTGTGAATTATTGTTTGTTGCTCTTTAGCCTTAGCAGTCAGTTGACTAGCATTTCATAGAGCAGTTGATTATTTCTTCTTTACTTCTGGGGTGAAAACTACAGGCAAGGTAAATTCCATATTGACCTCCTCGCCATCAGAAAGTCGTGCGGGCTTCCATCGTGGACTCTTTTTCAGGAGTTCAATCACTGTCTGCTCGTATGCTTTTTCTTTTGGCGCTTCAAGTATCTTGAATAGCCCCAGTGTGCCATTTTTTTGGACTGTAAAACTAACGACCACACGAGCTGGTTTGTCTTCCAAGCCTTTTGGATATTGGATATTTGTCATGACCCATTTCAAGAAGTCGTTGATGTCACCATTGCCGTTGAAAACAGGCATTCGTCCACCTTCAGGCAAAACCGCTATCGTTTTTAGGGCATGAGGTTGCGACATGTTCTCTTGCTGCTTGAACACAAAGGTAAGGATGATACATAGTATAGCTATCACGCAAATAGCTATTCCCAACACCTTCTTATATATAGTAGTCTTATTGCTTGGTTTCTGCATTTCTCCCAAGAAATAAGTTTCTTCATGATGATTTGCTGTTTTCATATCTTCTGCTATTTTATGGAGTTGTCTAAAAGAGATTTCAGTTGCTTGAGTGGTTCCTTACCCACATGTAGGGTAAACTTCTCGGTAAAGTGCTCATTGTGCAATATGAGTTCCGAAGTGTTGAGGTTGATACTGAAAATGTGTTGGCTATTGATGATGTAGTTTCGCCCTACACGAGCAAAGCAATGCGATGTTTTAGCCAGTTGCTCTACGATTTTCTTCTCAAAGACCACCAGATTGAATGAAAACGTATATTCATCGCCATTGGTAAGCCGCAAGGTGCAATAGCTTCCTTCCGAGCAGACGTATGCAATCTGCCCAGAAGCCACCCTTAGCAAGAAGTTGGCATTTGATATGATGAGATATTCTTCCATACTTGTTGTTTTTGCGCACAAAGTTAAACAAAAACTTTCATAAGTGTGGTGCTTGGAGGTATGTATTTTGCGAAATCATAGTTTGGCTTTGTGAAATAGCCATCGTTTCTGCCTATAATATCTTCTTCTCCTAAGTGCAAACAGCCATTCATCTATATATAAAATTTATAGGAATCAAATACCAAAGGCATAGAAACCTACTACCAAACCCGAAGAAGCCTACTCCTAACTGTTTCGCCTAGTCTTTATTCTGGCAAATATAACTTATGTTTAGCTAAATATAAGTTGTATTTAGTTAAATATAGCTTAAACTAAGCAGTAGGTAGCCTACTTCTTGCGGTTTTCTACTAGAATCTTTGTAACTTTACAGCCGTAAGAAACAAACTTTATATATAGAAACATGGCAAGATACATCAAGCAAGAGATGCCTGACCTGCAGGGCACGGGCGAAACCAAGTGTTATTACCGACTGGAGAAGCGCAGGAACCTTTCTTCGAAGGAGTTCTTGCAGCGAACTGGGGCGCATGGCATTCTGGATGAAGGGATATTGGAACATGCGCTCGGCAAGATTGCTGAGCAACTGGTGGAGGACTTGGCGGAGGGCTATACCGTAACCCTCGAAGGCATCGGAACCTTCCAAGCCACCCTTGGGGTGAAGAAAGGCAAGGAGATGGATACGATAGACGGCGACGAGCCCAAGCGCAATGCCAAGAGCATCGAGGTGAAGAACGTGCGCTATGTATCGGACAAGGAACTGGTGAAAGAGGTTAATCGTCGTTGCAAACTCTCTAGGGCTGGCGTAAGACGAGTGAACAATTCGCCTTATACCAAGGAGCAACGCTTGAAACTGGCACAAGACTATCTCGCTGATGCTACCCATCCTTTTATGCGAGTATCCGACTATGTGGAGTTGACTGGTTTGCCTCGCTCTACGGCAACGAAGGAACTTCGAATGTTCGCCAAAGACTCTTCTACTGGCATTGATACCGATGGCAGGCGAACGGCGAAGGTGTATGTGAAACGGATTGATGCTGAACGTGGATGAATTATAACCAGCATATCCATTGTTTTGTGATAAAAAGTTTGGTGGTTAAGGAAAAATACCTTATCTTTGCCAACGTAATAAAACGATAGAACTTATGAAAGGCAGAAGA
>CAVCRI010000057.1:0-16145 GCA_963604545.1 Lachnospiraceae bacterium | reverse complement strand
ATTCCTTTGGCAGATAGTGGACTATGCAGCATGACACAGTTCATTTGACATACCCGATTTTTAATTTTGCTTTTTTAATTTATGAATTAGGTTTTTCTCCTCTTGCTTGGGTGAGGCAAGAGGAGTTTTTTATTTCTTTTGTTTATGTCTTTCTTCTGCCATAATACGAGCTTTAGCCCTATCTTCATTGGTAATATGTCTATATACCTTATCTATCATGGCATCATCTGTATGTGCTGTCATATTCTTAATTTCATCTGTTGTATATCCTTCACGTACTTTCTTAGATATAAATGTATGACGAGCAAAGTGTGAGGTAATAATGTCACATAATCTATCTTGGTGTTCCTCTTTGTTATTCCCAACACTCTTGCAATAAGTGTGTATCCTTATAAGATTAGCTTTCATGGCAATCTTTCTAATGCTGTCATTCAAGTTCTGTTGAAATACATCATTGTTGACTTTTATATCAATAGTAGTGAACCCTTTTTTATATCTATTAAGAATCTGCTTGATGTTTGAATCTACCAATATAGAATAGTAACCATTTTCCTTACGAGATTTCTGTGCTCTTATAATGATTATCTGCTTTCCCTCATTATACTCTTCTTTATAATCTCCTGTAAATATCTTTCGTACATCACTAGCACGCATACTTGTGTAGCATTGCATAAGGAATATGTCACGATATTCCTTTTGAGTAGCACTTAAGCCTTCTGCATTTTGTATAGCTTTTACCTCGTTATCTGTCAAGGCAGTTCTTATATTTTCATTTCTTAGCCTGACATCCTTGATTTGCTCAAATTTTACAGGAGTGATATGATATTTTAGGAAGTCATTCTCAATAACTAGTTTCTTGTTAATCAATCTTACCACTATACCTACCTTATGATTAATTGATGATGCTGCAAGTTTATTATTGATTAGATAATTTTTATAATCATTAATGGCAACCTGTGTCAATGCTTTTTCTATATTGTCAGGAATCTTTTCTTCTTTCATATATTTGAAATATTCATCAAGTAACCTCCTATATTGTTTCCATGTGCTATTTTCCTTCTGTTCCTTTTGCTTATTCCCTCCATATTGGAGAATGAAGGCTTTGTTGAGCAATGCTATTGCAGAGACTTCTGCTTTATATCTTAAGTTAATGTTCTTTGTATCATGAAATCTAACCAAGAGATCCTTAATTTTCCTTATGACATCTGTGTAGGTACTGTTTATATTCTCAGTATAGCAAAGCTTAATGGCATATATCATTTGATTGATACTTGTTATCTCCTTGATTTCATTATACTGCTGTCCGCTAGGAATAAAGCACTCTTGTTTGACCTTATCCCAAAATTGGGGATATATCTTTATTCCTAGACTGATTCTTATCTGTCTTTTATTAACTTTAAGTACTGCATATATGATTTTCTTCTTATTGGCATTTCCCCAACGTAAGTTAAAATTTAATGAATAAACTTTGTCTGTAAATAATCTTTCCATCATATTCCAGTGCTTTTAATTGGTGCTTTTTTTCTATTTTTTAAAAAATGTATTTTTGTATAAGTTGCTGGAAAATAAAGCAATAGAAAATCTTGTTCGCTAATAGAAATAATTCATAATGTTTTTGTATAATATGTATAGGGTTGCCCGTGAGGGTAGCCCTTTATTGTTACGTGAGGGTAGTTTTTTGTTAGCAACGTGAGGTAGCCCTTGATAGTTAAATAGCCTAAAAAGTAAAGTCCTTGATGCAAGGTATTGCACTGCTTGGCATTTCTAATTCTAGAAAACAATAACAAAGATTTGATATGAATATGAATAAGAAAATGATTGGCGCAGCCTTCTTGATGACAGCTGCGCTCGGTTTGTCCTCTTGTGGCAGCAGCAAAATTGCGCAAAAGGATGGCGTTAGCGTTCCTCATGAGAATGCGAAGGATGATGGCGTGGCAACCTTTCCCGATGAAAGCACGGATATGGACCCGGGATTCCTCATCCTCACAGACCAGCAACGGGAAATCGCAAGAAAGAACAATCAGTTTGCTTTCAATCTCTTCACCAAGCTCCAGGGACAGTCCTCTAGCGTGGTGTCTCCGCTCAGCGTGACTTACCTGATGGGCATGTTGGCGAATGGTGCAGATGGACAGACTCTGCAGGAGATTTTGAAGACCATAGGCTGCGAGGGCGTAAGCCTAAAGGAGCTCAATGAGTTCTACAAGGGGATGTTGCAAACTGCCAACACCCTTGATAAGCGAACGACCGTCAACATTGCCAACTATGTGGCTGTCAACAAGAATTATCAACTCGACAGGGACTTCTCCAACACCGTATCCGATTACTATCAGGCTGGCGTGGAAAATCTGGACTTCACCTCTTCTTCGGCTACCGGTCACATCAATGGCTGGTGCAAGGATAAGACACAGGGCATGATTCCAAAGATCATCGACCAGGTGGACCCAAGTGCCGTGTCCTACATCATGAACGCTATCTACTTCAATGGTACTTGGACAAATAAGTTTGATGCCCACAATACCAAGCAGGAGAACTTCCGTGGCTATACGCGCGACATCCAGAAAGTAGAGATGATGCACCAGGTCAAGAAGCTCCAGTATACGGATAACGATACGTTCAAGGCTGTAGACTTGCCATACGGTAACGGTATCTATTGCATGACCGTGCTCCTCCCTAACGAGGGCAAGAGCATCAGCGACATGATGAAAGGCTTGGATGCGGAGATGCTGCAGCAACTTTCCAACGATATGGAGCCTTGCATCGTCAACCTGAAGTTGCCTAAGTTTACAAGCGAGGTGGAGTTGCCGCTCAACCAGGTGGTTAGCGAGTTGGGAGCACCGAGCATGTTCAATCCGTCTCAGGCAAACTTCTCTCATTTTGCCAGTGGTGATTTCTTCGTGGGCAAGATGTTCCAGAAGGCTAAGATAGAGGTGAGCGAGCAAGGCACAAAGGCCGCCGCCGTTACAGCGGCCATCATGCTGACTTCTGCCGCACCTGTGGAGATGCGCAACGTAGACTTCCATGCCGATCATCCGTTTGTGTATCTCATCACCGACACCAATAGCGGAGCTATCCTCTTCATGGGGCAGTTCACTGGCACTCACTAATGTTCACTGGCACTCACTAATGTTCGCTGGCACTCACTGATGTTTATCAGACATTCACTGATAGGCTTTTAGCTTACTCTTTTATTTTGAATCCTCATCATTGCCAAACTTTTGGATGAATTCATCCTCGGTAATGATGGGGATGTTCTGTTCATGGGCCTTCTTGTTCTTGGAACTTTGCGAGGTGGCATCGTTGTTGATGAGGAAGTTGGTGCTCTTGCTCACGCTGCCCGTCACCTTGCCTCCTTGGCTCTCGATGTACGCCTTCAGCTCGTTGCGGTTCTTGTAGTGATGCACATCGCCCGTTACCACGAATGTCATTCCCTGGCATTTGCTGCCTACTTCTTCTGGTTCACGTTCCTCGATGATGAGGTGGGGAAGGAGGTTCTGCACTTTGGAGAAGTTGTCGTCATCGTGGAACCACTCGATGAACTTGGCGCTCTTTTCCGGTCCGATGCCGTCTATACTGGCGAACTCGTCGTCAAACATGCTCAGTCTGGCTGTCTCTATCAGCTCCCTCACGTTATAGCGGCCCAGGAGTTTCTTGGCCACATCGCCACCGCAGAGCGGAATGTTGAGCGCATAGAGTAGGTGGCGGCCATCAGTGTGGCGGCTTTTCTCCACGCTTTCCATGAGGTTGTTGACGCTCTTTCTGCCGAACCCCTCAAACGAGGCGATAGCAAAGGCGTGCTCTCTCAGCTTGTAGAAGTCGGCATACTCACGGATGAAGCCCTCGTTGATGAATTTCCATACGGTCTGCTCCGAGATGCCATCGATGTTGAGTCCTTCCTTGCTCACGAATCTCGTGAACTTCTTGAGCTGCTTGGCTGCGCAATGCGGATTGGTGCAGTGCAGGGTCTTGGTGCCCGTCTCGCTCTCCACCACCTTCGCCTCGGCATGGCATACTGGGCAGCTGGTAGGTATCTCGAAGGCACCCACAGGCTCTGTGATGTGGATGATTTTCGGGATAATCTTGTTGGCCTTGATGACTTGCAGCTTGGTGCCCTTGCCCCCGATGCCCAGTCGCTCGCACTCGCTCACGTTGCAGAGGGAGGCTCGCTGCACGGTGGTGCCCTCCAGCTCTACTGGCTTGAACACTGCCACTGGGGTTATGGTGTTGGCGGCGCACGACCACTCGATGTGGTCTAGCTCGGTGTCGGCGTGCTCGTCTTGCCACTTGAAGGCAAATCCGGCTCGGGTGGCATGGTGGCCGGTTACCGAACCAGTAGCAGCATACTCGGTGTCGTCATAGCAGATGACGAGTCCGTCCACAGGGAAAGGGTTGACCTTGTTGGTCACTTTCTCGGTGAATTTGTCTATTTCTCGCTGAATGTTCTCTGTGTTAGGGTTGTCTATGCGCTCTCGCTCCACGGGATGGAAGCCGAGGTCTTGGAGCATCTGCATGCGCTCGCCCCACGACTTGATGTCGCGCTCGGTGTAAACCAAAGTGAATGGTATCCACTGGATGTGACGCTGCTTCACTTCCTCTACATCATGAAGGGAGAGAGACCCTGAAGCCAGGTTGCGAGGGTTGGCGTAGTCTCCTTCGCTCTCGATGACAAACTGCTCGAAGTCAGCATACGAGATAACGGCCTCGCCACGTACCACGAGGTGTCCTTTCTCCTGGATGTTCTTGGGAATGCCGCTGATGGCAGGGGCTAAGTAAGTGATGTTGGTACCCACCTGACCGTTGCCACGGGTAACGATCTTGGTAAGTTTGCCGTTGTCGTAGGTCACGACGAGGGTGAGTCCATCCAGCTTCCATGATATCCAGATGGGTCTATCCTCAGCCCATTTCACGAGGTCGCTCACTTTCTTGGTCTTTGCCAGGGAGAGGGCGAGGAACTCGTGTGGTTCCTTCTTGCCCACGATGGTGTCTTCCGAAACCTTGTTGGTAGGCGAGTTGGGCAAAACTTCTCCCGTCTCGTCTTCCAGTTTCTTGAGTTGGTCGAACTGTGCATCCCATTCATAGTCTGTCATCAGTTCGCCCTTACCGTTATAATAGCTGTCAGAGGCTTGGTTCAACTTGTCGACCAAGTCTCTCATCAAGGTCATTTTGTCTTCCATATTTCAGGTAGTTTCTTTATCTTTCGATTTCCATGGTGAGCTTCTCGAATGCGAATCTCATGCCTTTGTTGCCATAGTTGATTCTTCCGCAGATGCAGAAGCCTATTGATGACAGCAGGTTGATCATCGGCATGTTGTCGTAGTTGGTGTCCACCTTGATGCTTGGCACTTTTTCCACTTCGCAAAGGCTGTTCACCTTGTTAATAAATACGCGCGCGAGTCCTTCCCTTTGGAATTTCTGCAAGGTGGCGAAGCGATGAATGACATAATAGTTGCCATTCGTTATCCAGTCGCCCTCGATAAAGTCGTATTGTGGCTCACCATTCAGGATGACGGCTCCATACACAGCCACTTCTCCCTCTACGGTCAGTACGTAGGCGTTGCCATTGGCGATATCCTTTCTGATGTCGTGTTCTGCCGGATACTCTTCTGTCCATTGGTGACGTCCAGATGCTATCATGTTGTGGCGAGCTTGGTCGATGATTCTCCAGCAAGCCTCATAATCAGAGTCGTGTGCAGGTCGAAAATCGGTCTTCATTTTTTTTTCCATTCACTTATTTTGTTATTTGGGTGCAAATTTAACAAAAAAAAACGAATTAAAGCAAAAATCGGAGGAAAAACTTCATTATAAATGTTGTTTTCCTCCGATTTTCCTTATTTTAGCGATAGTTTTACCACTTTCCCGGCTCATTTAGAGTGTCAGGCATTTATCTAGCTCTGCGATGATGGCATCCTTCTGTTCCTTGATGTGCTGGCCGATGAACACCAACTTGATCATGCGGTCGCCCAACTCGTCGTCCCATTCCTTTTGCAGCTGAGGGTTGTTCTTGAGCAGTTTGTCCAGGTCATCCTTAGGCATGGTGGCGAGCCACTGTCCGGCTTGCTTCACGGTCTTTTGCTTGCCAGCCTGCTCGAACACGTAACACATGTCTCGCTCGTCGCTGAAGTAGCAGATGCCCTTGGCTCGAACCACGTCGCGAGGCCATTTTCTTGCCACAAACTCGTCGAAGAGTCCGAGGTCGAATGGCTTGCGTCGGTGATATACGAATGTTCCGATGCCATATTCCTCGACTTCGCCACCATCGTGGTCATGGTCATGGTCGTGATGATGATGATGGTGGTGTCCATGCTCGCCTTCCTCATCGTGATGATGATGGTGATGCTCGTGTTCCTCTTGCTCATCGTCATGTTCCTCGTGCTCCTCTTCGTCTTCTTTTCTCTCAGCCTCTATCTCCTGAATCCAGCCGGCAGAAGATGCCACTTGCTCGAAGTCAAACTTATGGGTGTTGACGATGAGGTCGAGGTCGATGTCACCATAGTTGCACTCGTAAATCTCAGCCTTTGGCTGGATGGCGCGGATGATTTGCTTCAGGTGCTCCAACTCCTTAGGCTCCACGTCGGCAGCCTTGTTGAGGAGGAGGATGTTGCAGAACTCGATCTGCTGGATGACGAGTGATGCCAAGTCTTCCTCGTCGAGGTCTTTCTTCATCAGGTCTGAACCGTTGGCAAACTCGTCCTTCATACGGAGGGCATCCACGACTGTCACGATGCTGTCAAGACGCAGCACGCCATTCTTGATATACTCTGGTCCCAGTGATGGGATGGAGCAGATGGTCTGTGCGATAGGAGCTGGCTCGCAGATGCCGCTTGCCTCGATCACGATATAGTCGAAGCGTTTCATGTCTACGATGTCCTTGAGCTGGTTCACGAGGTCCATTTTCAGCGTGCAGCAGATGCAACCATTCTGGAGCGAAACCAGCGAGTCGTCTTTCTGACCTACCACGCCACCTTTCTCTATAAGGGCAGCATCGATGTTCACCTCGCCGATGTCGTTGACGATGACGGCAAACTTGATGCCTTTCTTGTTAGCCAAAATCTTGTTGAGCAGTGTGGTCTTGCCACTGCCCAGATAGCCTGTCAAAAGCAGGACTGGAACTTCTTTTGTATTCATAAATACCTTATTTAAAATAGTTATAACTCGATGTCTGTTACCATTGCAAATATTGTGCCATATTTGCATGCTGGGCATTTCTTTCAGCATAATGGCAGCGCAGGAATCGTCCGCCTATGCAGTTTTGTTTGCCTGCCTAGGAAAAACTCTTTTCCTAGGCGGAGAAATATTTTTTCCTAGGCGGGGATTTTTGGCTGCCTTTCGGAAGGGGAATGGATTACTCCAGGGCGCATAAAAAAGGTGTGCCCTAAGCCACTTGACATGACTTGGGACACACCCTAGTAACTGCCTTGGTTACTTATTCTTATAGTTGTCGAGACCCTTGTTCAGGAAGTCAAGATAAGCGCTCACATCTTCCTTGAAACTGAAGGCTGCGTTGAGAGGCTTGCCATCGTTGTCGACCGGCACGTAGAATGGCTGTGCATTGGCACCAAACTTGCTGGCTTGCAAGTAGCTCCACTTGTCGCCCACGGTGCGCAAGGTGCGCTTCTCGCCGTTGAATGTCACCTCCATAGGTTCTGGCAGTGGAGTCTTGTCGTCCACGTAGAGCGAGATGAGCACGTAGTCCTTTGTCAACTTGTCAGCCACGCTAGGGTCGGTCCATACGGAAGCCTCCATCTTGCGACAGTTTACGCATCCATAGCCAGTGAAGTCGATGAGCACTGGCTTGCCCTGTGCCTTGGCTGCTGCCATGCCTGCCTCGTAATCCTTGTAGGCTGGCTCCACGAGCTTGTTGTTGAGGTTGAAGTCCTGGGTGTTGATAGGTGGTGCGAAGGCACTCACTGCCTTGCAAGGGGCACCCCACAGGCCAGGAATCATGTATACGGCGAACGCCAAAGAGCAGAGTCCGAGCATGATGCATGCCACTGGCATTGGCTTGTTGATGTCGCCACCGATGGCGTCTACCTGGAACTTGAGCTTGCCGATGAGGTAGAGCCCGAGCAAGCCAAAGATAACAATCCATAGGGAGAGGAACACCTCTCGGTCCATGATGTGCCAACCGTATGCCAAGTCTGCCACGGAGAGGAACTTCAGGGAGAATGCCAACTCCACGAATCCCAAGACTATCTTGATGGTCTCCATCCAAGAGCCTGACTTAGGGGCAGACTTCAACCAGGATGGGAAGAGGGCGAAGAGGGTGAATGGCAAGGCGAGTGCCAGGGCGAAGCCGAACATGCCGATGGTAGGTGCGAGCCAGTCGCCTGATGTCACGGTCTGTACCAAGAGTAGGCCGATGATAGGGGCGGTACAGGAGAAGCTCACCAAGACGAGGGTGAACGCCATCAGGAAGATAGAAATCAAGCCTGTCGTGCTGGATGCCTTGTTGTCTACGGCATTACCCCAGCTCTCTGGCAACTTAATCTCAAACCATCCGAAGAATGAGAAGGCGAAGACTGCCAGGAGGCAGAAGAGGATGATGTTGAACACCGCACTGGTGCTGAGCGCATTGAGGGTGCTAGGACCTGCGATGGCGGTCACGGCAAGACCGAGCACGAGGTAGATGACGACGATGCTCAAGCCATAGGTGCAGGCATCGCGGATACCTTTCTTCTTGTCGTTCTTGGCACGCTTCAGGAAGAAGCTGACGGTCATTGGGATGATAGGCCAGATGCATGGCATCACGAGTGCCAGAAGTCCGCCCACGAATCCGATGAAGAAGATGTAGAGGAGGGAGTGGTTGGCGATGTCATTGTTGCCGCCGAACGCCTGGAGTTCCTTCACCACAGGCTTCCACCATTGCTGTGCATCATCTGCAGAGGCAGTGAGCGTGACGGTAGAGTCAGCGGCTCCTGCATTTGCCTGCTCCACGCCCTGTAGCTTGGCGAGAGAGTCTGCCTTCTGCTGGGCTGCCAGGGCTGGGTCTAAGGTCTTGTCTTCCTGTTGCTTGTCAGCTGCGGCATCAGCCTTGCCGTCTACGGCTGGTGACTTGCCGCTCTGCTTGAAGGATGCCTCGCTAGGTGGCAAGCAGTTTTGGTCGCTGCAGGCACCATACTCCAGGTAGGCATCGATGCTATAGTTGGGTTTGGTGAACTTGATTTTCTGTACGAATGTGGCAGAACCCTCGAAGTAACGGAGCTTCATCTCGAAGAGAGGGTCAAACTTGGAAATCTCATGTCCCTTGGCCTGCAACTTGCCCACGAGTTCCACGCCATCCTTCTTGGATACGTTGAACGAGGCTGAGATAGGTCCGTCGGCTCCCAAGCCCGTGGAATAGACATGCCATCCCGGCTGAATCTTGCCGCTAAATACGATTTCGGCCTCTGCTGTACCATTGGTCTTCAAGGTGCTGGTGAACTTCACGGGGTTCATCATCTGAGCGTTGGCCAGGATTACTACTAAGAGTAACTGAAATAATAAAATTACTTTTTTCATTTGTTATAATTGTTATTTTTGTTGCAAAGGTACTGTTTTTTGTAAATATATACGTGCAGTCTGTAGTGAATGGGTACTGGCTTTTAATTTTTTTAAGAAAAATAAGGCAGTTTTTTGCCGTTTTCTTTGGAGAATAGCCTTAAATGGCGTAACTTTGCACCCACTATGCGCAAAAGACGACTCTACATGTTCAGTTTGTGGGTGGCGACGCTCAGTGTGTTGCTGTCCACTGTGGTGATGCACCATCACCACAGCGATGACCGTATATGTATGGTTGTTGAGCAATGCCATGAGGATGGCAATTATAATGATGAGCACACTCAGCACCACGAGAATGAGCGTGAGGGTTGCCGGGTGCACCAGATGCACCATTTCTTCACCAATACCAAGGTGGTGAAGAGCATCCAGAAGCATATCTTTGATGGCGGCCATCTTTGGGCCGTCCTCATCCCAGATACATATTTACTTTTCCCTGCCTATGCCCTTTTGGAGGTGCGTTGGCAGCACGTGGCATGTCAGCTCCCGGGCTTAGACTTGCCGCAGCTTAGCAGGAGGGGGCCTCCTCTTGAGAACTTGATGTAGTAAGCAAGAATGCAACCAGGTTGTAAGTGTTTCTTTAAGGAACATTATGCAACACGGTTGCAATCAGATTGTTGTACCTTTGCAGCAGTTTTATAAATCAAGTAATCAGACATAGGAGAAAACAATGAAAAGAATCTTATTGATTGTCGCTGTAACGGCGATAGCCTTGGCTGGCTTCACCTTCTTGACGAAGCAAGCCGGGGCGGAGGCTCATGCCGAAGAGGCTGAGCATGAGGAGGAAGTTGACTTTGAGCACATACCGCTCACTCAGAGACAAGTGGATGCCGTCGACCTGAAGTTTGGCGAGGCGCAGCAAAGGCAGATGGACGCTACCATTCAGGCCAATGGTCAGTTGGTGTTGCGTGCCCAGAACATGGGTGATGTGGCTTCGCTGATGGGTGGCATCGTGAAGCAAATATTCGTGAAGGAGGGGCAGCTGGTGAGCCGTGGCCAGGTGGTCGCCCTGGTGGAGAACACCGACGTGGTAAGTTTGCAGCGAGAGTATTTCTCGGCTGCTAAGGAGTGTGAGTTTGCCAAGGCAGAGATGGAGCGCCAGAAGTCGCTCGCCCAGAGTGGAGCGGGCGTGAAGAAGACGCTCCAACAAGCCACGAAGGAGTATCAGGTGTCCCACGCCAACTTGGTGGGTATCGCCCGGCAGCTGGCGCAGATGGGCATCGCCACAGGTGCGGTGGCAAAGGGGCGCTTCACCACCACCTTCCCATTGCGTGCGCCTATCGCTGGCACCGTGAGCCAGATAACCGCCACCCTGGGGAGCTATGCCGACATGCAGACACCACTGATGAAGATTCGCAACAACCAGGCGGTGGAATGCGACCTCAATGTCTTTGAGAAAGACTTGCGCAAGGTCAAGGTGGGCGACCGTGTATGGCTCTCGCTCACCAACCAGCCTGGAGAGAAGTTGCCAGGTACAGTGTATGGCTTCAACCAATACTTTAACGACGGAAGCAAAAGTGTTGCTGTTCATGTGAAGTTGGATGCAGCCAAAGATGTCAGACTTTTCGACGGCATGTATGTGAGCGGACAGATAGCTACGGGTTCTCAGCAGTGCCTGGCTTTGCCATCCAAGGCCATCGTCACCACCGACGGCAAGCAGTATGTCTTTGCACTCAACGGCTCACCTCGCAAGGGACAGTATAGCTGCTCTCGCCATGAGGTTACCACAGGCGTTACCGGCGAAGGATATACCGAGGTGCAACTCTGCAAGCATATCAAGAAAGGACAAAAGATAGTGACTGACAACGCTTTCTATCTCGCATCGCTCACGGGCGACCATGGGGAGGAGGACTAAAGTAGCGGAGGACCAAGAATATGTTTCAGAAACTGATCACTTACTCTATCCGCCACAAGCTGGTGGTTGGAGTCTTAACCCTTGCCTTGATGGCATGGGGCATCTGGTCGCTCGTCAACCTGCCTTTCGATTCCACGCCTGACATCACCGACAACCAGGTGCAGGTCATCACCCAGGCTCCCTCGCTAGGCGCACAGGAGGTGGAGCAGTATGTCACCACACCTATCGAGATGGCACTCGCCAACATTCCAAGGTTGGAGGAGAGACGTAGCATCTCGCGCAGCGGTCTCTCGGTCATCACACTAGTCTTCGATGACGATGTGGACATCTACTGGGCGAGGGAACAGGTCAACCAAATGATAGGGCAGGTGAAGGAGGAACTGCCCAAGAATGCCGACATAGAGATGGGACCGATAGCCACGGCTCTCGGCGAAATCTATCACTATACGGTGCGCGCCAAGAAGGGATACGAGCACAAGTACTCGCTCACCCAGTTGCGCACCATTCAAGATTGGATTGTACGCAAGCAGCTCTCTGGCACCCCGGGCATTGCCGAGGTGAGCGGATGGGGTGGCTACGTCAAGCAATACGAGGTGGCCGTCAATACCGACCAGCTTAACGCCAACAACGTGACGGTGAGCGAGGTGTTTGATGCACTCGAGAAAAACAATGCCAACACGGGCGGCAGCTACATCGAACAAAACTCCAACCAGTATTACATCCGTGGCATCGGTGTGGTGAAGAGCTTGGCAGACATAGCCAACATCCCGGTCAAGGTCGTGGGAGGCACCCCCGTCAAGGTGGGGGATGTCGCCAAGGTGCAGCAGGGGCATGCTACCCGCTTTGGTGCCGTTACTCGCAATGGTGAGGGCGAGGTGGTGGCTGGCATAGCCATCATGCTCAAGGGCGAGAACTTCCAGCAGGTCGTCAAGAACGTGAAGGAGCGCATCGCCCAGATACAAAAGTCGCTGCCCGAGGGCGTGGTCATCGAGCCATTCATCGACCGCACCAATCTGGTAGACCGTGTGGAGGGCACCATCGCCCACAACCTCATCGAGGGCGGTCTCATCGTCATCTTCGTGCTCATCATCTTTCTGGGCAACTGGCGAGCCGGGCTCGTGGTGGCATCTGTCATCCCACTCAGCATGCTCTTCGCCTTTGGCATGATGAAGACCTTCGGCATCGACGGCAACCTGATGAGCCTCGGTGCCATCGACTTCGGTATGATAGTCGATTCCGCCGTCATCATAGTCGAGGCTGTGGTGACGCATATCCATCGAGGCGAGTTCTCCCAGCCAGCCGTGCGCGCAGCTTATCTGGCTCGTAGCAATGCGGGTGGGGGATTCTGGCTCTCACAGGCGGAGATGGATGAGGAGGTGCATTTCTCGGCCTCTCGCATCCGCCAGAGTGCGGCGTTTGGTGAGATTATGATTATGATAGTGTATGTGCCGCTGATGACGCTCGTGGGCATCGAGGGCAAGATGTTCCGCCCGATGGCACTTACGGTGTTCTTTGCCATCATGGGTGCCTTCATCCTCTCGCTTACCTATGTGCCGATGGCTAGCTCGCTATTCCTGAGCCGCAAGGTCCAGGCTAAGGTAAAGGATGCCGACGGCAACTGGGTGCTTCTGCACAAGTCTTTCGCCGACCGTATGATAGAGAGGCTACAGTCGTGGTATCGCCCGGTGCTCGAATGGGTGCTGGCTCGCCACAAGGATGTCATCACCGCTGCCGTGGCGCTGTTCTGTGTCAGTGTGGTGGGGTTCAAGTTCCTGGGCGGCGAGTTCATCCCGAGCTTGGAGGAGGGCGACTTTGCCGTGGAGATGAGTATGGCGCAGGGCACCTCGCTCTCGCAGATGGTGGAGAGTTGTACCAAGGCGGAGAAGTTGCTCAAGGCCCAATACCCTGAGATAAAGCAGGTGGTGAGCCGCATCGGTAGTGCGGAGATTCCAACCGACCCGATGCCGGTGGAACGTGCCGACATCATGATAGCCCTCAAGCCAAAGGCTGAGTGGACATCGGCAGAGACCACCCCTGAGCTGATGGAGAAGATGGAGGAAACGCTGAAGACCATCCCGGGCCTGGAGGCGGAAATCTCGCAGCCGATACAGATGCGCAACAATGAGCTCCTGACGGGCATCAAGCAGGATGTAGCCATCAAGATATATGGCGATGACCTCGATGTGCTCACCCAGCAGGCCCAGCAGGTGGAACGGCTCATCAAGGGTGTAAAGGGTGTGAGCGGCATTACCGTCGAGCAGGTCTCTGGCTTGCCACAGATTCAAGTGGTCTACAACCATGGTTGCATGGCACAATATGGCATCAGCGTGGACGATGTGAACCGTGTGCTTGAGACGACTTTCGCTGGAGCCACGGCGGGAGCCGTATACGAGGGCGACAAGCGCTTTGATGTCGTGCTTCGCATGGATGCTAGCTATCGAACCGTGGAGTCGCTTTCTTCGCTTTCCATTCCGCTTGCCGGTGGGGGACAGGTGCCTCTCTGCCAGATAGCGGACATCCGATACGAGCCTGCCCCGGCACAGGTTTCGCACGAGGATGGCAACCGCCGCATCTACGTAGGCTTCAATGTCAAGGGGCGCGATGTACAGAGCACGGTGGGGGAGATTCAGGATATTCTCGACCGCGAGCTGAAGTTGCCTGAGGGCTATTATTATAATTATGGTGGAGAGTTTGAGAACCTGCAGTCGGCTACCCAACGCCTGATGGTGGTCATCCCGGTGGCACTCATCGTTATCTTGCTGTTGCTCTATGCCACTGTCAAGAATGTGCGTGAGTCGCTGTTCGTCTTCTCCGCCATCCCATTGGCTGCCATCGGTGGCGTGTGGGCATTGTGGCTCAGGGGCATGCCGTTCAGCATCTCGGCTGGCGTGGGCTTCATCGCCCTCTTTGGCGTGGCTGTGCTCAATGGCATCGTGCTCATCGGTCAGATGAACCAGATGCAGCGTGCGGGCGAGCGTCCTTCCAAGGAGGGTGCTGTCAGCACAGCAGAGATTATCCACCATCGCATCGTGGAGAGTTGCATGATTCGCTTGCGCCCTGTACTTATGACGGCGCTCGTTGCCTCCATGGGATTCCTGCCGATGGCTCTTTCGCAGGGAGATGGTGCCGAGGTTCAGCGACCGCTTGCCACCGTGGTGATAGGCGGCCTGGTTACCTGTACGTTGCTCACGCTCTTGGTGCTGCCAGCCATTTACAAGACATTTACAAAACATTAGTGAATTATTAAAAAAATCTATTATCTTATGAAGAATTCAAGAATGCATCTTATGAAGGATTCAAGAAAAAGACAGAAAACAGTAATGACCGCTGTAGCCTTGGCTGTGATGTGGATGCAGCCCCAGATGGCGAGTGCCCATCTCTTCGATGCCACCATCCCTGGCACCAAGATGTCGCTGCAGCAATGCATCGAACTTGCCAACAAGCAGAACATTTCGTTGCAGTTGGGCAGGAAGTCGGTGGAGCGTGCCAAGATTAACGAGGGCACGGCTTGGGATGTGGACAAGACTGAGGTGGCGTTCGTGCAGAACCCTGCGTCGAGCGGCGATACCGACAATGCCCTCTCGTTCTCACAGGGCATCGAGTTTCCAACCGTGTATACTGCACGCCGCAAGCAGTTGAAGGCTGAGACCCAGGCAGAGAAGAGCAGGCTGGGCGTAACCCAGCAGCAGCTGAAGCTAGACATAGCCTCTGCCTACTACGGAATGCTCTACCAGACTCATCGCCTGCGCATTCTCCAGCTACAGGACTCGATACTCGACAGGTACTGCGTGGTGGCAGAGAAGCGATACAAGGCTGGCGAGGCGAGACAGTTGGAGTTTCTCACAGCCGAGCGTTTGCGCAACGAGAACCATCTGGAGATGGCGAGCGTAAAGAATGAGGCAGAGAACCAGCAGATCATCCTCATGACCCTACTGGGCACTGACCAGCCAGTGTTGCCTGCCGAGAGCCATCTCATCGCCCTGAGCGAGCCGGTGGCTGGAGGCTTCAACTATCAGCAGACAGCCGATGCCCAGTATCAGCAAGACCGTCTGAAGGCACTCGACCGTGAGGTGAAATGTGCCAAGACTGGTTATGCGCCATCGCTTTCGCTTACCCTTCGCACGCAGGCTCTCATCTCCAGTTGGGACCCTTACCATATCGACCGCCAGCGTTTCACCGAGGGTAACTTCTTTGGTTTCGAGCTTGGGGTAGCCGTACCTCTCTTCTATGGTGCCACCAAGGCTAAGGTGAAGGCGGCGAAGAAAGGCCGTGAGATTGCCGAACTGGAAATGAGACAGGAGCAGATGGAGAAGGAACGTGACTATCGCCTGGGCTACCATCGCTTGCAGAATGCCATCAAGCGCATGGAGTATTATAATGGTGAGAACATCGAGAAGAGCGACACCATCAAGACCCTCAGCACAACGGAGTATGAGAATGGGGAGATTTCTTATGTAGAGTATGTCAATGCCCTGCAGGAGAGCATCGACATGCGCATGAAGCATGCTGATGTCATCAATGAGTACAACGAGGCGGTGATTGCCTTGCTGGGATTGAGCAACAACCTATGATAGGACATCGCTCAGGGGCTGCCCTGGGCGATGCCTTTTGTTAATGATAGTTAAGCAAGGGGAATCTCTTGCGAAATAATTTTCTCAATTAGAAAATATTCATTACCTTTGCATTTGCAATTCAGAAAGGCTTGCCATGATGGCTCAGTTGGTAGAGCAACGCATTCGTAATGCGTGGGTCGCGGGTT
>CAVCRI010000056.1:0-16541 GCA_963604545.1 Lachnospiraceae bacterium | reverse complement strand
CTGCCGTTCATCACCATCGAACGCTCCACGTTCACCTTGTCGCCCACCTTGAGCAGCCCTAGGTTGCTGCGGTCTAGGGTCTCCTTCATCGCCGTAACGGTATAGGCGCCATCCTTGATTTCCACCACGGTGAGGCACACGCCATTGTGAGCGATGCTCTGGTCGATGCTGAGTTCGTCTACAAAAGAACACTTCAACGTGAAGTCGATGTTCTCCTTATCATGCTTGATAGCCACGACGGTGGCCATTTCTTCTACGATTCCACTAAACATAATCTATCTGTTTTTAATGTTGTTTTGACTGCAAAGTTATCGCTTTCGGACGAAACAACCAAATTATTTAAGTTCTTTTGATAGAAAGCCTGGATACTTCTTGGCAGTCTGCTCCTTTTTTCGTAACTTTGCACTAATAAAAATAAAAGAAGAAAAATGATAGATAAGCCGACCATAGCTCGTATTATGGATGCCACCAAAATAGAAGAGGTGGTGTCAGAATTTGTGACGCTCAAAAAAAGAGGTATCAACTATGTCGGATTATGTCCATTCCATAATGATTCCAATCCATCTTTCTCTGTATCACCTTCTCGTGGCATCTGCCATTGCTTCACTTGTGGTAAGGGTGGCAATGCAGTAAACTTCCTCATGGAACTAGAGCAGATGACTTATCCCGATGCTTTGCGTTGGTTGGCAAAGAAATATCATATAGAGATTAAGGAACGAGAGCTAACCCATGAGGAAAAGCAGCGAGAGAATGAGCGGGAATCTATGTATATTGTCAACGAATGGGCGGCGCGGTATTTTCAGGACATCTTGCAGAATGATGTTGACGGACGAGCCATAGGTATGCAATATTTTCGTAGTCGTGGCTTCCGTGACGATATTATCAAAGAGTTCCAATTGGGATTTGCACTTCCCCAACGTACGGCTCTATATGATGCCGCTGTAAAGCAGGGCTACAACCCAAAGTATCTAGTGGATACTGGACTTTGTTTCAAGGTGGATAAGGATGAGCCTACCAACAAGACTGGTACGGATAAATACTTGGACCGATTCTCGGGGCGTGCCATCTTCCCATGGTTCAGCTTGAGTGGCAAAGTAGTGGCCTTTGGCGGTCGTGTGCTTGATAGTCGTACCAAGGGAGTGAACCAGAAGTATGTAAATTCGCCAGACAGTGAAATCTATCACAAGGAGCGAGAGCTTTATGGTCTTTATCAGGCGAAGAAAGCCATAGCCAAGGAAGACTGCGTGTTCATGGTGGAGGGGTATACGGATGTCATCTCCATGCACCAGTGTGGCATTGAAAATGTGGTGGCAAACTCGGGTACTGCCCTCAGTGTGCATCAAATTCGCTTACTCCATCGTTTCACCAACAATATCGTGTTGCTCTATGATGGTGATGCTGCTGGTGTGCATGCTGCCCTTCGAGGTACCGATATGCTACTGGAACAGGAGATGAACGTAAAGGTGCTTTTCTTGCCGGATGGCAACGACCCTGATAGCTTTGCCCGTAGCCATTCGGTTGAGGAGTTCAAAAAATACATCGAGGACAATCAGACCGACTTTATCCAGTTCAAGACCGATGTCTTGCTGCGTGGTGTCACCGACCCGGTGAAACGAAGCCAGGCTATCAACTCCATTGTGGAGAGTATCTCGAAGATCAAGAATCAGATAACACGTGCATCCTATATCACCGATTGCGCCTATAGGCTGGGGGTGAACGAGGCCATTATCGTAAATGCGCTCAATAGTTTCGTTCGCAATGGCATGAGTGAACAAGTCAAGGCGGAACGCCGTGCTGCAGGTCTTCGTGACCCACAGGTGGCAGCTCCGCAACAAACGATGACGGTAAGAGGTAATTCGCCAATGGATAAGCTACTGGAGGTAGAGGCTCTTCTCGTACAACTCATCGTGCATCATGGCGAGAAAATCATTACCGTGAAGGATGTGGACGAAAATGATGTAGACTTGCCAGTGGCGCAGTATATCAGTCTAGACCTAAGTGGTGATGGCTTCAAGTTTCACAATGAACTCTATAATCAGATATTGCATGAGGCAGTGGAGCATCTTGGGGACGATGGCTTTGTGGCAGAAACCTATTTTGCCAATCATCCGAACCCAGAGATTAGCAAGATAGCTTGTATGCCTACGGGTGAACAGGAGATAACGACGGCTAGCTTGCAACTCAAGTTGAGTGCTGAGAAGTTGCGCCAGTTCGTGTTTAAGGACATCCTTAGCTTCCGCACTCACTACATAGCTCAGCGACTCATCGAGGTAAGGCAAGAGTTTGCCAAGAACCCAACCAATCGAGAGCTGCTGCAAGAGTTTATGAATCTCAAGCAGATGAATGCACTTCTTGCCAATAAGTCTAACTCGGTGTTTAATTAAAAAGCAGCAACCAGGTATGATTTACTTTCATTGGATATATCTATTGCTTTATGCAGTGACAACCATCCCGGCAATCATTACTGTCTTGATGGACAATCGTCAGCCCGCCAAGACGATGGCATGGATATTGGTGTTTTTTTTCATGCCTTTCATAGGTATTGTGTTCTATATCTTCTTTGGGCAGAACACCCGAAAGGAGCGACTCATCAGCGACCGAAGCATGGACCAACTTACCAAGCGTTCCATGCTGGAGTTTGCGGAGCAGGAAAATCTTCATCTTCCAGCGGGCAACCGTCCCTTGATGAATCTCTTTGCCAATCAGAACTGGGCACTTCCTTTCAAGGATAATAAGGTGGACATCTTCACCGATGGCTATCAATATTTCTTGACTTTATTGTATGATATTGGGCAAGCCTGTGAGCATATTCATCTCGATGTGTATATCATCGAGGATGACCCTTTGGGCAATCTCATCGCCGATGCCTTGATAGACAAGGCGGAGCAAGGAGTAGAGGTGCGATTGATTTATGATGATGTAGGGTGCTGGAAGGTAAGGGACAGTTTCTTTGAGCGAATGCGAGACGCTGGCATTGATGTGCATGCCTTCATGCCTGTTCGTTTCCCTGCCTTTACCAGCAAGGTGAACTATCGCAACCATCGTAAACTATGTGTGATAGATGGTAAGGTAGGATTCATTGGCGGCATGAATATAGCCCTGAGATATGTGAAGGGGAATGGTCGGCAAGGTTGGCGCGACACTCATCTTCGCATAGAGGGTGGTGGAGTATATGCCATCCAGCGAGCCTTTTTGGTAGACTGGTATTTCGTAGACCGTACGTTGGTAACCAGTCGCAAGTATTATCCTCCTGTAGACATAACGATCAGCAATGATTGTTTGGTACAAATAGTGACGAGTAGTCCTATCAGCCCTTGGCCTGATATTATGCAGGGCTATGTGCGCATATTGCTCCAGGCACAGCGCTATGTTTATATGGAGACACCATACTTCCTGCCAACTGAGCCTGTGCTTTTCGCCATGCGAACGGCAGCATTGGCTGGAGTGGATGTTCGGTTGATGGTGCCTCGCCATGCCGATGCCAAGTTAGTGGAGTGGGCATCCCGCTCTTATGTGATGGAGGCGATAGAGGCTGGTGTGAAAGTCTACCTTTATCAGGATGCCTTCAATCACAGTAAACTCTTGGTGAGTGACGATAATCTTTGTACTGTGGGCAGTACCAACATCGACTTCCGCAGTTTTGAGAATAACTTTGAGGCGAATGCCTTCTTCTTCGACGAGGGCATGGCGCGGCGCATCAAGCAAGTGTACTTGGAGGATGAGGCAAAGAGTATCTTGGTGGATGATGTGTCTTACTTTGTGAAACGCCCATTCTTGAAACGATTGTTTGAGAGTATCGTCAGGTTGCTGTCACCATTGTTGTAAAGTAAACTTTCGATTCCGATTGTTATCTGAATATTGAGAAGTTGACGCTTCCGTAGCTTCTGTGTTCCACGAAACGTGGATGCTCCGAGAAGTCGTAGTTCTTGCCATGCTCGAACACGAAGACACCATCCTCATTCAATAGGTCGCCATCCAATACGAGATCTGGAATCTCAGGCAACTCCTTGAGGGCGTATGGTGGATCGGCGAAAATGAAGTCAAATTTCTGTTTGCAACTCTTCAAGAAACGAAATACATCACCTCTGATCAAAATGTCTTTGTCTTCACCTAGCTTCTTGAAGCATTGGCGTATGAAGTTGGCATGGTCTCGGTCTGCCTCGATGCTTACGACTCGGTTGCATCCACGGGAAACCAGTTCGAGTGAGATACTGCCAGTACCAGCGAAGAGGTCGAGGGCAGTGGCATCCTCAAAGTCGATGTAGCCCTGCAACACGTTGAAGATATTCTCCTTGGCGAAATCGGTGGTAGGACGAGCCTTGAAGGTGCGGGGAATATCGAAATGACGTCCTTTATATTTTCCGGTGATAATTCTCATATGATTATTTACTTAGATATAATGCTAATAAGTCGAATGGCATGCCCTTGATTTCTGTAATGGGAGCACGGTTGAACTCGGCGGCTGGATTCAGGAGGAAGGTCTTCCTGATGTATAGCTTCGTGTTGTAGAGAAACCAGTCCTTGTCTGGTACTTCTCCTGCGATATACAGTTCGTCTTGCACTTGGTCAAGAGCGAGTTGCTTCCAGACATAGAGGATGAAATAGAGGGCATCCTTGGCATGTTCTGCATTAAATGAGTTGAAGAACTTGAAGCGGTTCTTCTCAAAGCTGAATATGTCGAGTTTCTTGTCGTGGAAGTATCCATAGAGCTTGCGATGGATGCCTGTGAAACTACGTTTATGCAGGTAGTGCCACATCGGCTGCATGATAGGGGTGAAACGTACATCCTGAAAGTTGTCTTCCACCACCATCTTCAAGTCTTTATTTATTGGGAACACTGCCACAACGTTGAGGGCTGGCTGCACCCTGAAGAGTATGGTGTCACTGCTATGACCTGAGAAGGCATGCTGGTAGAGCGTGCCAAGGTCTTCCTCATGAAATTCCTCGACAGGTACCAGTAGGATTGGGGTGTCGATGAAGACACGTACCTTTTGGTAGCCACGTTGCAAGAGGTCGCTCTCCTTGAATGCCTGGCGCAAGTTGGCTGCCATGGATATGCCACTCTTCACCGTGTATGGCTCATAGATGACCTGATGCTCGGCGTCGCGGTCTACTACCGAGAAACTGAGGGTCTTGTTGCTCACACGGATGGTGAGGCGTGCTTGTTGTATGTTCTTAACGGTTGGCTGCATGTTGTCAAGTTTTGTCTTTACCAGTTGCCTGCGTTATTGTTGTCTGTGGTGATGTCGCCAATCTTGAGCCCAGGATAGAGCCCGGCGTAGTTTGCCTTGTCGGTCACCTCTTTTATGTCGTCCTCGTTGAGTCCATCGAGGTAATCCTCATAGGTAGCACCGCATTCCATGAGTGGTATCTGTTTTCCGCTCTTGCCAACGATGGTGGTGGCGGCTAGCGAGAACTTCTTTCCGTCGGCGTATGGAATGTACTGGTCGTCAACCCTTAGATACTTGCCCTTGATGAGGGTGGCAAAGTCTCCAGTATAGATACCATGTTTTGCCTTGAATTTCTCCTCGGCATCTCGTATCTTCATCAGCTTTGCCTTAACCTCCGCCTCTCGGCTCTCCATGGCTTTTTGGAAGCGAATGGGTTGGCTCACACTCAGAATGCAGAGTAACATCATGATAATGACGCAAGCTCCTAAGATATAATTATTGTTTATTCTCTTTCTCATTTCAAAAAGTATTATTACTTTTGCAAATGCTATGTCTTAATGAGGGCTGAGCCCTATTAGACTGCAAAGATACGCTAAAATGCAGACAACACAAAATATTTGGCGCTTAAATTATTAATTATTAATTATAAATTGAAATTTAATGATTGTCGATGAGTTAAAATATCAAATATTGCAACAGTTTGGCTTTCCGCCAACTCCCGAGCAAGACCAAGCACTCGATGTGTTTGCTCATTTCATGACCGACCCCAACCCTCATGTGGTGATGATATTGCGCGGTAGTGCCGGTACGGGTAAGACTTCTCTTTCGGGTGCCATTGTTCGTACCCTCAAGGCTATTCGTCAGAAGGTGATGCTCTTGGCTCCTACGGGTAGGGCGGCGAAGGTCTTTTCGTTGGGCAGTGGGTCGCCGGCATATACCATCCATCGGCGTATCTATCGTGAGAAGGTGTTTGCGGGAGTAGACGGACAGTTTAATCTCAACGACAATCTATATACCGATACCCTCTTCATGGTAGACGAGGCCTCGATGGTTGCCAATCTAGGTTTGGGGGCAACTACCTTTGGCAGTGGGTGTCTGCTTGATGACTTGATACAGTTTGTATATCAGGGACATAATGACCGATTGATGCTTATTGGCGATAAGGCACAGTTGCCTCCCATCGGTGAGGAGGAATCGCCTGCACTCAATGCAGCTGTATTGGAAGGCTATGGCTTGAAAGTCTACGAGTGTGACCTTAACGAGGTGCTCCGACAGAGCCAGCAATCGGGTATTCTCTACAATGCCACGATGATTCGCCAAATGATAACCCACGATGACTTCACCCAGTTGCCCAAGATTCGTTTTACAGGTTTCTCTGACATCAAGGAAATGCCTGGCTCTGAACTTATAGAGACTTTGGGAGATAGCTATCACCATGTGGGGATTGATGACACTATCGTGGTGACTCGAAGCAACAAGCGAGCCAACATCTTCAACAATGGCATTCGCAACATGGTATTGGACCGGGAGGAGGACTTGGAGAGCGGTGACATTCTGATGATTGTCAAGAACAACTATTATTGGACGGAAGAGGAGAGAAAGAAAGTGAAGAGTGAAGAACGAGGAGTGAAGAATTCAACTCTCAACACTCAACATTCTGAGATTCCTCCTTTCCTTGCTAATGGAGACCGATGTAAGGTGAAGCGAGTGAGTCGCCGCATCGAACTATATGGTTTCCACTTCGCCACTCTGTTGCTGCAATTTCCCGATTACGACAACTATGAGTTGGAGGCGACGGTGCTGCTTGATACCTTGCAGAGCGAAGCACCGGCATTGACGCATGAGCAACAAGAACAACTCTTCCATCAGATAGAGGAGGATTATCAGGATGTTCCGCTGAAGGCAGACCGCATGAAGGCAATTCGGCAAGATCCATACTTCAATGCCTTGCAGGTGAAGTTTGCCTATGCGGTGACCTGCCATAAGGCACAGGGCGGACAGTGGGCTCATGTCTATGTGGACCAGGGGTACATGACTGATGATATGCTCACCCCCGACTATATCCACTGGCTCTATACCGCCTTTACCCGTGCTACGGAGATGCTCTATCTCGTGAATTGGCCGAAGACACAGATTGAGGAAAACGCAGAGTGACAAGATGTATGAAATCAGGGCAAAAAGCTAGGTCAACCTTATTATAATAGTTTTTTTTAGAAAATATCTGATTGAAAGTTTGATGGTTTGGAAAAAAAACACTAATTTTGCAGCCTGTTAGTACACCTCTTTTATATAGGGAGGGTCACTCGTTATATTTTAAGAACGAAATATTCAAATTTATCGATAAATAAATGGAAAATAGAAAAGTAGCTTTAATCACAGGTATCACAGGTCAGGATGGCTCTTACTTGGCTGAGTTGTTGTTAAGTAAGGGTTATGATGTTCACGGTACTATCCGTCGTTCATCTACCGACTATCGTGAGCGTATCGCTCACCTTGAGGGTACCCCAAATTTCCACCTTCATTATGCCGATCTTGGTGACTCTATGAGTCTCATCCAGGTGATGAACAAGGTGAAGCCAACCGAAGTTTATAACCTTGCTGCACAGAGTCACGTGCAGGTAAGTTTCGACTCTCCTGAGTTTACTGCCGATGTGGATGCCACAGGTGTACTTCGTATCTTGGAGGCAATCCGTCAGTGCGGTTTGGAGAAGACCTGTAGAATGTACCAGGCTTCTACATCCGAGCTTTATGGTAAGGTAGAGGAAGTTCCTCAGAATGAGAACACGCCATTCCACCCATATTCTCCATACGCTGTTGCCAAGCAGTATGGTTTCTGGATTGTCAAGGAGTATCGTGAGGCTTATGATATGTTCTGCTGCTCTGGTATCCTCTTCAATCATGAGAGTGAGCGTCGTGGCGAGACATTCGTTACTCGTAAGATTACCCTTGCTGCCGCTCGCATCAAGCAGGGCAAGCAGGATAAGCTCTATCTGGGTAACCTCGACTCTCTTCGTGACTGGGGTTATGCCAAGGACTACGTGGAGTGTATGTGGCTCATCCTTCAGGCTGAGAAGCCAGAGGACTTTGTCATTGCAACAGGTAAGCAACACTCCGTACGTGAGTTTGCCCAGTTAGCTTTCCACTATGTGGGTATCGAACTGAAGTGGGAAGGCAAGGAAGAGAACGAGAAGGGTATCTGCGTTGAGGGACCAGAAGAGCTCATCGGCAAGACGCTCGTTGAGGTATCACCTGATTTCTATCGCCCAACGGATGTGGTTAACCTCTGGGGTGACCCAACCAAGGCGAAGGCCAAGCTCGGTTGGAATCCTAACACCACGTCATTCGAGGACTTGGTGAAGATTATGGTAGAGAACGATATGGCCAAGGTGGCTGCCGAGGATGCTGGCGAGCGTGTTCGCTGTAACTTGGTAGAGTATCTTGAGAAGGGTATCGTGAAGTAATACGCACACGGATCTCACAGATCTCACGGATTTTTAGAAATAAAATCATGTTAGATAAGAATAGTAAGATTTATATAGCAGGACACCACGGACTCGTGGGTTCTGCTATTTGGAATAACCTCAAGGCTAGAGGTTACAATAATTTGGTGGGTCGTTCCCATAAGGAACTAGACCTTACTGACCAGTATGCGGTAGAAAAATTCTTTGACGAGGAGAAGCCTGATGCTGTGGTTCTTGCTGCTGCCTTCGTGGGCGGTATCATGGCAAACAGCCTCTATCGTGCCGACTTCATCATGCAGAATATGAAGATGCAGTGCAATGTCATCAGCAATGCCTATTCTCATGGTGTGAAGAAGTTGCTCTTCCTCGGCTCTACCTGCATCTATCCTAAGGATGCGCCTCAGCCAATGAAGGAGGATGTGCTCTTGACTTCTCCTTTGGAGTATACCAACGAGGAGTATGCCATCGCTAAGATTGCTGGACTGAAGATGTGTGAGAGCTACAACCTGCAGTATGGTGCCAACTATATCGCAGTGATGCCAACCAACCTTTATGGTCCTAACGACAACTTCCACTTGGAGAACAGTCACGTGATGCCAGCCATGATGCGTAAGATTTATCTTGCCAAGCTCATCCACGATGGCGACTGGCACAGCATCGAGGTGGACATGAACAAGCGTCCTATCAACCCTACCGATAAGCTCCGTGCCATCATCGGCGAGGGCAATGTGGATGGTAGCAACGACCACGAGCGCATCTTGAAGGCTCTGGAGTTCTATGGCATCTATGATAACAAGGTGGTGCTTTGGGGTACAGGCAAGCCATTAAGAGAATTCCTTTGGAGCGAGGATATGGCTGATGCCAGCGTACATGTGCTCTTGAACGTAGACTTCAAGGACATTATTGGTATCGAGAAGTATTCTTCAGTATTCTATGGTGCAAAGGTAGATGGTGCTGTTGATAGAAACAACTCTGAGGGGCGTGGTGGCGCTATCCCATCTCTTGGTGAGATTCGCAACTGCCACATCAACGTAGGTACAGGCAAGGAGTTGACCATCCGTGAGCTCTCAGAGCTCGTAGTGAAAGCTGTAGGTTTCGAGGGAACCGTGGAGTTTGATGCCAGCAAGCCAGATGGAACGCCAAGAAAACTCATTGATGTTGAAAAACTACATTCTCTCGGCTGGACACACAAGGTTGAGATAGAGGATGGAGTAAAGAAACTCTATGAGTGGTATCAGAACAGTTTGAAAGACTAGAGGTAAATGTTTGCTTTTGGTGTAATAAGGAAGCCTATAAAAAAGCGACTGAAAATCAGGTAGCCCTGAGTTTCAGCCGCTTTTGATTTTATAGGTAAATCTTATTTCAGTCCATCAGCATCGCCTGTGGTCTTGAGCCCATTACTCTTGTCTCTGGCTGTGATATTGACATTCTTTACGATGGTGTTTTCTATCAAGTCCTTATTGAAAGCCATCTTCTTATCTGTAGAATTGATATTGTCGAAGGTGAAATCCAACAGGCGGTACTTCTCGCTCTTGCCAACATCAAAGAAGTTGTCGCAGTCCATCTTGATGTTCTTGATGGTGATGTTGTTGCATTGGCTCAATGGCATGTCCTTGCGGTCGCCTGGCTTGAAGAACTGAGTCCAAGGGCGAACTACCAAGAAACTGCCTGTGGTGCCCTGTATGTTATCCACCGTAACATACTCGTAATGCTGAGGGGTATCAGGACGCATCTTCAGCCATAATACTCGTTGAGCCTTGTCTACCTGGATGTTTCGAAGCACGATGTTACGGTCTTTCACGCTTTCACTTCCTAGGGTTAGGCAACCGTGAACCACACCATAGTGGCAGTTTTGGATGAGTACGTTGTAGACTGGTCCGTTCTCTGGTGCTTGGTCAGCCCAGGTACCTTTTCCGCCCTTGATGGCTATGGCATCATCGTTAACGCTCATCTTGCAGCCTTCTACCAACACATCATGGCAAACATCTATGTCGATGGCATCACTGCTAGGCGCCTTCATGCCAGAGGTTGGGGCGAAGATGGTGCACTCCAGGAAGCGAACGTGGTCGCAACGATAGATGTGATTTGTCCAGAAAGGACTGTTTTGAATATGAACATCCTGCACGGTCACGTTGCTGGAATTGGAGATGTAAACGAGACGAGGACGCTGTGCATCCTTGTTGGTGCACTGACGGTTCCATGTTCTGCGAATCCAAAATTCCTCCCAATAGTGGTAGCCGTTGCCATCAATGGTGCCAGATCCAGCGATGGTGAAGCCATCACAATGGTCGGCATTGATGAAGGCAGAGAAGTATTTGCAGGTCTCGCCCTCAATACGCGTCTCTACCACTGGAAAGTTGGCGATGCGGTCACTGCCTTTCAGCTTTCCTCCCTCTTCTATATATAGATGAGTCTTTGGGCGGAAGAAGAGTGCGCCGCTCTGGTAGGTTCCCTGTGGGATGACGATGACACCCCCGCCCTCTTGTGCAGCCTTGTCAATGACAGCCTGGATGGTCTTCGTCTGAATCAAGTTGCTGTCGTTCTTGACATTGTAGTCTGTGATGACATATTTCTTGCCGAGCGTATCTACATTTACCTTTTGTGCATTGCTGAACCAAGAGTCCATCTTGCTTCCGTCAGGCCAAAGCTCGGTCTTGGCTTTCTTTACTTTGTTCTGTTTCTTTGCAGCGTTGGTGCTCAGTGGCGAGAGTGCCACTACGCAAGCCATAAGCCAAATATATTTCTTCATTTTTTACCTTTTTACCCTTTTACTTTTTTACCTTTAAAAGCTTGTAGTATTCTGCTGCTCCGAGCAAAAGGCAACCAGTGCCATAGTCCTCAAAGTCAGGAACGGAAGTAAAGGTTACTGGCTGACCAGCAGAAGGGTCTTTGCCTGTTCCCTGGTTGTAGCCGATGAAACCATCCTCATGCACCGATGCAGCCAAAGCTTTCCAAGCCTTGTCCATAGCCTTTTGGTACGTAGCTCTAGGCAGAATTCCTTGCTGGACACCCCAAGCCATGCCGTAGAGGAAAAGGCCTGTGCCTGTCATCTCAGGACCACCATAGTTGGCAGGACAGACCAAACTTACGTTCCAATAACCATCTGCACGTTGGCTTTTCAGGATGGCCTTGCTCATCAAGATGAAGTCGTTTTTGAGATATTGGTAGTTCTTGTCGGTCTTTGGTAAGGTCTGCATCACACGCACCAAGGCGGCATATACCCAACCGTTGCCACGGCTCCAGTAGCAGTTGCTGCCATCTTTTTCCTTGTAAGGTGGCACATAGTCTTTGTCTCGCCACCACAAGCCTTCTTTCTTGTTGAAAAGTCCTCCAGCCAATGTGTCACGGCTCCATTTGTAGGAGTTCATGGCATAGTCAAGATACTTCTTCTCACCTGTAATCTTTGCATACTTGGCATATACAGGCATTGCCATCTGGATGGCATCAATCCAGGTCCAGTAAGATACACGCTTGGTGCCCATTTGGTGGTCTAGGTTCTCCTTGATCTTGCTGATGTCCTTCTTGCCGCCAGTCTGCACGTAGCGGTCTAGATAGGTTTGCTGGCAACACTGGTTATCGGCATCGGTATCGTTTACACTTCCACGGGCTGTCCACTTGTGATAATCAGCCCATTGGTCAGTGTAGTCGAGATAACGTTGCTGAGGGTCTATCTCATAGAGTGCCATCAATCCCTCATAGTAAACGGCACGAGTCCAGAGGTTGCTGGTGCGTTTCTTCTTTACGTATGTGTCGATGGTAGGGTCGCTATACTTCTGCATAAAGTAGTTGTTGGTGCGATGGGCTACCTCCAAGATTTCTTGCTGCAATGCGGCTTCTTGCGCATTGGTAGACTGAATGGTAGCGTGATTTGTTGGCTTTTGGGCTGTGACAGAAGCCAAGCCCATCAGCAAACAGAAGGATGTTAAGATTAGTTTCTTCATGTTGTTTTGCAGTTATGTTAATTCTTAATTATAAATTATAAATTATTAATTCTTAATGAGTTTCACCGTGCTGTTCAGTCCGCTAGGCACAGGCTCCCATCCTGCATAGTTGGTCTTCTTGTAGTTGATGTCCACTACGTTGATTTCCTTCATCTTGCGCCACTTCAAGCCCTGGCGGTCAAGCTCTGCGATGCGGTTGGCAGGCAGGTTGGTTACTTCGATGCGGAGGGTGTTGTTGCCTTTCTTCAAGGCATCCTTGCAGCTTAAGATGTAAGGCACAGCCCAAGCACAACCGATGTATTTGCCATTGATGTAGACACGGGCGCTCTCTCTTACATCGCCGAGGTCGATGCTCCATTGCTTCTTGGCATCATCCTTGGATAGCTTGAAGGTGGTCTCGTAAACGCCGGTTCCCATTATTACCTTGGTCTTCTCGTCAAGATTCTCCCAAGACTTCAGACCTTGTAACTGGTAGGTCTTGCCAACCTGTGGTGCTTCCTCGGTGAAGGAAAGTTTCCAGTTGTTGGCTGTGAGGTCGATGCTTGCGCCATTCTCTGCTGATTGGTTAACCGGGGTAGCGTTGGCAATCTCCTTGCTAACGTTCCATTCACTTACAGGCTTGTTGGAAGTTAAGAGAATGCGGCTCTCGCCACTCTTCAGGTTGATGTCGATGCCCTTGTCTGAGATTTTTGCTGTATGATAATCGCCAGTCATCGGGTTGTACCAGATAGCATGTTGCTCTGCGGTAGCGAGGGCTACGGTAGAGGCGATGTCGTGGTTGGTGAGGTTGGCGATGAAGTAATGGTGACCGATGGCATTGGTACGGCGAATCATCTTCAGTCCCAGTTGTTTCTTCATCAGCTCTGGCTTGGCAGCCTGTGCCATCGCCTCGGTGTTGTCGCCCTTGATAATTTTGGCTCCCTGTGCCTTCAGCTCGGAGATGTGCTTGATGACATCGCTCGGCATGATGTTGTTGCCAGGGATGATGAGTCCCTTGTATCGAGTGCCAGCGGCTGTCTCTATCATGCCATCCTTGAAGGTACACGAGCGGAGATAGTTGTCGCTGATGTAGTCACAGTCGAATCCTGCCTTGTCGATGTCGAGGATGGCCTTGATAAACTCAGGCGCCTTCTTCGCCATGCTGTGGATGTCAAACTGCATCAGCCAGTTCTTGGTATCCTTGCGCCACATGTCTCTTACTGGCAGATAGACCAAGAAATCGTTGTCAGGCTGTCCCCATTGCAGGTAGGTCTGACAGTTGGTGATGTATTTCATTAGCTCTGGGGCATCTCTCCAGATACTATTGGTAGGGCTCATGTCCACAGAGGCATAGAACTTCCAGCCTGGCCATGGGTCGTTCTTAGGCGAATAGGTTGTACCATGGAAGAACATGTGGTTGACACCAGCACAGAACATCAAGTCCATATCTGGTTTCATCTGGCTCAATGATGTGCGGAAATGCTCGGTGAGCCAAGTGAAGGTCTCGCTCGATGTATATTTCTTGCCAGTGATATGTGCTGCCGATGGGGCATACTTCAACATGCTGAGGTCGCTGAAGTTAGGGCGAGTCTTGCCTGGGTCCTTGCGCAAGCCCTTGATGCCGAAGTCGGTGAGTCCGAAACCTTCTATCTCAGGGATATCAACGGCACCGTAACAGTCGATGAGGTTGGCAGGTGAACCATGGGCTTGGTTGCGGGTGATGGCACCACGCTCGTGTGCCCACTTGGTCCATTGCTCGGTAAAGTTGTGGAGCAGCATGTCGCCCAAGGTCTCACGATAGTCGCTGACCACCTCTGCGTCGCCATCCAAGAACTCAGGGAACTTGTCCTGCAACTTATATCCGTGCATCTTCTCAAATTCTGTCAAGAGGGTAGGAGTCCAGTTGGCACCATATACCTCGTAACTATCATTGAAGAAGGTATGAGGATATGGAGTCTTCGAAGCCACGAAGGCACTGTCGATATGTTGCAGATAGTGAGCCACGGCGGTGGAGTCGAAATGGTCGATGACATATCCTTCGCCACCAGGGGCTGCACGTTTCACCTTCTGTAGGGTGCGACTCTCATAGAGAGCGATGACACGTTTCTTCTTTTTGTCACCTTCCACGGGGTAAGCCTTGATGACTTTCAGCTTGGCGAAGGCACGCTCTTTCTGTGGTACATCAAACTGGATTTCCATCAGCTTCTGCTTGATGCCCACGACGGTATCTACGAAGACAGCCTTGCAAGCAGCCTCGTTGATAGGCACCCAAGGCCCGCCGAAAGGCCATCCCGTTCCAGTAGCCATGTCTGTCTCAATGCCCACTTGCTTATTTTCCTTCTCCACGAACTGGAGCATGTCCATCCATTTAGGAGAGAGATAAGGAATATCGTTATTGTCGTTGCCTTGTACACCATAAATAGGTGTGATTTCCACGGCACCGATGCCAGCCTTGGCATATTCGTCGAGATTCCACTTCAGGTTCTCTTTGTCAACAGCAGACCCCATCCACCACCATCTCACGCCCGGTTTGGCCTCTTGGGTTGGGGTAGGTAGAAATTGCGCTTGGCAGTTGGTTGCTGATAGCAAGGCCAAGGCGAAGGAGAGTCCTACGAACTTATTTACTTGAAGTATATTCATATATATATATGGTTTTTAAGTAATCTCTTGAGATTGTTTATTTCGATTGCAAAGATAGCTAAAAAAGTGGAGTACTTAGCTTTTATTGCTCATAAAAAACAAAAATAGTGCAAATATATAAGATGAATGCCAAAAAGTAGGGTGTTGATGTTGGTAATAGGGTTGGTAGCCCATGCGTCAACGACAGATTATAATGTGAGGGACTTTGGTGCCAAGGGGAATGGAATAGTCCTCGACCACCAAGCCATCAATGCCGCCATTGATACTTGTGTGGCTCATGGTGGTGGTAGGGTAGTGCTCCCTGCTGGTACCTATCTCTGTGGCAGTATTCGGATGAAGAGTCATGTGGAACTGCATCTCACTGCTGGTGCCAAGATTCTGGCAGCCCCTGCCTCTATGAAGGCTTACGATGAGGCTGAGAAATGGGAAGGGCCTGCTTATCAAGATGGTGGTCATACCTATTTTAAGAATAGCCTCATCTATGCCATTGGGCAGGAACATGTTTCCATCACTGGCCGAGGTATGATAGATGGACAGGGGCTTACCAAGAAGGATACCGAAAAGGGAGGTAATCTCCAAGGGGGCAACATCGGTACGGGTGATAAGGCGATAGCATTCAAGCTCTGCCGCAATATCTTGATTCGTGATGTCACTATATATAGAGGTGGACATTTCGGCATCATCTTGACGGGATGCGAACTAGGAACGGTGGATAACGTGACCATCGACACCAACCGTGATGGCTTCGACATCGACTGCTGCAAATACTTGTCTGTATCCAACTGTAAGATAAATACCCCTCGTGACGATGCCTTGGTCTTGAAAAGCTCGTATGCGCTGAAGAAACCAGTTATCACCGAGCATATCGCCATTACCAACTGTATCATCACAGGTTATAAATTAGGCTCCTTGTTGGATGGCAGTTATATCCCGGAGCCAGTAAGTTGGGTATGCGGTCGCTTCAAGCTAGGTACCGAGTCGAATGGTGGATACAAGAATATCTCCTTGAGTAATTGCACCTTTATGTATAGCAGTGGCTTGGCTTTCGAGGAGGTTGACCAGGGCATCATGGAGAACATCACCGTAAGCAACATCACGATGAACCACGTTCACCATTATCCTATCTATATCACTACAGGTTGTCGCAATCGTGGACCGAAGGAACGTACCACTGTATCTACTGGTCGTGACATCATGATTTCGAATATGGTGGCGAATGATGTGGACTCCTTGGCTGGTATCATCGTAACAGGTATGCCTGATGAGCCTCTTCGCAACATCTCGCTCCACAATATCCAGTTGAAGTTCCGTGGCGGCGGCAAGGCTGAGTTGGCAAAGAAGGATTATCG
>CAVCRI010000055.1:0-16653 GCA_963604545.1 Lachnospiraceae bacterium | reverse complement strand
CATAGCCCAGGGCAAGCGAAGCGGCACCCTGGGTATAGTCGGAACTAATCACTCTCGCCCTGAAAGGGCAAAAGCGTAAAAATATGGCACAGTCATTGAGCAAACTCTATATACATATTAAGGATTAACGCTTTTGCCCTTTCAGGGCGTACGTAACCCTCATCAACTTTAACCCAGGGTGCCGCTTCGCTTGCCCTGGGCTATGCGCAGGTTGCCCTTTACTTTTCCGCTACGCGCCGGTGACCGTTGGTTCAGGGCGTGCTGGAGCAATCGTACGGCTCGATACTTCAATCGTGCAGGTCGAAAAACTCCCACGGATTTCACAGAACACACAGATTTTTCTGTTTAACCACAAATCTCACGAATTTAACGAATGGGCTAACGCCTTAAAAAGCAAGAATGTTCCGTGAAATCTGTGAGATCCGTGGGAGAATATTCGTGTGATTCGTACGATTCGTGGTTAAAATCCTCAAGCAAGAATGTTCTGCGAATTCTGTGTTTTCCGTGTTCGAAAAATAAACTTCCATGCTGATTCCGTGTTAGGAAAATACTTTGGAACATTACAAAAATTGGAAATAATGTCTCTGGATTTATTCGATAATTTCTATAAGGGAAAGCGGGTCCTCGTTACCGGTCATACGGGTTTCAAGGGCAGTTGGCTTTCCATCTGGCTCCATGAACTGGGGGCAGAGGTGGTGGGCGTCGCCCTCGACCCCTATTCCGATAAGGATAACTATGTGTTGTCTGGCATCGGCAGCAAGATAAAGGCCGACATACGTGCCGATATCCGTGACGGCGAGAAGATGAAGCAAATCTTTGCCGAGTACCAGCCCGAGATCGTCTTCCACCTTGCCGCACAACCGCTGGTACGCCTGAGCTACGACATTCCCGTGGAGACCTACGAGGCGAACGTAATGGGCACTATCCATGTGATGGAGGCCATCCGTACCACGGGGAGCGTGAAGGTGGGCGTGATGATAACCTCCGACAAGTGCTACGAGAACAAGGAACAGATATGGGGCTACCGTGAGGACGAGCCGATGGGCGGCTACGACCCGTACTCTTCGTCGAAGGGAGCTGCCGAGATAGCCATCAGTTCGTGGCGCAGGAGTTTCTTCAATCCTGCCGACTACGGCAAGAAGCACCATGTGGCGCTGGCAAGCGTAAGAGCCGGTAACGTGATAGGCGGTGGCGACTGGGCGTTGGACCGAATCATTCCCGACTGCATCCGCTCCATCGAGGCAGGCAAGACCATCGAGATACGCTCACCCAAGGCCATCCGCCCTTGGCAGCACGTCTTGGAACCCTTGAGTGGCTACATGCTCTTGGCAAGCAAGATGTGGGACGAGCCAACCCGCTATTGCGAGGGCTGGAACTTCGGCCCCCGTACCGAGTCCATTGCCAACGTGTGGGACGTTGCCACCAAACTCATCCGCAACTACGGCAAGGGCGAGTTGAAGGACGTGTCCGACCCCAATGCCCTGCACGAGGCAAAGCTCCTGATGCTCGACATCAACAAGGCACACTTCCAGCTCGGCTGGCAGCCCCGCATGAACATCGACCAGTGTATGGCGATGGTGGCAGACTGGTACAAGCGTTACCAGAGCGAGGGCGTGTATCAGCTTTGTGTGGAACAGATCAATCAATACGTAGCCCCATGAGAATATTTGTAACAGGTGCCACGGGCGTCGTCGGATCGGCGATCTGTAGGGAAGCCATGGCGCTGGGACATCAGGTGCTGGCATTGAAGCGCAGCACGTCCGTCTCTCCTTTCACCCAAGAGGAAGAATCCCAACTCTCCTGGGCGATAAACGACGATACACTTCCTACGGTCGTAGCATCCTTCCAACCGGACATATTGGTCCATACGGCATGGGGTGGACTGGGGGTAGAACGCAGAAGCGAGGAGAGTGTGCAAGATGCTAACTACCAGTTTTCCAAGAACCTGTTCGAGCTGTACCCCTACCGCCAAATCATCGCCATGGGCAGTCAGGCTGAGTATGGATATTATACCAAGCGGGTGAGCGAGGACGACGAACTGCATCCTTTCACGCCGTACGGCGAGAACAAGATAAAAGTGTGCCAGCTCCTGCGCGACTATTGCGAGGGCAAGGGTATCGAGTGGCAGTGGATCAGGATATTCACCGTCTTCGGCGACAACGGTCGCATCGGTCTCATCTATTCGGCAACAAAGAGCTGTCTGCGTGGCGACAGCGACCTCGACACCACCGAGGGCACGCAGGTATACGCATTCCTTTATGCCTCCGACTTTGCCAAGGCACTCGCCAAGACGTTTGGCGCGAAAGGGAAGTCGGGCATATACAATATGTCGCAACCCCGTTGCGAAGTGTCCATCAAGGACGTGCTGCTCAAAATCAAGCAACTGACAGGTTCGGACATCCAAATCCATTTCGGTGCCATTCCCTTCCGTGACAATCAGGTGATGCTGATGTCGGGCAATGTGGAGAAGTTTGAGCGTACCTTTGGGGAGATTCCCCATTCCGATTTCGATGCCAACCTTCGTAAGGTAATAGAGAATTTGCGGTAGCCCGTGTTCGAAGGCTCCCACAGATTTGACATTAGAAAAATACGTCATTTATGATAAAAGTATCAGATTTTATATTCCGGCATCTTGTCGAGAAGCATGGCATACACCATTGCTTCCTTGTGACAGGAGGCGGAGCTATGCACTTGAATGATTCCATCGGCCACACCGAAGGACTATATTATATATGTAACCACCACGAGCAGGCATCTGCCATGGCCAATGAGGGCTACTACCGTGCATGTGGCCAGCTTGCCGTAACCTGTGTGACGACAGGACCCGGCGGCACCAATGCCATTACGGGCGTTCTCGGACAGTGGCTCGACTCCATCCCCGGACTCTATATCTCCGGACAGGTAAAGCAACCCACTACCATTGCTGCATGCCCCGAACTGAACCTCCGGCAGTTGGGCGACCAGGAAGCAGACATCAAGTCGATGGTGCAGTCCATTACCAAATATTGCGTCACGATAACCGACGTCAAGGACGTGAAGTACGAACTGGACAAGGCAATCTATATCGCCCAGAATGGACGCCCCGGTCCGGTATGGGTAGACGTACCGCTGGACATCCAAGGAGCGATGGTAGACGAGACAACCCTGCGTGAGTTCGACCCCGCGGAGATTCACGACAACATCGACCATGCACTGATAGACAGGCAAATAGACGTCCTCCTGTCAAAGATAGCCCACGCCCAGTCGCCTGTCATTTATGTCGGTAACGGCGTGCGTCTCGCAAAGCGAGAGAAGGAATTTATCAGGATAGCCGAACAGCTCCAGATACCTGTCGTTACCGCTATCAGTGGCTCGGACATTATCTGGTACAATCATCCGCTCTGCTACGGAAAGCCCGGCATCTGCGGTGACCGCATCGGAAACATCATGGTGCAGAACTCCGATCTGCTCATCGTCTTGGGAACCCGTCTCTCCATCCGTCAGGTAAGTTATGCCTACGACCTCCTGGCACCCAAAGCCTACAAGGTAATGGTGGATGTAGATGCGGCAGAGATGGTAAAGCCCACCCTGAACATCGACTTGCGCATCCATGCCCACCTTGCAGAGTTCTTGGATAAGTTGGCAGGCAGGTTGTCCTCATTCGCCACACCGGGTTTCGAGGATTGGAGAGAATGGGGCAGAGACATCGAGAAGAAACTGCCCACCCTGTTTGATGACAACCCCGACTGTGCCGGTTACGCCAACTCCTACAAGTTTGCCGACGAACTCTTCCGGCAGTTGCAGAGCGGAGACGTCGTGGTGACAGGCAACGGTACAGCCTATACCAGCACCTACCAGGCCATGAAGGTAAAAGAAGGCGTAAGGGTCTTCGCCAACCAGGGCTGCGCCTCCATGGGCTACGGGTTGCCGGCGGCTATTGGCGCTTGTGTGAGCAATACCACAGGCAAGACCGTTTGCGTAACGGGCGACGGGTCTATTCAGATGAACATCCAGGAACTCCAGACATTGGTGACCTACGGTTTGCCGCTGAAGGTCTTTGTCATCGAGAACGAGAGTTACCTCGCCATCAAGACCACCCAGACCTCCTTCTTCCACGGACACTTTACTGGGTCCAATCCCGCCAGTGGTGTGGTTTGCCCGGACATGGAGAAGATAAGTGCCGCATACGGCATCCCGTTCTTCCGGGTATCAGACAACGAAAGCCTAAAGTCGGTAATCAGCGAGGCGCTGAACACGGACGGTCCTGTGATATGCGAGATAAAGATGCACCCCATGCAGACCCTCTTCCCCAAGTCAGCCTCCTTTATGGATAAGGAAACAGGCAAGATGAGTTCTGCCCCGTTGGAGAAGATGGCGCCATTCATGAGCGAAGAGTTGCAGGCACAGTGTGTATACAAAGCGAAGTGACATGGAAGCAAACGAAATATTGTTGAGTATCTGTATCCCCACGTATAACAGGTGCAAGATACTCGCCTCCGTCCTGGAGCAGTATGTGTCCAATGCCGAGTTTGACGAGAGCGTCGAGATCGTAATATCAGACAACGCATCTACCGACGACACCCAGCAGGTGTGTCAGGAGTTTGCCCGGTCGTGTCCCAACATCAGGTATTACCGCAATGAGGAAAATATCAGAGACCTCAATTTCGAGCGGGTTATAAGTCTGGCTTCCGGCCAGTACATCAAGCTCATCAACGACTGGCTCTACTTTGACAAAGCATCGTTGCGCAAGGTAAAGGAACGTGTAAGGGAGCACCTGGAAGACAGGACGCCGCTGTTCTTTTCCAATAACTGGCTTTTTACGTCGTACCAGACTCAGGACGTGATAGCGTGCGAGGGACTGAACGGTTATGTCAGTGCCGTGTCTACCTATGTTACGAGCAACAACGTCTTTGGTGTATGGCGCGAGCAATGGCCGCTCATACAGGACAGGGGCAGGTACCGTAGCTATATGCTGCTGCAGGAAGACTGGACCTACCAGCTCGTGAGCAAAATAGGGAAGTGCATCGTGTACAACGACGAGGTGTTCACGGTAGCCTCCGTGCCGTTGGGTTCGCGCGGCGGCTACAACTGGTTTAAGGTTCATCTCGACAATTACTACCGTATCATGCAACCCTACATAGACCGGGGAGAGGTAACGCGTGACGTGCTGCGCCAGGACAAACACTACCTGTTGAGGCACTTCAAGCACGAACTGTTCGACACCTTCGTGTACAAGACCCACAAAAACTGGAATTACGAAACAGACGGCACACTGCGGATATTGCTGAAGTATTATTGGGACGACCTTTACTTCTACCGCTTCATGCTGGCGCTCCCCTTCCATTTCAGTTGCATCAAGGAAATCTGGAAATAACATATAGGTCAAGAAGTTCCTCGCTTCTTTTCTAATGTCAAGAATTAGAGAATTGAAGAATTTTCATAGTAGTTGCAGCGTCCCCGCTGCATTTTGTAGTAGTTGCAGCGTCCCCGCTGCACACTTATCCCAGCTCGTTATGACGCGAGGACGCGTCATGCTACTATATTAGCTTTCCTGCTGCACGTCTTGCTGTAGTAGTTGCAGCGTCCCCGCTGCACATCGCAAGTTTGAAATAGGAGGTACAGCGCCCTCGCTGCACTATCAGTCTAATCGTCATGACCTGTATGTTTGATAATATCGAGCCGTACGATTTGCCCCAGTACGCCCTGAAAGGGCAGAAGCACATAGCCCAGGGCAAGCGAAGCGGCACCCTGGGTATATTAGGAACTAATCTCTCTCGCCCTGAAAGGGCAAAAGCGTTATAGTTACCAATTTAATTTCGATGTAAATAGTTGCACAACGTTCCTGCCCACCGAACTCGGCGAGAACGTATGGGTAGGCAAGCAAGACTTTGATGCCGCCGCTGAGGCACTCGCCCAGATAGCGTCGCGCCATTATGCCGATGCTTTCCTTCAGAAAGCCAAGCCCGTCCACAAGGTGGGCATGAACTTCACCGTGAACGACGGCATGAACGTACTGGAGTGGACGATGGGATAAAGAATTGTGCCAGATTGGCAAAATGCCAAATACAACAAATACGCCAAATGTTTAACAACTCAACGTGTAGGCGCTTGCAAAAGTGCCTATATCAAAGGGTATGCTCTTAAATAGAGTGCTAACAACAGATACTTATGCCTAAGATAAGGATTAAAAACATAGGACCTATAGTGGATACGGGAGATATAGAATTGTCTGCCGTGATGCTTATTGTGGGTAAACAGTCTTCCGGTAAGAGTACTTTCGTGAAAATACTGTGCTTCTGTCGATGGATAGAGAAAAGAATTATGCTTGACGGTGAGAACTTGCTGAAGAAATATACGCATTACACTCGTTTCTTGAAGGAACTGAAGAAGTTTCACCGCTTGGATGATGCCTTCTTTGCCAACGATTCGTATATATGCTATGAAGGCGATTGTCTGTCTATCGAAATGGATGGAGTGAAGTCAAATGCCAAAATCAGAAAGAATGCGAATTTTAAAACCGAACGCTACAATACAAAAATAAGTTTTGTCCCTTCGGAGCGTAATCTGGTTTCCGTAATCCAAAACATCGACAAGGTGTATCGTTCGGCAGACTATGATGCCATTTTCAATTATCTCCTGGAATATCAAGAGGCCAAGAAGGATTACGACGAGAGGCATCCTTTGGATATTCCTTTCGATGATGCCATGCACTATTATTATGACAAGGATTCCGACTCGGACAAAATTGTGTTGGAACATGCAGGGCGCACCATTTCTCCCGTTTATGCATCCAGCGGCATTCAGTCGGCTCTTCCTTTAACTATCTTGGTGAATTATGTGACCGGCCAAGTGGGTAAAATTCCCAAGTCCAGTCTTACAGACTTGACAAGCCTTGTAGCGAAGCTCATGCTTGATGAGGATAGAAAAGACATCAGTGCCGACGATGTAAAGAAAGTATCCAAGATGTACAAGTATAAGTTTGCGCAACTCTATATAGAGGAATTGGAGGAAAACTTGTTCCCGAAATCCCAGTTTGCCATGGTTAAGAACATCGTGGGATGTATCAAAAAGGCTTACGGGGAGACTCAGGAAAAGAGTTATGTGGTTATGACCACTCATAGCCCATACGTGTTGACCTCGCTCAATGTATTGATGAAGGTTGCCCTGGCTAAGGAAAAGGGATTTGAGAAAGAAATCGGCGAATTGGCAGCGTATGCCGTTCCACTGGACTGGTTCTCTGCCTATTGTATGACTGACGAGGGAAAGATGGAGAGCATCGTAGATGAAGAATACCATTTTATCAATGGAGATTATCTTGACTCTCTTTCCGATGAGATTTCTGTACTCTCTTCAGAACTTGACGAAAAGATATATGCTTATGAAGGTTGATTTCTTGAGAGGTTATGAAGCCGAGAAAGCGATTGGCAGTTGTGAGAAGATCAGCTTAAAGGAACGTTCGGCAGTTTATATGCTCAATTTTGTTCCGGCTATGGCTTGTGCGGTTTATCAAGTTGATGGCTATATTATCAAAGGAGCCGACAAGGACAAGTGTGATAAACTTGTTGTTGCTGCAAATGATAGGAATGAGAAGGTCTGCATTTTTGTGGAACTGAAGGGGTCTGATGTAGCTCATGCGATCAAACAGCTGGAGGCGACCTTAAGTTATCCCTTGTTTGTGAAGAACAGGACAAAGTGGACCAAGGCAAGAGTCGTGGCAAATAAAATACCGTCAAATACTGGCAATTCTGTTATCGAACGGGCTAAGATCGATTTTCGAAGAAAGTATAATTGTGAACTTAGGTGCATGAAGTCAGGGAATCCAGACACCTTGTGTCAAGACAAACTAAAATAGAATTACGCCGACGCTTTCCTATAGAAAGCCAAGCCCGTCCGCAAGGTAGGCATGAACTTCACTGTAAACGAAGGCATGAACGTGCTGGAGTGGGTGATGGGGTAAAGGAAAAATGAGTTAAATATGATTCGTTTTTCTTAGTAGAAATAAAAACTAATGCAGAAAAGATATAATTGGATAGACTATGGTAAGGTGATTGCCATATTCCTTGTTGTGCTGACGCATGTGTTGTCAGAAGGCGATGCGCAGTGGCTGCAAGATGTAAATAAAGTGGGCTGTTCTGTGCATGTACCATTCTTCTTCTTTATCTCTGGATACTTATTTCGAGTGAAAGAGGATAACTTTGGCAAGTATTGTATGGATAGTTTTAAGTCGTTACTGCTCCCATATATTTTCTTCAATGTGGTTTCGGCGGTCTTGGTATATAGACTGGTAGCTCACGATGTGTTTGTGCTAGGAATTTCCGATTTTTTGTTGGGGAAAGGACATTCTTTTGCTGGTCCGGCCTGGTTCTTGGTAACCTTATTTGCTGTAAGATTGTTCGCATTCTTTTTGCATAAAATACAGAAAGGATTCTTTGTTTGGCTATTAGTGTTGTTAGGCATCGTTGTAGTTATGGTTCTTCCGTTTATCCCTTTCGGTATAAGTTCGGGACTATTTGCACTTCCCTTGTTTAGGTTAGGTGAAGAAATTAAAAGACATCGCCTTGTTGACGCTTTCATGAAAATTACCCCCCCCTATGCCAAGATTTGCGTAGCTATGGTGTTGGTGGGCTTGTGTGTCCTGTTAAGGGATCAGCCCTCTATAGATTGGGGAAGGGCTTTTGTTCATGGTAATATATTTTTAGCATATGCCCATGTCCTGTTTTCAATACTAATGTTGTTTTCTGTATGTTCGCTCATGAATAATTATAGCAGCATGCTTCTGCGGAGGATGTCGGCAAGTACCATATCCATTATGGGCTTTCATATAACAATCCTCCAGTTGATATGGGCTTACAAAGGCAAGTTACCTAATGTTGTGCAATTCTTGTTCGAATCGCCTATGTTGCCGGTAACCGTATTTTGCATAAGTTTTGTTGTGTCGTTATTCTTAATGAGGTATTGTCCCAAAATGATAGGAAACAGAAAATGAATAAAGGAGTGATAATCGCGATTTTACAAAATAGAAATGTCATTGAATACTTTAGAAAATAGCAAGCGAATAGCAAAGAACACAATACTTCTTTATGGCCGAATGTTATTGATGATGTTTGTGAGTCTTTATACTTCACGTGTGGTCTTGAATGCATTAGGAGTAGAAGACTATGGTATCTATAATGTTGTTGGCGGTGTGGTTGCAATGTTTTCCGTTGTTTCAGGGTCGTTGTCTGCCGCTATAAGCCGTTTCTTAACATTTGAGTTGGGAAAAAATGATATTGCTCAACTAAAAAGGATTTTTTCCACATCTGTCATTATACAATTCATATTGGCTTTGATAGTACTTGTGCTAATAGAAACGGTAGGTCTGTGGTTTCTTAATAACAAGTTGGTTATACCTGAAAGCAGGATGGTTGCTGCTAACTGGGTGTTTCAACTCTCGATAATAACGTTTGTTTTTGGCTTGATGAACGTTCCTTATGGAGCTGCTATCATAGCGCATGAGAAGATGTCTGCTTTTGCTTACCTAAGTATTTTAGACGCTACGGAAAAATTATTGATAGCATTTCTTGTTGCCTGGACTTCTGCGGACAAACTCATTCTTTATGCGATATTGATGTGTTTTGTTTCTCTTTTAGGAATAATGATATATCGTTTTTATTGTAAGAGAAAGTTTGAGGAATGCAGTTTCCAATTTCTTTTGGACAAGACTGTTCTGAAAAGAATGTTTGGCTTTGCTGGTTGGAATTTCATCGGTGCTTCTTCTGCTATATTGAGAGATCAAGGAGGTAACATCATAATCAATATGTTCTGTGGTCCAGCCGTAAATGCTGCTCGTGGTATAGCCTTGCAGGTAAATGGTGCGGTCTCAGGCTTTGCAACAAATTTTATGACCGCACTTAATCCTCAGATTACAAAGTCTTATGCTTCTGGTGAACAGGAATATATGATGAAGTTGATATTCCAAGGTGCAAGACTATCTTTCTATATGCTATTGTTTCTATCTGTTCCTATATGGGCTAACACGCATTTTATCCTTGTGACATGGCTAAAGATCGTTCCTGAACATTCTGTTTTGTTCGTACAACTTATCTTGCTATATACGATGATGGAAGCTTTGTCAACGCCATTAATAACGGCAATGATGGCAACAGGTGAAATCAAGAAATACCAAATTATAGTGGGTGGAACCCAAATGCTGAATCTTCCGTTGTCTTATATTCTTTTGTGTCTTGGTGCTATTCCTGAGATGGTGCTAGTTGTGGCTCTAGTCATTTCACAATTGTGTTTGGCTGAGAGATTGTTGCTTTTGCGCAAAATGATAAATCTTCCATCCGTTGAGTATCTGAAAAAGGTTTATTTGAATGTCCTGTTTGTTCTGTTGCTTTCTTGTATTGTTCCGATTCTCTTGTCTTATTATTTACAGGAAACGTTTCTGTCGTTTATAATCATTTCTTTTGTGTCAGTATTGTTTACCGGGTTGGTTATTTATTTTATAGGTTGCCAAGCCAAAGAACGTAAGTTTGTCATGGAACGGGTCTGGCGTATTAAAACCAAAATGCTGAGAAAATGATAAATGTTGATAATCCCGCTGATTGTTGCGGATGTTCTGCATGTTATAGTATTTGTCCACACGATGCAATAACGATGCAACCAGATTCCTTAGGATTTCCTTATCCTGTGTTGGATAAAGAGAAATGTGTAGATTGCGGTTTGTGTGAAAAGGTGTGTTCTTTCAATGATTCTTATGATATAAGTAATAATTTGAAAGAACCAATAGTTTATGGAGCACGTCATAATGATATGTCTGAGGTGGAGACTAGTCGTAGTGGCGCAGCTTTCATAGCCATTTCCGATTATATTTTAGAATTAGGTGGTGTAGTTTATGGGGCTGGATATACCGACCATTTTAGAGTGGTTCACAAGCGTGCTACAACTCGGGACGAGCGTAATGAGTTTAAGGGAAGCAAGTATGTACAAAGTGACATGAATGAAATTTTCAGGCAGGTAAAACAAGACCTGAAAGATGGTCTGGTGGTTTTATTCTCAGGTACTCCTTGTCAGACCTCTGGCCTAAATGCTTATGTCGGAAAGAAATTAAGAAATAATCTTTATTTGATAGATATAGTCTGTCATGGTGTGCCGAGTCCATATATTTGGAGAGATTACTTGGCTTATTTGGAAAAGAAGCAAGGGGCAGCCATTTGCTGGGTTAATTTCAGAGATAAACAAATGTATGGTTGGACGGATCATCATGAAACGTTTAAATTCAAGATGGGGGGGGTAAAATGAGCTTTACATTCTTGTTTTATAAACATATTATGTTTCGCAAGTCTTGTTCTAAATGTCATTTTACGAACTTGAAACGTCCCAGTGACATAACATTGGCTGACTTTTGGGGATGGGAGAAAACTGACCCGACAATAAATGCGGATGACAAAGGCTATTCTTTGGTTCTTTTGAATACGGAAAAGGGAAAAAGACTATTCGAGGCTGTCAAGAATAGAATGAATACGGTTCCTGTAGATGTTGAAAGTTGTATTCAACCTAATATGGTTCATCCTACAATCATGGATGAAAGGCGAGACAAGTTTCAGCGCGACTATGAGAGATGGGGATTTCGCTATGTATATTTTATGTATGGTGAGGATGGGTTCCCATATAAATTTGGTCGAAAGAAACAAAAGATAAAACAAACGATAAAAAGATTGCTCAACTTATGAAAATAGGAATTCTGACTTTTCATTATGCCCATAACTATGGGGCTGTCTTGCAGGCCTATGCCTTATCAACGTTCTTGAAGAAAAAAGGATATCAAGCACAAATTGTTGATTACAGACTTCCATATATCTACAACCAATATCTGCCATTGGATTTTTCTTATTTTTATTATCAGTATAAGAAAAACAACAGTCCATTATTGTCTTTCTTGAAGGCATGCAACTATTATAGAACGCATAGACATAGAAATAAGCAATGGCATCGTTTTGTTCTTTTCCGGAAAAAGGTATTGCCCCATACCAGGCAAGTGTTTTCTTTAAAAGAGATAGAAATGTTGGATCTGGATGTTTTTATCTTTGGAAGTGATCAAATATGGAATAATCGACTTACTCGTCATTTGGAACCTATTTACTTTGGGGTGGGCTTTGGCAATAACAAACGTAAAATTTCTTATGCTGGCAGTAATGGAATGGAAAGAGTTGAGGATGATGTTGCTACTCAATTTAAATGTTGGTTGAAAAAACTTGATGCTATCAGTGTGCGCGAAAAGGGCTTGTCTTCATACCTTAAGTCGGAGGGTATTGATAACGAATGTGTTTTAGACCCAATATTTCTGTTAAACAAAAATGAATGGACGGAAATTAGCACAGAATTTGTTTATGACAATTACTTGTTGACATACTCGTTTAGTGAAGATTCTAACTTTTTCGATGAGGTTTTAGCTTTTGCTCACTCTCGAAATTTGAAAGTCGTGAGTTTATTGTATGCCCACCGTGCTGATTTGGCTAATGAAATTATTCAAATAGTTGATGCGGGGCCAAGGGAATTTCTCGGCTATTTTAAGAATGCGTCATTTGTCATAACTAATTCTTTTCATGGCACAGCTTTTTCTGTATTATTTGAGCAACAGTTCTTATGTGCTATTCCGAGAAAAGGACGTGAAAGAATTGATTCTTTGCTAGAGAATTTAGGATTAGAAAATAGGGTATTTTCAGAAAGTGCCAGGTGTCAAAAATCAATAGATTATAGAATGGTTCAAGAAAGACTAGATAAACTTCGTGAGAGTTCTTGGCAATTTCTGCATAAAAACTTAAAGCAGTAAGCAATGAATATCTCTTTATGTACTGACGAGAATTTCGTCATACCGGCCTTAGTTTGCCTCACTTCGATTTTTGAGAACAACAAAGGTGAGGTTGTAAAGGTTTATGTTCTTACGGATAGTATTTCTGAGCATTCAAGAAACAAGTTTTCCATGCTTTCTAAATACTATGGTCAAGAAATACAAATATTGGTAATCGACAAAAAATATTTTGACGGGCTTACAATAAATGAGCGGTTCCCTGTCTCGATGTACTATCGTTTTTTGTTGCCAAAGATGCTTCCGAATGAGCATAAGGTCTTGTATTTGGATTGTGATATAATTGTTCGCCATTCGCTGAAAGCGTTCTATGAAACTTCGCTTCAAAATATGTCACTCGCTGCTGTTGTAGGAGAAAGTTGCGATGATATAGTGTTTGAGAATATACTTCAAATCTTGTCGAAATATTTCAATTCGGGTGTGCTTCTCATCAATCTTGACTATTGGAGGCAACATGAGATTACAAGGAAACTGGTAAAATGGGTGACCGACAATCCCGACAAGTGCTCTTTGCCCGACCAAAATGCCTTGAATAAAGTGCTGGACGGAAAGGTGGTATATGCAGATTATACCTATAACTTTCAAGAATGGTGGTTTCGGGAATCTCTTGTTCATTATATGCATTATAGTAAGTGGGAAGAGATACGGGAAAGAGGTAAAGACCCTGTAGTCGTTCATTTTTGCGAGGCGGAGAAACCTTGGTTCGTGGAGTGTAAGAATCCGTTTCAAAAAGAATTCTTGTATTATGCCAATCTACATGATTTTATAGGCTTTAAGTTGCGTAGAAGGTATGGCTTTGCCTATCAGTGTGCAGATGTCGTTGATAGGATAGGCTTGAAGTTTCGTTATTGGGCGGAGCATTGGCAGAAACATATCATTAAGAATATCAGGATAAGTTAGATATATGTGTGGAATTTTCGGAACGACCTTGCGTTATGCACGTGATGTTGTGGAACATAAACTGGGGTTGATGAACTTCCGTGGTCCTGACCATACAGGTGTCATGGAAATTCAAGCTCCCAACAGTCAAAAGATAACTTTCGGACATGTGCGTCTGTCTATTATCGACTTGGATGCCCGAAGCAATCAGCCCTTCCGTTATAATGACGATATTAGTATTGTCTTCAATGGTGAGGTGTATAACTACAAGGAGTTGAAACGTCAATACCTTGGCGGTGCCCAGCTGAGGACAGAGTGTGACACCGAAGTGATCTGTGCCATGTATGAGAAGTTGGGCTTGGACTCTGTCAAGCTCTTCAATGGTATGTTTGCCTACGTCATCTATGACAGGAAGAACAACATCATGGTAGGTGCCCGTGACCGCTTGGGTAAGAAACCTTTTTATTACTGGCATACAGCAAAGGGCTTTGAGTTCGCCTCGCAACCTAAGGTTATCAAATATGGTAACGATATGGAAGTGGATGTCCTCGCACGCCAGTTCTATTTGTTGCAAGGTGTCATTCCCGACCCATATAGTCCCTTTGCCGAAATTAAGAAGCTTCGTGCTGGTGAGTGCTTTACATATAGTTTAGATGTCAACAAGCTTGATGTTAAGACTTATTGGGATGTAGATACCAATTCTTGTGGCTTTGATGCTCCCAAATCGTACGAAGAGGCCAAGGCTACCGTCAAGGACTTGCTGTTTGATGCCGTTCGGTTACGTCTCAATGCCAATGTGCCTGTCGGAACTTTTCTGTCTGGCGGTATAGACTCCTCTTTGGTGTGCGCCATCGTATCCAAGTTCAATAAAGATTTGTGCGCTTATACGGCAGGTTTTGAGAACAAGCAGTTTGATGAGAGCCATTTCGCTGTGGATGTAGCACGTTCGCTGGATGTGCCAATCAAGGTGTGCGAGTGTACGGGTAGAGATTTGCTGAAGGTATTCGATGATTACATCGAATATTTCGACGAGCCTTTTGCAGACGACAGTTTGATACCGAGTAGCTTGGTGGCGGAAAAGGCACGACAGGACGTGACGGTAATCTTGGGCGGCGATGGTGGCGACGAACTCTTCTATGGCTATCCTAAGTACGAATGGACAAAGGCTCGCTTGCACCAATATCGGAAACCATATTGGTTCCGTAAACTGCTGACTCCTTATTTCAAGCATCGTAGAGGGAATGAGGATGCGATACAGGCCACACAGCATGATTATGCAGACGTATATCGCAGTCTGGGTATGTTCTGTTATAATATGGGAGGAGCCGAGAAATTTGACCGCATAACATTGGGCAAGCAACAGCCTGACATGAAGTATCTGCAAAACAAGAAGCGTGGCATCCTTGCCTACAGCGACTATGATATGAAGACTTTTATGAATGCTGTCAACCAAAAAGTGGATAGAGCCACGATGCGCTGCAGTCTTGAACTTCGTAGCCCTATAATGGACTATCGTGTGGCGGAGTACTCACGTCTATTGCCATACGAGTATATGATGGATGGAAACCTTGGTTTGAAGCGCATCCTGAAAGATATACTCTATGAGATGGTGCCAAGACAGTTGCTTGACCGGCCGAAGCGTGGCTTCGTTCCACCTACCAAGGATTGGTTTAGGGGAGAGATGAAGGAGGATTTGTTGGCTACGGTATCTCATGATAACATTGAGGAACTCTTGCCAGAATTGGATGCCGATAAGTTTATGGCGTTGAGAGATAGATTTTTAAGTGGCGAAGAAATTAATTCAAGGATGTTCTTTACAGCCTATACTTATATAAAATGGTATTTGAAATATGGCAAGTAAAAGAAATGTGGCAATAGATGCCATGAGGTTTATTTTTATCTGTATATTATGCCCTGTGCATTGTCCTGCAGTCAATCTGTTCCCAAATGGGTATATTGCCGTTGAATTCTTCTTTATTTTGGCAGGATTCTTTATCTACCAGTCCTATCGGAAACATGTGGATTTAGGTACAATGGACTTTACTCTAAAGAAGATGCGCCGTTTCTTTTGGCCGCTTGTCCTATCCCTTGGAGTATTAATGCTCTTGGATAGAAAACGATTTATCTATCCTCATGAGATAACGCCAGATGGGATTGTTTCACAATATTTCATGCGTATCCCAGAACTGCTTTTCTGTCAAGGATTGGAGATGGTGAAGCCTGATACCTATATAAATGTTACCTTATGGTTTATATCCATCTTGCTATTTGGGGGGGGCGATTATTTTCTCTTTGCTAAAAAATGTCGGGCATAAGGCGGTTGCGTTAGTTATTCCGATTCTCGTCCTTTTAGGAATCACTTATCTTACCAGTTTTGGGAATACAGGATTGATATGGCGTTCTCAACTGCCAGGTTCTCCTTTAGATTGTAACCTAATGAGGGGAATTGTGGAAATGGGAATAGGAGTGATGTTGGCTTATGTAATGGAACTGAAAAAAGAGCGAATAACAAGACATCGCAAGGCTGTTGATGCTCTTGGGACAATAGGTTTGTTAGGTATGTTCTTGATAACCCTAGCCCATGACAATTATGATACCTTGTCTTTATTTTTGGGTCCAATGATTATTGTAGCTTGCGTATCAGGACAATCCCTATTTTCGAAAGTGTTTAAAGGAAGAGTCTGGGTATGGTTGGGTGGTTTGTCTATGTATATATACTTCATCCATGGCTTTATCTCTGCATCTTATTATATAATCATATCTAGGGTGTCGGTCATTCAGAATATACCATTCGCTCTTTTGGTTATTGCCTATCTCTTGGCTTGCCTTGTTGCTGGCTATTTCTTGAAAGTCGTGTCAGACAAGTTGTATGGAATAACCTTTAAGTAATAGTTAAAAAATAACTTGGTACAAAAATGCTAAGCAGATTTGCACCTAACGACATA
>CAVCRI010000054.1:0-16863 GCA_963604545.1 Lachnospiraceae bacterium | reverse complement strand
AAGATTGAGGCTGTGGCTTACAATAAAGGAAGAGAGACCAGTCGTTATGCGATTGAGACCGCTGGCGAGCCTCGTCACATCAAATTGACGAGCATCCAGAACCCAGAAGGTTTCAAGGCCGACGGTGCAGATATGGCTCTCATCCAGGTAGAGGTCGTGGATAAGGAAGGCAGACGCTGTCCACTCGACAATCGCACCATACATTTTAATTATCAAGGCGAATTGGAATGGATTGGCGGTATCGCTACTCCCAACGAGGACATCAAGAAAGTTCTTGCTGCCAAGAAGCAGAACCTTGTAGTCGATAAGAACGAGACCGCCGAACAGAAAGCCGCTCGCAAGGCTGCCGACATTCTCGACTCTACCGATAGCGACAACACATTTGATAATTGCATCGGAAGCATCGACCTCCCTGTGGAGTGTGGCGTGAACAGAGTCTTGATTCGCAGCACTGTCAACCCAGGCAACATCAAGATTTATGCAGGAGCCGATGGTATCAATGGCGTGGCAGGCATCGAACTGAACACCGAAAAGGTGGACATCGCTCACTATTTGCCTCAGCAAACCTTGAAGTGCGACCTCTCTCGTGACGAGACTCCTTCTACCCCATCCTACACCGACATCAAGGAAACCCTTGACATCGTAGGAGTCATTGCTGGGAGCAACCAAGAGGATGCACAAAATACCTACGATGACGACGAGACCAGTGAATGGAAGAGCGATGGCAAGCCAGAGAACGCTTGGATTACCTATCAATTCGGTAAGAAGGAGATGGTAAATGAAATCACCGTCAAGCTGACAGGTTGGAGAGACAAGATGTATCCGCTCGCCATCTACGCAGGCAAGAAGAAAGTTTGGGAAGGCTATACCTACGCATGCCTCGGCTATGTACACATCAACATCGACAAGCCTGTGAAGGCGAAGGACATCACCATCAAGATGATAGGCGATGCCAAGAGCAAGACACAGTTCGGCGACACCAAGGAATTGGCAGGAGGTAAGGCTAGCAGCCTCGACTTCATCGGCATCACCAAGGGCAAACCAGTATTGAGAATCGTAGAGATTGACTTCTTGAAGAATAAGATTTAGTTTTTGTAGAAAAGGGTGGTCACCAAAAGTTGACCACCCTTTTCTACAGATTTATGCTGAGTGCCATTGAGAGATGGCACTAAATTCACTTGATTTTTATTTCACTTCATCCATATGAAGTAAGTTCCATCCATCAAACTGAATGATAATCTTATGCAGTTGAGTTCCTTGACGCAATGCTTCCACTCTAGGCGCAGCGGCATATTGCTTAATTTGCACCTCCGCCTCGTCCCATTGCTTTTTAACATTTGCAAGATAAGTCTCCTCACTCATCCCCTTCTCCCTCTTTGGAGCTAGCTTGAGTTCTAGAATATAGCTATGCTTAGTCGCATAATGCGTCAAGTCTGGCAGGAGGAAGAAATCGCAATAGCCATGGTTCAACTCCAATTCTGGTGCAGTAACATAATAACTGTTCAGACTGAGATATGCCATAAAAAATCCTTGTAGATTCCTTTCCCCCTCAATACTATCACGTACAGAAGACACTTCTGCGTATGCCTTAGCCATATACTCCAATGTCTCTCGCCACTTGCCATCAAAAGCCATATAGGTAAACAAGGTTCGGAGATTGTTCAAATTGATATATTTCTCGTCCTGATACTGTTCCAACAAATACTCATAGTATTGCTTGCGAACATTATTATTAGGAATGCCAAGTATCAGCTGGTCACCAAATACCCCCTTGATGGTTAGCATGCCATAATAGAAAAGCAAGCTAGGAAATATCTCCGCCTTAGTCAGCTCCTTTGCAGGGAAAGTATCTTCCAAGGTTGCAACAATCTCACCATTCTCAATGATAGTACGGAGAACACTCTTGCGGTCACCATCCAACTTATCAAGCTGAAGGAGCTTCTTCATCTTATTATAGTCGGTCTTGGTATTTGGATCTATCATCTGCTCGGGTGCGACACCATTCTCCATCAAGTTTCGGAGATAATAGAGCACCATATCACAATTAAAAACCTTGCCCTGTGTTCTCAAAGCATTTTTTGAGAAGCAATAATTGTCATACCAAGGCTTCATTTCCTCAATAATTGCTTCAACATCACAATCAGCTGGTATCTTACCTGCACTTTTGTAATAGGTAAATAAATCTCTGACATCCTCGGTAGAGAAGCCCAACATCTGATTGAACGCAGCCTTGGTGGAGATATGCCAACCGATGTTGAAACCACTTGTCAAGTCATCGAGTGTCACAGGGCTGACACCAGTCATAAAGATACGCTCAAACATCCCCTTAAACTTCTTGAACACCTCTCTGTAGAAGCCACTGGCATGAGTCAAAGCCCAATAAATCTTCTCACCATGCTCATTAAGCACGATGTTGGTAAAGTTGTCATATTCATCTACTATCAAGTAAAGAGGGATACCAAGCTGTCTTGCCTTTGTATTGAGCATGGCAAATTTACCCACCATATTATTGCAAGCATAAAAGTCTCGCACCATCTCCTCTGGATAAGACTGACGATATTTGTCCATAAAGTCATTCAGACAAATGTTACAATACATGGTAAAGTTCTCCTCCAAATGTTCTATATCACCGCCAACCTTAGAGAAGTCAAGATACAAAACCTGATACCTACCCTGTAATGGCGTAGGATGCTTACCAATCCATAAATCCCCGAACAATTCCTCAAACCTATCCTTCATAAAGCTATCATAATAGGCACAAATCATACTCAGCAAGAGACTCTTGCCGAAACGACGAGGACGGATAAAGAACAAGTTATCTGCTTGCTCCTCAAAGAGAGGCAGATACATTGTCTTATCCACATAATACTGGTTTCGCTTGATAATATCGACGAAATCAGACACTCCATATGGTACTCTTTTTATATTTTCCATCTTTACTCCTTTATTACAGTATGCAAAGATACGACAAATATTCGAGATACCAAGCTTTTTAACAAGAAAAAGGCAAATGCCTGAGGATAAACCTCTGCATTTGCCTTTTCCGTTATTCTTTCAGCGAATTCCATGTATGGAAACGAAGACACATCCTCTTTTTAGCCTCTATTGGCAACTTACTTTCCTGACCGATACTTAGTAGGACTTACGCCAAAGAAACTCTTGAATAGCTTGCTAAAATAATAAGGGTCTCCAACACCTACTTGATACCCTACTTCAGCAACGGTAAGTCTATCGTCCTTCAGAAGTTCAGCAGCCTTGTTCATACGTAAGGTGCGGATATATTCATTTGGGGTAGCCCCCATGATGCTCTTCATCTTCTTGTAGAATGTAGTTCGTCCATACCCCATACTCATAGCGAAACTGTCGATGTTAAGCTGTGGATCACTGATATGCTCGGCAAGCCAAGTGTCAAGTAACAACTTAAACCTCTTGTCCTGCTCATCCTTGATAATTTCTGGTGCCACAGCTTTGACATGAGTCTCCGTCTGTTGACCATATACTTGTCTCAAATGGTTGCGTTGTTCCAAGAGTTGACAACAGGTAGCTATCAAGATACAAGTATGGAAAGGCTTTTCTATATAAGCATCAGCCCCTACATCTATACCCTTCAATTTCTTGTCATCCGCAGTTAGTGCAGTAAGAAGTATTATTGGTAGGTCGGAAAGGGATGACTCAGCCCTAACTTTCTTCACCAGTTGATAACCATCCATACGTGGCATCATCACATCACTCACGACCAAGGCAGGCTTCCGCTCCATCATTTTCTCCCAGGCTTCTTGTCCGTCGGTAGCCATATCCACCTCGAAATATCGCTGCAACTCACTCTTCAAGAAATCCCTTACATCATTGTCGTCTTCCACCACAAGCAATCGATAATGATTCAAAGGCTCTGGCATCATCTCACGATACTCCATCTTCAATGCTGTTCTTGGTTTGCTATTTTCCTCAATAGTCACAGCGTTGTCCACCGCCATGAAGTCCTTAGCCTCATATACACTTTCATCCGTAGGCAATTTCACCTGGAAAATACTGCCATGTGGTTGGTTATCTTGATAGCTGATACTGCCATGATGCACACGTACCAATTCTGCCGTAAGATGCAGACCGATACCTATGCTGTCATGCGAATAGCTACTACGATTGAAACGCTGGAAAAGTTGTGCTTGCTTGTTTTTCTCCACTCCTACGCCCGTATCCTCTACCGAAATGAGCAATTGCTGGTTGGCATTAAGCGATACACGCAAGACTACATCCCCACGACTAGGTGTATATTTCAGCGCATTCGACAGGAGATTATAGGTAATTTTATCTAGATAATTGCGGTCAACAAACATCACATAACTCTTGTCAAAAGGCAGGAACATAAAATTAATCTGTTTGCCTTCGGCGACATTTTTAAAATTAAAGAATATGTCATGCAAGAAAGCGATGACATTCGTCTCCTCCAAAGCAAGCTGCAACTTGTCGTTTTGCATCTTTCTGAACTCCAAAAGCTGGTTGACGAGTCGCATCATTCGAGCCACACTCTTTGCCATCGACGAAAGAGGTTGTTTCATCTCCCCAGGCATCTTATCCACAGTCTTAAGTCTTTCCATATCCCCCTGAATAATAGTGAGCGGTGTACGGAATTCATGCGAGATGTTTGTAAAGAATCGAAGTTTGTACTCCGTGAGTTGACTCTCTACCTTCACTTTGTTGCGCAAGGCGTTGACGCGTCGGAAATTGACATAAACATAGTAGATTGCTACCGCCACAAGCCCTATATATATAAGGTATGCCCACCAAGTGGCATAGAACGGTGGCCGCACGGTGATTTGCAGTACTGCCTCCTTAGGAGACCACACGCCATTAGCATTGCAAGAGCGCACATGCAGGGTGTAATGTCCCACAGGTAAGTTACGATACTGCGCAAAGTTGACGTGCGAAAGATTGCTCCAATCCTTATCGTATCCTTCCAGATAATAAGTGAATGAGCTTGCACTCTTCTTAGCATAATAGAAATCAGAGAAATAGAATGTCAAAGAGTTGAGATGATAGCTTATAGAGAATTCCTTGGCTCGTACCAATTTACCGTCCAACTGCGCATCATCCCCATTCAATTCACCAAGAGAGATGCCATTAGCCTCTATCTTGGTGATAGACAGAGGAAAGATCGGCTTGCTCACCTGAATACTCTCAGGATTAAAGGTCGTGCAACCTTGATGAGTGGCAAAGGCAAGATTGCCATTATCCAAGACTAAGGCATTATCCTCTGTACAGGCGTTTTCCAAGGAATTGAAACCGAAATAGAAATTGTAAAATTTCCCATTGCGGAAACGAGAGATACCATTATCAGTTCCTAGCCAAATGTCGCCAGTCTGTTTGTGTTCCACGATGCTCTGAACGTTGTTATCAGCCAAGCCAGTGCGAGTGGTGTAACAAACAGTGTCTTTGCCATTTATCATCTTCACTCCATTGCCGATGCTCCCTATCCATACACGTCCCTGACTATCAGTATAGATACTATGTACCTCATCATTCACTTGGTCGGTAGACGAGACATGTATCATCTGATAAGCCTTATGATTGCACAAAAGCTCATCTGGATTAAATTTCATGCCCCCCTGACTGGTACACAGCCAGATATTACCTTGCTTATCCATCTCCATATTACGCGCTTGCAAGAACTTGTTTTCTATCACATGTACAAACTTGCCATTCAGATAAACATCCAAGCCTGATTCGAAGAGCGAAACCCACATTCTATTTTTCTTATCGAAGAGAATATCGCTGATTTTTCCCTTTCCTAAGGATGCCTGATCATCTGTATGTATAAAGTTCTGATTATCAGCAACAGAAAAGATGCCTTTCTTGCGTGTACCAATATATAGTTTTCCATGACCATCTTTAGCCACAGCTGTTACATCGTCTTGAAAATTATGTATAGGATGATAATTCTGAAGGAGTCCGTCGACCACACCACAGTCGTTCTGCATATTGCTAATATAGATTTGGTTGCCTATACGCTTTAGCAAGCGCACATCATTCCTATGATTGATTCCGCCTTCTCCACCTTGATAATACAAATAGGTGGCTTGCGACTTGGAAAAATTGACAACATATACACCCATATTCTCCACTGAGACCCAAAGATTGTGGCTCTTGTCTTCATAAGGAGAAAAGACGTAGAGGGAAGGCAACAGATCGGCATAAGATTCCAAATTCTCTTGCCGAGTATCATAAGCGAAGAGTCCATTGCCATAAGTAGCAATCCAAAGCTTGCCATCGCTAGTCGCATAAAATTGGTAACGAGGTTCACTATTCAACTGTATAAGATGCTGACTATAGATGTCCTGGAAATGATAGGTTTTCTTTGTGGTGAGATAATACACATCGCTACCATCATAAGCCAAGACAATGAGATTGCCAAGATTATCTAGCACCACATGAGGCTGACGAGGATTATAAGCAGAACGTTCCATTTGCTTCGTATTCAACTGATACTGATAGACACCATCGTTGGTGGTCATGAAGATGAAGCCATGATGATAGTAAGCCTCTGTTACCTTACGAACCGCTTTGTCGACAAAGGTGGAAAGAACGGAATGAAACTTACCGCCCAGCCATTGATAAATGGTTCCGTCGGCTGCCACCAAATATTCTTTTCCATCGGCCTTGACATAGTTAACAACCTCACGTGTAGGAAAAGTAATCTGGGTAGAAGCGAACTTTTTTCCATCAAAATGAATACGCTTTCCCTTCCCCTTATCATCCCATGTCACCATATCGTGAGAGGAAAGATAAGCAAAGCCACGAAGGGGGGTATTGTAGCTGCCATTTCCTGTATAATCAACAAAAGCATCTTTTTCTAAGTCGTAACAACTATAGAGTCGACCACGCAAACGAATCCATAAGAAACGCTCCCCCCAATTCTTGACACTGAGTATTCTATCATCTTGCATCAATTTTCGATTACCCGATGCAGAAGGTCTCAATACCTCTGTCTGGTATCCATCATAACGAGTCAAACCCGAAGTGGTAGCAAACCACAGATAGCCATACTTGTCTTGCAGAAGAGAACGCACATAGTTGGTTGGGAGCACGTTCTCCACTGAAAGCTGGTAGGAGGTATGGGCTTGTACTGAAGAAATAGGTATCAGCAACATACACACGACCAGTGACAATATTAAACCCTTCTTAGGCTGTTTTGTTTCCATTATCAGTTATTACTTTTGTTCAATTGATGCAAATTTACACAAAAAACTTGAATAAAACCCTTATTCTTTGTACAAAAACACTTTTTTCCATCAATATGTACAATCAGACATTTGTTTTTGGGGATTTCAGAGTACTTTTGCAGCAGAATAAAAATCAATAACCAAACAAAATTAAAGACTTTATGAAAAAATCATTTATGCTTTTGGCAGCGATTTGTTTTTCGTCAATCGCACACGCACAGGCAGACATCGACATGGCAAAAGTGTTCAACATAGCCGAAGCCCCTATCGAACTAAACGAAGCAATAGCTAAGGTGGCTGATGGAGTAGTCTTTATCGGTGACACACGCCCTGCCGAAAAAATCCAAGATGGTAAGTATAAAGGTATGCGTGCGATGAAGATGCGTTGCTCTTTTGCCATCGATGGCACAATACGCCAGTTTAACAATGCCTTGGCTTTCCGCCGTGCACCACAAGGATCCACCAAGGAACACCAGGTAGATGTTACGATGGTGCCTCGCTCTTGCATGATGCAGCTGAAGCCTACCAGTGGCGGAACATTCCAGTTTGAGGTGAACACCAGCAAAGAGGAGGCCAAGCTCTATGTAGCCGTGCTGAACGGTACCAATTGGAAGAATCTAGCTACCTTATCCTATAAGAAGGATGGCAAGAAGGGCAACAAAGTTGAGCCGCTCACTCCACTCACATTGGAGTACAAGTACCAGACTGGTGACGAGGTATGGATCTACAGCGATGGAACAGCCTATCTCTTAGGCATGCAGTTTAGTGGCAACTTAGATACAAACTTCAAAGGTACAGAACCCTTGTCTGCATATAAGGCCATCCGTAGAGCCAATAAGTAGCAGAGAAAAAATAACCGAAATGAGTACAACTATCAAAATCAAACAAAATAACAAAACAACTATCAACAACTAATTATTATGAGAAAAAGTATTCTTTTCGCTAGCATGGCAACTTTAATTATGAGTAGCTGCTCTAGCAACGAATTTGATTTCGCCGGAAGCGATGCCGGCAGCAAACTTCAGGTCTCAGCATCCATTCACGAAATGCAGACTAGAGTTCACGACACATCTTGGGATGCCAATGACGCTATCGGTGTGTCGGATGCCGACAAAAACAACAATGTAAAGTATGTCACCACAGAGGGAAACGGCTTGTTCACTAGTGATGAGGGCATCTATCTCTTGGGCGATGAGACTCACAGCTACACGGCTTACTACCCTTACAACGAGAATGTGAGAGCCGACAATAAGACTATCACATTCAGCGAGCCTGCAGACTATATGTATGGAACAGCCGAGGCCACTCGTCAATCCCCAAATGCAAGCTTCACGTTTACCCACAAAATGACGGAGCTTTCGTTCACGGTAACCGATGCATCAGACACCAACAACAGTTCAGCCAAGGCATCGACAAGAGCAGATGCCGATGATACATCTGCAGCCACAACTAGCTCATCATCCACCATTACATTGCACGATGTAGTCTTGGACGGAACGTTTGACACATCCAATGGTACGATTACAGCTGGAAGCACCAAGGGCAACCTTACCATTCAGTTCACTCCAGGCACCAAAGTTAGCTTTATTCTTCCACCACAAACTTTCGAAGATAACAATGTGGAGGTTAGCGTCAACCACAATGGCAAGACGTATGGCGGATCACTCAGCCTGGATAAGAGCATTGAAGGAAACGACATTCAGTATGGCTTGACCATTAACAAGGAAAACCAGAAGGCTTCCCTTACCGTCTCTTCTAAAACCATCACAGGCTGGACACCTATAGACAAAGGTAACCAAGATTTAGAGGAAAAGGAAGCCGAAAATGTGCTAGAAATAGGCGACTTCTTGCTCAGCGACGGTAGCGTTGTGGACAAGGATTACGAATTGAGTAAGCTTACTGACGAAAAGAAGGTGGTAGGCGTAGTTTACTATGTAGGCAACCCTCAGCCATCTGTTCTCTACAATGAAACATATAATGGAGCTCAAGATATTCTCAAAGCCGAAGTTCCTAATGCCACTCACGGTCTGGCTGTTGCCATCAACAATGGTAATGACGGAAACGTTGCAAGGATGTGCTCTGCTGTGAAATACGACTACTCTAATTGGTTCACAGACAACGAAACTTCCAGCAGTTACATCAAGACGACCCTATCTACAACATCAGTTGGAACCCAGTTCTTGGGTTATAACAATACAGCTGTTATAGAAAAAGTAGGTGACAATACTGATGACTCAAGCACAGAAGGAGTGAAAACTGGCAGCTCTGAATTTACCAACATCCTGACAGCTTTCCGCACAGCGAACAGCGTTAGCAACTGCTCAAAATGGTATCTACCATCTTATGCAGAATTGAAACAGATTCAAGACAATTATGCTGCCATCTCAAAAAGCATCAGCAAAGTAAATGGCACATTACAGCAATTTACTGATTTTGCATCCAACACAACGGATAAATTCTATTGGTCTAGCGATCTAAGAGGCGGACAATATGCATGGTTATCTCCTTTATATGAAACAGGAGATAACGTAAACCTCTACACCACTCGTAACAGCAATAGCTACAGGGGATATTTCCGCTTCGCTATCGCCTTCTAAAAAAGGCTCGAAATTCGCCGTTCCGTGACATGGAATGTACATTCTAAGACTCAAAACGTATATTCCAAGTCACGGAATGTGCATTCCAAGTCACGGAACGGACTTTCCGTCTATAGTTTCAAAAACACAAACTCTCATATCTCAAACATTTCTCTCATTTATCACTATAAATATTCACACTATGAAGAAATTCGTTTTATCCATCGCCTTGACGCTCACCGTCCTAGCAATCAATGCCACAAGCTACTACATCTCCCCATCGGGAAGCGACAAGAATGATGGCACTTCCGAATCCACTCCCTTCGCCTCGCTCGCCATAGCACAAAGCAAGGTGAAAGCTGGAGATATAGTCAACATCCTGCCCGGCACCTACCAGGTGAAGGAAAGCGAGATGATGGATAGAACATCCAGCAACGTATGGGACATCATCTTCGATTTCGCCACCAGCGGAACAGAATCCTCACCTATTATATATAAGGGTATCTTAGACGCACAAGGCAATCGCCCCATATTCGACCTTTCAGCTATCAACACAGGCAAACGACTCACTGGATTCTACATCCACGCCAAATACTTAAAATTCTCAAACTTCGAGGTCATCGGGATCAATGTACCAAAAACTTCGAGCAACACACAGTCGGAAAACTTCCGCATTAACGGAGGAAAGAACTGTATTTTCGACAATCTTGCCGCACACGACGGCATGGGCATCGGTTTTTATCTCACAGGTTATTCTGCCAACAATACCGTCAGCAACTGTGATGCCTACAACAACTTCGATAGCGTAAACCAATCGGTCAACAATGGAGGCAATAGCGATGGGTTCGGCTGCCACGTAAGTGCCAACTGCGAGGGCAACAGATTTGAATATTGCCGAGCCTGGCAAAATAGTGACGACGGATTCGACTTCATCAATTGCCAGTCGGCAGCCACCGTGGAGTATTGCATAGCCTATCGCAACGGATTCGACAAAGAAGGCAACAAGCGTGCCGATGGAAATGGCTTTAAGGCTGGCGGTTACGGCATGGGCAAAGAAGTGAAAATATCTTCTGTGCCGATGCACGTAGTAAGCCACTGTCTTTCAGTAGGCAACAAGGCCAATGGCTTTTATACCAACCATCATTTAGGAGGAGTGAAATTTGACCACAACTCCGCTTACAAAAATGGAGGCTACAATTTCTCTTTCGTCAACAGAAAAGGCAAATCGCTGGAAGATGCCATTGATGTAGATGGATACGGACACATCGTTACCCACAACATCTCTTACAACTCCACCAAGATAGTGACCTCTATCGACATAGCCCAATGCACCATAGGAGGCAACTCTTTTTCTTACTCCAAAGATACTTGGGTGAACCTTGACTTGAACGACACCGACTTCTACAGCCTCAACTTCAATGAGCTCACAGCAGCTAGAACCGCCGATGGCAGTATGCCAGCAATCAACTTCATGCACCTAAAAGATGATAGCAAGGACTACGGATATGGCACTTTTAACACAGACTATACCCCTACCTTTCTCACCATACACCTCTTTGGAGACTCAACCATGTCAACATACGAGGAAGAAGAGAAGACAAAAGGATGGGGACAATATTTTGGCGAGATGTTCTCACCAGAAATCGCCGTCGTTAACTGGGCACATACAGGCTACACTGCAAAGAACGGCTGCAATGTGGCATGGAAAGAGGCGCGCGACAATATCAAGGCTGGCGACTATGCTCTGATACAATATGGACACAACGACGAGAAGGGGCTGTCACCCGACGACTACAAGAAGTACCTTTCAACACTCGTAAAGAACGTAAAGGGAAAGAAGGCAACTCCAATCCTGCTGACCAGTATCTGTCGCAATTTGATGGAAAACGGCAAAGTGAGAGGGCAACAAGGCGATGATCGCGCCAACACTGGACTGCATGAAGAATATGCTGCCTATATGAAAGAAGTGGCAGAAGAGCAAAACGTAGAATGCCTCAACATGACTGCCGAGACCCAAAAACTTTTGGAAGGCATAGGAAGCGACATCGCCGCCAAACGGCTCTTCGATGGAGGCTACACGCATACATCAGAGGAAGGAGCCAGAATCAACGCAAGAATAGCTGCCACCCTATTATATAACAACAACATTCTTGCTGACTATGTTTTAAGCGACAGTCTCGTAGATATGCCTTCACTCATTCAGCTACTGGGCGGTACACCATCCACAAGCATCGAAGACATTCAATCAAGCAAGTCCGACGATGGGCATTACTATAATCTTGACGGTATGTTAGTAATCCGACCTATTCGAGACCATATATACATTCACAACAACAAGAAAATCATCTACAAATAAAAATAAAGAACAATAGTTATGAGAAGAGTAATTTGCATTCTATACATCATATTCCTGTCTCTTGCCACAACCAATGCAAAAATCCATACCATTGGCGACTCAACCATGGCAGACTACGACCAAAACGAACCCGACCAAAAAGGAATGTATGGTTGGGGACAGGTGTTCGGCGACTATTTCATCAACGGCATGACCGTGAAGAACTGGGGCGACCGAGGAGAGAGCGCACGCAGCTTCTACAAGAAGTTCTGGGTAAACGCCCAAAATGAAATCAAGAAAGGCGACTATGTACTTATCCAATTCGGCCATAATGACCAGAAATCAGTAACCACCGATGTCTATCGTGAGTACTTAGCCAAATTTATAACTGACACACGTGAACTAGGTGCTACTCCTATACTCGTAACATCCATCTGCCGCAAGCTCTTCGATGGCATCCAAATATCTCGCCTAGGGCGAATCGACAACGGAAAAGCGCACGATGTGGATGAAAACAATCACACCTACGACTTTCCTTACCACATGAAGAAAGTGGCAGACTCGCTAAAGGTACAATGTCTAGACCTCACTACTGTCTGCAAACAATATATGGAATCATGGGGACCACAAGGTTGCAAGCAATTCTTCCCAGCAGGCGGCTGCACCCACACCAACGAGCTCGGAGCAAGAGTCAACGCCCAATTGGTAGCCCAGCTGATGTACAAGGCAAACATCTTGAAGAAATACATTAACATCAAGAAAATCAACCTTCCCAAGAATGATGGTAAAGTAGATATTATTGCTAGTACCAAGAACGAGTCTGACTCAGCCGAAGAAGACTGGAACTACTATATGGTGAAGACTGGAACTGACGGTTACGCTGTTTTCGGCAACCTCTCTGGCGAGAATCTCGCCGTACCAGATGGACTGACAGCCTATGGAGTAATACCAGGCAGCGCAAGTAATCTCGTAAAGCTCGTCAAGGTGGGCAATGTGATACCTGCCCAGGTAGGAGTCATCGTAAGCGGAAAGCCCAATACAGAGTACTCGCTGACTGCTACCAACGAAACACCGTCATTCAAGCGACAAAAACTGAATTTGCTCAAGTTGAGCAAAAAGGCGGGCACCCTACAAACACATGACGGAAGTGGTTACAACTACCTCTTTACTAGCATTAAAAAGAACATCACGTTCATTCCTGCTGATGGAAAGACCGAGCTGCGGATTAAGCGAGCCTACTTAGTAAGCCCAGCCAAAGTTGATAAAATCACTATCGAGCGCAGACAAAACAATAACGGAATAACAACAGCAGCAAGCAAAAGCAATGCCCCAAAAGAGGTCATAACTACCAAAGCATATTATATATCCCCTACTGGAGACGACAAGAGCAACGGCGAAAGTTCATCAAGCACTTTCGCCACTCTTGCCAAAGCGCAATCGCTCGTAACACCAGGAGATACCATATATATCATGCCTGGCACTTACAAAATCAAGGACAAAGACCTGATGGCTCCCAACTACCAAAAGGTATACGCCGTAGCTTTTTTGCTCGACAAAAGCGGAACAGCAAAAAAGCCAATCAGTTACATCGGCATATTGGACTCTCTAGGCAATCGACCTGTATTCGATTTCTCAGGAATAAAGCCCAATGCCCGTATCACTGGTTTCCTACTGACAGGCAGTTATATCCACATAAAGAATGTGGAGACCATTGGAATACAAGTAACACAAGCAACACATACCCAAAGCGAGAACTTCAGAATATTCAATGCTTCATACAACAAACTAGAGAATATCGCTGCCCACGACGGTATGGGTATAGGTTTCTATCTCATCAAGAAATGCGCCCACAACTATTTTATTAATTGTGACGCATACAACAACTTCGACACCGTTTCGGAAAATGGAAAGGGAGGCAACAGCGATGGATTTGGTTGCCATCCCGGCACACTCGACAGCGAGGATAATGTTTTCATAGGATGCCGTGCCTGGTATAACAGTGACGATGGATACGACCTCATCAACGCTCAAGCTCCCGTGAAGTTTCTATATAGCATCGCATATAAAAACGGACTTACCCTGGTTAATGGAGAAGATAAGAAGATTGCCGATGGAAACGGATTCAAATGCGGTGGCTACGGTATGGGGAAAATAGCGAGGACAAAATTCGAGAAAGCACCTATGCACGTTGCAGAAAACTGTATCTCTGCCGAAAATCGAGCCAATGGCTTCTACGCCAATCATCATTTAGGTGGGCTACATTTCATCCACTGCTCTGCCTACAAAAATGGAGGAGCCAACTATAACATGACCAACCGCAAGGACAAAACAGAAAATGGCTGCAGCAACGTGAATGGCTATGGGCATGTCATTGAGAACTGTCTCTCATACGGTTCTGATGCCATCAAGAGCAACAAACACCTAATAATGGTAGATGGCGACAAACAAGACTGCGTTCTCCAAAATAACTCCTTCTCTTGGAATCAAACGACCAAGAAATGGGACAACGACAAGAAGCTGACCAAGAACAGTTTTAAGAGTCTGGATGCCAAAGAACTTCTTAACAAACGAGACAAGGAAGGAATGCTACCAGCTTTTCTCTTTCTTGCCCCAGCCCAACCTAATGAATATGGATATAACTTCACTAACTACCAACATTTGGTAGAGGAATACAGAAACAAATAAAAAAGATCACCATTATGAACAAAAGCTCTCTTATATTAACCATTCTACTAATAGGCACGAGCACTTTGTGCTCATGCCTTGATGACAACGACTGCACTCCAAAGGAGACGGTCAAAGAATGCACTTTACAAAGCGGCAATCAGCTGTTTATCCGTGACAAAGGAAACGGTAAAGCATGGATTACATACGACCCAAGCATACCACTTCACCTAAGTGAAAACAATAGTGCCAAGATAGCAACCTATACCGACGACATCGAGATTCCCCCAATGGTCGTGATAGACCATTGGGCATACGACATCACAGGAATAGACAATATGGCTTTCGCCAACAACAACGAGCTGACTAGCATCACTCTTCCCGACAGTGTAACCTATCTAGGAGATGGAGCTTTCTGCAACTGCGTAACTCTTAACAGCATCAATATTCCAGAAGGAGTAGAAATCATTCCAAAAGCCTGTTTCGGACAATGCAAAAGACTACTCACCGTCACTCTGCCTGCCTCGACAAAGACCATCGAAAGGTTGGCTTTCGGATACTGTAATGGGCTAAAGGAATTGCATATCGAGGCACCAACTCCTCCCACCACCGCCGATGATGCATTCGGAGAATACATAAGCAAAACCACGCTATATGTTCCTATAGGAAGCAAAAGCCTCTACGAGGAACAAGAGACGTGGAAACAATTTAAAACAATCGAAGAAGAACAGTTATGAAACATATATTATTTACCCTCATATTAGCAAGTACCAGTCTGAATAGCTTGGCTCAAAACACCAAGACCATACAAGGAACTGTAACCGACCAAAACGGCGAGCCTCTGATAGGCGTATCCATCAAGGCAGGCACTATTGGGGTTATCACCGACATAGATGGCAAATACACGATCGAAGTACCCAGCAACACTGCAACCCTAGAATATTCCTATATAGGAATGAAAACAGAAAATCTGAAAGTAAAAGTTGGCACAATGGACGTAGTGCTGAAAGATGACGCAAAAGTAATGGACGAAGTGGTGGTTATCGGCTATGGCTCTGTAAAGAAAGGAGACGTAACCAATGCCGTAGCCAAAGTGAAGGGCGACCTGCTGAAAGACCGACCTGTAAGCAATATTGCGAGTGCATTGCAAGGAGAACTGGCAGGCGTAGAAGTACGAACCACTAGCGGAGCACCTGGAAGCGGAGTGCAAATCAACGTACGTGGTGCAACCTCCATCAATGAGAGCGGAAACTCCAATCCTCTCTTCGTTGTGGATGGTGTTCCGATGGACGAAGACTTCGACCTCGTAAATATCAATCCTCAAGACATCGAAAGCATCGAGGTACTGAAAGATGCCTCATCTAGCGCCATCTATGGTAGCCGTGGAGCCAATGGCGTGGTCATCATTACCTCGAAAAAAGGCAATGACGACGGCAAGACGAGGGTAAACTTTAGCGCAGACTACTCACTTAGCACCCCAGAACGCTATATAGACATCATGTCTCCAGAGGAATGGATAGAATGGAGAAAGAAATCTAATAATGTGCGCTATGTTAATCAATATGGGCTGAAAGGCGCCAAGGCAACAGATAGCTATGCCGAACGTATAGCCATCATAGGCAGTGCCAGTGCCAACTATGTGAACGACCCACGATGGGATATGCCAAACTATGGTGGTCTCGCCCTCATCGACTGGCAGAAAGCTATCTTCCAAAGCGCACTTGCCCAAAACTACAATCTCTCCATCTCATCAGGCAACAAAAAGAGTAACTATCGTGCCTCTCTGGGATATATTACCCAAGATGGCATAGTCATCAATACAGGATTCCAGCGCATCAATCTCAAGATTAGCGCACAGACAACCATCAAGGACAAACTTACTGTGGGCTTCGACTTGGCTCCACAATTTACCGTAACTAAAGGTGGAAATGTTGACGGAAGAGACAACACCGCACAGCAAGCTCTCACCCTGGCACCAGTTGCAGAGGCCGATGCAGGTCTTTACACTAGTTCACAGCCATACGGCAAATATCTTTGGGCTGGCAGCACCACAAGCCCAGTGGCAAATATG
>CAVCRI010000053.1:0-17079 GCA_963604545.1 Lachnospiraceae bacterium | reverse complement strand
CCTCGCTGTCATAGTAACGTGTGGCAAACGAGAATGACAAATAGAAGATACTTGCAAGCGTCAGTAAGACGGCTACACAAATTACAATTCCTTTGTTTTGCATTTCTATTTTTGTTATTAATTATTTATTTCTCCATAAAGTTGTGCAAAAATAAGCATTTTTTTTCTTTTATAAGAATAATTTGCCCTATTTTTGATGTTTCGGGTGCATTTTTAGCTTACAGATGATAGGATAGTGGTCGGAAACAGATATTTTGTCGTCCACATAGCATTCATACGGCTTCCAATCCTTGGAACACATGATGTTGTCGATACGCACAAAAAAGCCACCGTGATGATAGCTGATACCCGGGCCATTGCCACTGGCGATGTAGCAGTCTGTCAGGTTCTTGGCGATTGTACGATGGACATACGAGATTGGCCCATCGTTGAAGTCACCACAGAGGATGATGCTCATGCCCTTGTGCCGCTCAATGTATCGAGCCACCGCCTCAGCCTCGGGAGCTCTCTTGCGAGTTGCCTCAGCCAGCTTTACCACCAGGAGTTTGCTGGTTTCCTCAGCGGTATCCACTTGCAGCTTGCCCACCACAAGGTTCTTGAACTGCTTGCGGTCTTCCAGGCTCAACCCTGTAGTTTCGAGATGATTGTTGATGAGCAGCACAGGCTTGCCCTTCACCCTGAGATGATAAGCCACACTCATGTTGCCCTTCGACTCATACGGAATCAGTTCCTTACCCTCTATGGGATACTTGCTCAGGAGCATCAAGCAGTTGCCACCATTCGGATGAACAGTGGTATCCTGATAAGCATACAAAGGTTTCAGCAGGCTATCTATCTGATGAACATTCTTGGCATTGGGCATCGCCTCTTGCAAACATACGATGTCGGCATCCTGCTCTCGCAGATAAGAGAGCGAGATGTTGGTACCCTCATCGTCGTCCATCTCCTGTCCAAAGTTCCAAGTATTATAGGAAAGCACCTTGACGCAGTCCTTAGGCACCTTTCCATTGAAATTAATTGGCATGTACTGACGCACTGGTACAAAAGAAACCAAGAAGCCAAAAATGGGGATGGCCGCATACTTGGCTCTGAAAAGAAGCCAATATACGAGAAAGCCAAAATTGATAACCAAGAATATAGGAAACAGCAATCCCGCATTGGTGAAAGCCGGATATTTCTCTGGGCTAAGCATATCCGAATATCCCACCAGCAACATGATGATGACCGTGCCCACATTGGCTCCGGCTATCATCCTCAGTGTAAAGTCTTTAATTCCCTTGACCATAGAAAAGTCGTTTCATCCTAATTGCTTATTTATTACTCTGATCGAAAAGTGCTTGCTTCTCATCCTTCGTCAGGCTGTCGTAACCACTCTTCCTTATCTTATCAAGTATACGGTCAATCTCTTCCTGACTTGCCTTCTTATGAGCATTCTGCTCCCAGCCCTGTTGCTGGCTCTGGGTATTGTAATGCTCATTACGTGTATAGGTAAAGTCTTGGCGTTGCTTGTTGCGCCCACCAAACATGCCACGCAACTTGTCGAAGGCATCCGAGGTGGCAGAACCATGATAGCCACCCTCCACCTGCTTGCGCCAGTAGCGAATCATGAAGAATCCAAAGACCATACCTCCCAAGTGGGCGATGTGAGCCACACCATCTCCCGTGGTAGCCAAAGCAGACACCAACTCAATGGCCGCATAGCCTATCACGAAGTACTTTGCCTTGATTGGCACTGGTAGTGGGAATATGAAGATACGCTCGTTAGGGTAAATCATACCGAAGGCAAGCAAGATGGCATAAATGGCACCCGACGCACCTACGGTTGTCCAAAGATTGAGATATTCGCCCATCGCCATCCGGGCTCCATCGATGCTCACGAAATCGTAAGCCCCCATATCCTTTACCATAAACGTGACATACTGAGCTGCCTCTTGGAACAATCCGGCACCAACGCCGCAAGCAATGTAATAAAAAAGGAACTTCTTGGCCCCCCACACTCTTTCTACGACACAGCCAAACATCCAAAGGGCGAACATATTGAAAATAATATGTTCGAAACCGCCGTGCATAAACATGTAGGTGATGAGCTGATAGATATGGAAATCGGAAGCCATGAAGAAGTGGAGACCCAACAGGTTGTTGAGCACATAACTACCACTGGCATCCTTGCCCATCAAGAAGCAAACCAAGAAGGCAACCACATTCACTATCAACAAGTTCTTCGTTACTATAGGTATATTGCGCATAGTCTTATCTTTTATATTAAACTGAAATTCGTGGCAAAATTACGAAAAATATCCGTGAAAACACTAAAAAACGAGCACATTAGGCTAATTTTTCATTATTTTCTGCACTTTTCTGCATTTTTTATTTGAACTTTAAAAGGAAAAAGCTATATTTGTAAGCAAATTCGACAAAAGAACAAAATTACTAATCATTTAATAACGTAAAATTATGAACAAGACAGAATTGATCGACAAGATTGCTGCAGGTGCAGAGATTACAAAGGCACAGGCTAAGGCCGCTCTCGAAGCAACAACTAATGCGTTGAAGGAAGCCCTCATCGCAGGTGACAAGATCCAGTTGGTAGGCTTTGGTACATTCAGCGTTAACGAGCGCCCTGCTCGCGAGGGTATCAACCCTGCGACAAAGGAGAAGATTCAGATTGCAGCCAAGAAGGTAGCTAAGTTTAAGGCTGGTGCTGAGCTCGCTGATGCACTCAACAAATAATTGTAAAGATTATTTTAGCAACAAATATAGGGCAGCCCGAGAGGACTGCCCTTTATTTTGGGATAAGTTATCCTAAGGCATCACCGTAGAAAACTATATTTTTCCTTATTATTTTGGTTGCTTACCAATGTAAGCCAAGATTCCGCCATCCACGTAGAGGATATGGCCATTCACAGCATTAGAGGCATCAGAAGCCAAGAACACAGCAGGACCTTCCAACTCCTCTGGCTCCAACCAACGACCAGCTGGTGTCTTGGCACAAATAAAGCTGTCGAATGGATGACGGCTGCCATCAGCCTGACGCTCACGCAATGGAGCGGTCTGTGGAGTTGCTATATAGCCTGGACCCAAGCCATTACACTGGATATTATACTCACCATACTCTGAGCAGATGTTACGAGTCAACATCTTCAGACCGCCCTTGGCTGCAGCGTATGCAGAAACAGTTTCACGACCCAGTTCACTCATCATAGAGCAGATGTTGATAATCTTGCCATGACCCTTCTTAATCATACCAGGAATAACTGCCTTTGAAACGATGAATGGAGCAGTAAGGTCGATGTCTATCACCTGCTTGAAATCATCCACGCTCATCTCTGTCATAGGGATACGCTTGATGATACCCGCATTGTTGACCAAGATGTCGATAACACCGAGTTCCTTCTCGATGTCGGCAACCATATTCTTTACCTGTTCCTCGTCGGTAACATCACAGATATAACCCTTCGCATCAATACCCTTAGCCTTATAATCAGCCAAAGCCTGATCCATGTGATGCTGGCTACGGCAGTTGAAAGCAATCTTAGCACCAGCCTTGGCATAAGCCTCAGCGATAGCGAAACCGATACCATAAGCGGCTCCTGTCACGAGGGCAACCTTACCCTCCAATGAGAATAGTTTGTTAAAGTCCATACTTTTGTATTTATGTTAATTGTTTGATTTGTTTTGCTTGTTTATAGGTGCCATTATTCACCTTTCTATCTGCAAAGATACAAAAACTTTTTTATTATCTTCTTTTTATCATACGAAAGATGCACTCTTTTTACTTATTTTCTCAATTTATACACTTCTTTGGCGAATCTTTACCCTTTATACAAACAAATAACCCTCCAAATCCGTAAAGACTTGAAGGGTTATTTGTGTTATGTTGTCCCAGGCGGATTCGAACCACCACTGACAGAACCAAAAACTGTAGTGCTACCATTACACCATAGGACAATCAAACCGTCTGCAAAGGTAATGGATTTTTTCTCCACCACCAAATTATTTAGCGACTTTTTGCATTTGGGAGGCGAAAAACTGCATTTTCGCCTCTCAAATTGTTCAGAGTATCTTATTTAACTGTAATCAAGAAGTAATTCTTCTTGCCTTTCTGCATCAAGAGATACTTGCCGTCGATAAGGTCATCGGCTGTTACTACCTGGTCGAAAGCAGCAAGTTTCTCCTTGTTGAGAGAAACGCCACCACCCTTGACGAGCTTACGCATCTCGCTCTTGCTAGGGAAGATCTGCATACCTTCCTGATTGAAGAGGTCTACAGCTGTACCACCAAGCAAATTCTTGTCGAGGGTATAGTGAGGTACATTGGCGAAGACATCGTTCAAGGTAGCCTCATCGAGCTGTGCGAGATTCTCCTTGGTAGCCTTGCCAAAGAGGATGTTGCTGGCAGCAATAGCCATATCAAGGTCTTCCTTAGAGTGAACCATCACTGTTACCTCCTCAGCCAAACGCTTCTGAAGGATGCGGCGACCTGGATCCTGCTTGTGCTCCTCTACGAGGGCATCGATAGTCTCCTTGTCGAGGTCGGTGAATATCTTGATATACTTCTCAGCATCCTCATCGCTCACGTTGAGCCAGAACTGATAGAAAGCATAAGGAGTGGTACGGTTACGATCCAACCAAATGTTACCGCTCTCTGTCTTACCAAATTTCTTGCCGTCTGCCTTGGTAATCAATGGACAAGTCAAGCAGAAGCACTCTGCATCATTGCCGAGAGTACGGTGAATCAGCTCTGTACCAGTAGTCATGTTACCCCACTGGTCGTTACCACCAAGCTGGAGACGAACGCCATACTTCTGATACTGGTAGAGGAAATCGTAGCCCTGAAGCAACTGATAGGTGAACTCTGTGAAAGACAATCCGTCACGAGCCTCACCATTCAAACGCTTCTGTACGCTATCCTTTGCCATCATATAGTTGACTGTGATGTGCTTACCCACCTCACGAGCGAAATCGAGGAAAGTAAAGTCCTTCATCCAGTCGTAATTGTTCACCATCTCTGCCTTGTTAGGCTCAGCGCCATCGAAGTCGAGAAACTTAGATACCTGCTTCTTGATAGCTTCCTGGTTATGATAGAGAGTCTCAGAATCGAGAAGGTTACGCTCCTGGCTCTTGCCAGAAGGGTCGCCAATCATACCTGTGGCACCACCTACGAGCAGATAAGGCTTATGACCACAACGCTGCAAGTGACGCAACATCATGATACCACAAAGGTGACCGATATGCAGAGAGTCTGCAGTAGGGTCAGTTCCGAGATAGGCCGACACCATGTGGGTGTTGAGATATTCCTCAGTACCTGGCATCATCTGCGCCAGCATACCGCGCCATTTCAATTCTTCAACAAAGTTTTTTGCCATCGAATGAGATTCTTAATATATATTATATAATAATGTGTAGGGGCCCGACACCATTGTCGGAAACTTACGGCACGGGATCATAGCCCGAACCACCCCAGGGATTGCATCTTAGGATGCGCCATATAGCCAGTGCTAAGCCCTTAAACGGGCCGTGCTTCAAGATAGCCTGACGAGCATATTCTGAGCATGTAGGCTGGAATCGGCAAGAGGGAGGCGTGTAAGGAGTGACACACTTCTGATAAAACAGGATGGGAAACACCAACACCCAGGTGAGCACTTTCTTGCTCCATAGCCAAATCATGCAAAGAACTCTCATAACTTATCTGCCAGTCTATTTAATACCTTCTGCATTTTGGTCTCAATCTCCACCGAGTCGTGAAGTTTGCCATCTTGCCAGATAATCGCAATAAGCAGTTGCTTGCCTGTCATGGCAGAGACCTTCTCTTGCAAATACAACTTGTTGAAGCGATAACTCTCGCGTATCTGTCGTTTCACACGGTTGCGCTTCACGGCTCTCTTAAAGGAACGCTTGGACACGCTTACCAACAACTGTACTGGCATCTTTGGCTGAGCATCTGTGTCAACAAGAAGATACACAATCTTCAAGGGCCATGCCATCATGGTATGGGCATTGCCTCCGAAGAGTTGGTCGATAAGTGTTTGCCTACAGAGATGCTCTTCCTTACCAAATGTGTAATCGTTTGTTGTCAACATAAGATAAAAATGCGTTAGCCTTTATTTATTATTTCGCTTCAGATAGTCTTTCAGCGCACCGGTCATTGAAGGGAACTCCTTGCTAGGAGCCTCTAGGTCTAGGCGAAGTTTTTCCTCTTCTACCGCCTTGGCTGTGGCTGGACCAAAAGCTGCTACGACAATGTCACCCTGTACAAAGGCTGGGAAGTTTTTCTTCAAAGCCTTCACACCAGTCGGACTGAAGAAGACCATCATATCGTAGTCGAAGTTCTTAACTTCTTCTTCACTGAAATCGTTGCTTACGGTGCGATACATCACACACTCTGTGTGCTTCAACTTTTTCTCATCGAGAAGGTTTTTGATGTCATCGTTGTGGACACTACTCAATGGAACAAGATATTTTTCGTTCTTGTGGCGAGTCATCTGCGCCATGAGTCCATCAATCTTACCTGTATCACCAAAGAACACCTTACGCTTACGGTACTGCACATATTTTTGAATATAGAGTGCGATTGTCTCAATCACACAGAAATACTTCATGTCCTCTGGAATAGTGATTCGCATCTCCTTCGCCAACTTAAAGTAGTTGTCTACCGCATGACGAGAGGTGAATACTACTGCAGTATAGTCGAGCAGATTAATTTTCTGCTGACGGAACTCTTTCGCTGTAAGTCCCTCAACCTTGAAGAATGGACGGAATACGCATTCCACCCCAAACTCCTTCTGGATGTCATAATACGGAGATTTCTCACTCGCTGGTTTTGGCTGAGAAACTAAAATCTTTTTAATCATCTTGTCTTAAAAGTTTATTTTCAAATAATGACTGATTAATACAAGCCCACCCCATAGGGCGAACAAAGGTACCACTTCGAGGGCACAAAAGTACAAAAATATTTGCAAAAACATGCCATTTCTTTTAAAAAAGATGATGTAACTCTTATAAAATGACAATAATTTGACCAATACGAGTACTACAAGTGTATATATCACCGCTACTTGGAGCGATAAATCGAAGTAAGACAGCAACATGACTACAGGAAACAGCAATACCCCTTCGCATGACAGCAGAAAGAGGTATGCCTTAAGCCATTGTTCATTTTTTTTCTTATCAAAAAACACCCAACCCGATAGCATATAGAGCAACATCTTGATTAAGAAATAGCCCATCACACAACTGGCATAGATGCTGATGACCAGGTTTTGCTCAATGATGAATGTATCGCTGATGGATGCCTTCGAATAGATAAAGAAGCCGATTGCCACCAAGAGACAAGTCTGCAACACTAAGAAAAACTGGAAACGTACCTCACTACTTGTCTCTGTGATGACCGTAGTACCCTGACGAGGAGTACGGAAGAATGCTTTTGCCTGACGCATGATAAAATGCTTTGACTTGGCAAATGCCACACATGCCAACACGAAACAAAGCAACAGCAACGAGGTGATGAAGTTATCGCCTGCCACCGTATAAGGCACAGGGTCTCCAGCCACGCCCATTCTGCCACCCTTCAGCTCCGGATGGAAGAGAGAGTCGTTAGAGAAGAACGATTCCCGGTAATACTGAGGCAAACTCACATCACGAAAGCTCTTGCCTGCCTTCTGTCCTGGCAAGTGCAAGGTATCGGGCATCGTGCTCCAGTGTATCTCACTAGGCTTGATGTGCGCCCTCACCATAGAGTCCTGCTGGGCAGGGGTTGCATTCTTTGGCAGCCAACTCAGCACCTGCTTAGGTGTGAGTTGGCTGCCATGTTGCTGCCCTGCTTGACGCTGTACCCCAGCCTCAATAGCTGCTTCTGTCTGTATAGAATCTGCTTGTTGCACCATTCTTTAAAGTCCGAAAACCTTCTTTATTTCGTCTACCTTATCCAATTTCTCCCAGGTAAACAGTTCTACCTTCATGGTCTTAGCCTCATGGTAACGACTGGTGAAGGTTTTTTCTACCACTTCGTTTTTGCGACCCATATGACCATAGGCGGCCGTCTCCAGGAACATAGGCTGGCGCAACTTCAGCTGGCGCTCGATAGCCTTAGGGCGAAGGTCGAACATCTCTGCTATCTTATTGGCAATCTCGCAATCCTTCATATCTACATGACTACGCCCATAAGTATTCACATAGATGCTCACTGGCTCTGCCACACCGATGGCATAACTTACCTGAACCAACATCTCATCGGCAACACCTGCTGCCACCATGTTCTTGGCTATGTAGCGGGCTGCATAAGCAGCAGAGCGATCCACCTTGCTGGAATCCTTGCCAGAGAAAGCACCTCCACCATGGGCACCCTTGCCACCGTAGGTATCAACGATAATTTTACGACCAGTAAGACCTGTATCACCGTGAGGACCACCGATAACAAACTTGCCTGTTGGGTTCACAAAGTACTTGATGTCATCGTTGAAGAGAGCAAGCACCTTGTCACTCAGGTGAGTCTTTACACGAGGAATCAAGATATTGAGCACATCCTCACGAATCTTAGCCAACATTGCCTCGTCATCGTCCTCACCATTCGCTTTCTTGATGAAGTCGTCATGCTGGGTAGAAACCACAATGGTATCAATGCGCTGTGGGATATTATCATCTGAATATTCTATGGTCACCTGGCTCTTTGAGTCTGGGCGGAGATAAGTCATCACCTTGCCTTCCTTGCGGATATCAGCAAGAACACGCATGATGAGCTGTGCCAAGTCGAGCGAAACAGGCATGTAGTTATCGGTCTCGTTTGTAGCATAACCGAACATCATGCCTTGGTCGCCAGCACCTTGGTTCTCATCTTCCTCGCGGCTTACACCACGGTTGATGTCATCGCTCTGCTCATGGATGGCTGTGAGCACACCACAAGAGTCGCCATCAAACTGATACTCACTCTTGGTGTAGCCTATCTTCTTAATGGTCTTGCGGGCTATGGTCTGCAAGTCAACATATACATTGGAGCGAACCTCACCCATAATGACTACCTGACCTGTTGTACAAAAGGTCTCGATAGCACAGTGAGCATGGTCGTCATAAGCCAAGAACTGATCGAGCAAGGCGTCTGAAATCTGGTCAGACACTTTATCTGGATGTCCTTCAGAAACTGATTCTGATGAAAACAAATATGACATATTTTCTATTATTATTGATTACTTATTTTAACGCTTCTATTTTTTGCGGGTGCAAAGTTACACATTTTTCCTCACATATCGTTACTTTATACTGAAAAATTGACCTTTTATAACTGAATCTTAGCAGATTAGTCATTATGTGGCATCATGTTGCGAGGATGATGTTCCAAGATGGTACGCCGCAAGTCTGAAGTTTCGACATGCGTATAGATTTCGGTGGTACCAATATCCTCATGTCCCAGCAGTGCCTGAATCACACGCAAGTCTGCGCCTCCCTTAAGTAAAGCCGTGGCAAAACTATGCCTCAGGGTATGGGGCGAGATGGTCTTCTTGATGCCGGCATTCTCTGCGGTACGCTTAATCATGATAAGTATCATGGTGCGGGTGAGGTGAGCACCTCGGCGATTCAAGAACACATAGTCTTCCTCGCCTGGCTTTATCTTCATCAGGTTACGATCGACATACCACAGGTGGATTTCTTTCAATGCCTTAGTGGAAATGGGAACCAAGCGTTCCTTGCTTCCCTTACCCAGTATCCTCACAAACTTTTCTTCCTCAAAGAGGTCGCTCTTCTTGAGGTTTACGAGTTCCGAAACTCGAAGTCCACAGGAGAACAGGGTCTCTATGATTGCCTTGTTGCGCTGACCCTCCCATTTGGAGAGGTCAATGGCAGCCTCCATCATGTCAACTTCTTCCACGGAAAGATATTCGGGTAGATGCAGACCTATCTGTGGAGAGACTAGCAATTCCGTGGGGTCGTCCTGGATATAATCATCAAGTACCAAGAAACGGTAGAAGGAGCGTACACCACTCAAGATACGAGCTTGCGTGCGAGCTGTAACTCCCTTGTCATGGAGACTCGCCGAGAAATTCTCCAAGTTTTCCAGCTTCATCTCAGTAATCGCAAGGTCGTTTTGCCCCACATACTCTAACAGATACTGCAAATCATGGCGATAAGCCTCAAGGGTATTTGGCGAGTAATTGCGCTCCAACTTGAGGTATCTCATGTAATTCTTTATCATTTCGTTCTCCATTTTCTTGTCTGTTTCCAAATTTATATTTACCTTTGCAGTTGCAATAGCACAAATGCGTTGCAAAGATATAAAAAATAATTGATATCGAACTCAAAAACTTTTTTGATTATGAAAATACAAATTATCAATGGCCCTAATCTGAACCTGCTGGGCGTTCGCGAGCCAGGCATCTATGGAAGCAACTCCTTCGAGAGCTATCTTCCCGAATTGAAAGCTAAGTATCCTGACATCGAGATAGAGTATTATCAAAGCAATGTCGAGGGAGAGCTCATCAACAAACTTCAGGAAGTTGGATTCACCTATGATGGAGTCGTGCTCAACGCCGGTGCCTATACCCACACCAGCATCGCCTTGCAGGATTGCATCCGTAGCATGAAGTGCCCGGTGGTGGAGGTTCACATCTCCAATGTTCACAAACGTGAAGAGTTCCGCCACCACTCTTTTCTCTCATGCGCATGCCTAGGGGTGATTTGTGGCTTCGGCCTCGCTTCTTACGACCTTGCCATCGCCGGCATCCTCGCACAGAAAGGAGACAAGTAATATTCACTGTTCAAACTAACATTTTGTTACAACTGCATAGAATTCTGGAAGAAATGACAGAGACTGAACTCATAGACCGTTATATCTGCGACCACATTGAGCCCGAAGGCGATTATCTCTATCGCCTCTATCGTGCCACCAACATCCACACCATCCATGGGCGTATGGCGAGCGGCCATATCCAGGGACGCTTACTCAAGATGTTGGTGCAGATGATTCGCCCCAAGAACATTCTGGAGGTGGGAACTTTCAGTGGCTATAGTGCCATCTGCCTGGCACAGGGACTAGAAAAAGATGGTAAGCTCTATACCTTTGAGATTAACGATGAGATGGAAGACTTTACCCGTCCATGGATAGAAGGCTCTGAGGTTGCTGACAAGATAGACTTTCGCATCGGTGACGCCAATGTGGAAGCCCCTAAGCTGGGAGTTAAGTTCGACATGGCTTTCGTGGACGGCGACAAACGTACTTATATCGAGACCTATGAGATGGTGATGAAAATATTGAATCCCGGCGGTTATATTCTTGCCGACAACACACTATGGGATGGTCATGTTGTCGACCCTGCCTACGACCGAGACCACCAGACCCAGAGCATTCGAGCCTTCAATGACCTGATAGCCAACGACCCACGTGTGGAAGTGGTAATCCTCCCATTGCGTGATGGGCTCACATTGATACGCAAGAAATAATAAAAAGCCTCGTACTTTACAATACCAAGTACGAGGCTTTCCGTTGCTCCATAAGAATCTTTTAGCTCAGCAATCTCTTGCTCAATGCCCTTACCGGATACCATACGGCAAGCCATCCCACGGCGATGACTGTCATAAAAATGATAGCAACATCTGTATAATGTACGCTCACCGGGTAAGCATCCACGATAAATGAGCCTTCTGAGTCGCCCAAACGCACGAATCCATACTGCTGCTGCAACAAGCAGAGCAACAAGCCCAGTCCGATACCAATCACGGCTCCAATCACGGCTATCATTCTACCTTCAAAGAGGAACACATGCGTTATCTGCTTGTCTGTGGCACCCAAGTTACGTAGGGTCACCACATCATTTTTTTTGTCAATGATGAGCATCGAGAGTGAGCCGATGATATTGAAACATGCCACCACCAGGATGAAGGTGAGGAAGATGTAAGCCATCAGTTTCTCGATAGACATGATTTTAAAGGTATCCTCCTGTTGTTCGAATCGGTCGAGTACCCTATATTTGTTGCCGGCAATCTGCTGCATTTGTGCCTTCACAGCATCCAGGTCACTTCCTGGTTTGAGTCGAATCTCTAAGTCGCTCAACATGCCCTGCTGCCCGAAGAGATTACGGGCAAAAGAGATGGATGTGACGATATAGTTTTTGTCATACTTTGACTGCTTCACAGCAAAGAGCACTCCCGGCGAGACCAATGAGTCGGCGACAAAGCCATCACCAGGATTGGTCATGTCGAGTTGTCCCTCCTTCTTTGGGGCATAAATCTTGAGAAATCCATCCCATTGCGCACCCATCCCCAAGTCTTGTGCTAGACGGATACCTACGGTACCATACTGCAAGTTGGCAGCATGGAGCGAGAAAGTGCCATCACCATAGAGAATGTCGTTGATATGGGATAGTTCTGAGAAATTGTCGTCCACGCCCTTGACCTTCACCATAGCCTGCCGGTCTTGGTAGATGGCAAGTGCCTGGTCCTCCACCGTCTCCGTAGCCACATCCACCTGTGGCAATTGGCGTATTTGGGTCAGTATCGGATCATCGGCAGGGGCTGTCTTTCCCTCCACTGGCATCACCTTGAGCTGTGGGTCGAAACTAGTGAAGAGCGTTGCCACCAAGTCGTGGAAGCCATTGAATACGCTCAACACAATAACCAATGCCATCGTAGCCACAGCTACACCTATCACAGAGATAGAACTAATGATATTGATGACATGTGTGCTCTTCTTGGAGAAGAGATACCTGCGAGCTATAAAGAACGGAAAATTCATCAGTCTGCCTTTCTTACCTTAACAAAGGGGGATAAGATTCATTCATCTCTTTTTACCCTTTTACTTTTTTACCATTTTACTTTTTCAAGAGTTCATCAATGCGCTCCAAATAATCCAAACTATCGTCTAGGAAGAAGCGAAGTTCCGGGATGATACGCAACTGGTTTCTCACCTTCTTACCCAAATCATAGCGGATGGTCTTCTCGTTGGCAGTGATGTTCTTCAATATTTCCTCACCCTTCTCAGATGGGAACACACTCAGGTAGGCGGTGCAGATACTCAAGTCTGGGCTAATTCTCACCTTGGTTACACTTACCATCACACCGTGCATCATGCGGGTTTGTGACTGAAAAATAAGGCTCAACTCCTTCTGGAGGAGTCTTGATATACGGTTTTGTCTTGTTTCTTGCATAATTATTAATTCTTAATCATTAATTCTTAATTATTCCAGGTCAACATGCTTCACGTTAACCTTCTCATGAAGGAAAATCTGCGCCGAATCCTCAAACTTTTTCTCACTCTCCGTGGTGAGATACTGGCAAGTACCCTGTTTGGTTATCAGCTGCTCCATCTGTGGGTGGCGCGTCAGATAGTCTTTCAGACTATTGGCAACATACTGTCCCTGCGGCACAACCCTAACACCATCGGGCAAATTCTTCACAATGCTGCTCATCAAGAGAGGATAGTGGGTACACCCCAGAATGATGGCATCGATATCCTTATCCTTGCGCATCAGCTGATCGATACGCTTCTTCACGAAATAATCTGCACCAGGACTGTCTGCCTCGTTAGCCTCCACGATGGCAGCCCAGAGCGGGCAAGCCACCCCGCTCACCTGGATATCTGGCCACAACTTGCCTATCTCCATCTTGTAACTCTCACTCTTGATGGTTCCCTCGGTAGCAAGGATGCCCACATGGCGACTTTTGGTGAGACTTCCTATCACCTCGGCGGTAGGTCGGATGATGCCCAACACGCGACGGTCTGGATCCAACTCTGGGAGGTCTCGCTGCTGGATGGAACGCAAAGCCTTGGCTGAAGCAGTGTTACACCCCAGGATAACCAAATGACAACCCATGGAGAAAAGTTTAAGCACAGCCTGACGGGTGAACTTATACACCACCTCAAACGAGCGCGATCCATAGGGTGCACGAGCATTGTCGCCCAAGTACATGTAGTCATACTGTGGCAATAACTGTCGCAAACCATGCAGGATGGTTAGACCACCATACCCAGAGTCAAACACTCCGATAGGTCCGGGATTCTGAGGTAGCATCATTTCAGTCTCTCCTCCAGCACAGCTGTAATATCCTCTCCCATCTCTGCATTGAGATAAGGGGCAGCATTGTTATCGGTATTCAAAATGAAAGCGAAGCCCTTCTCCTTGCCTATCTTCTGTGCCTCTTCGTTGACCTTTGCCTTGAGTGGCGCATAAGCCTCGTCCTCAGCTTGCTTCAAGAGTCGTTGTGCCTCCGCCTTGAAGGCTACGTTCTTTTCCATCATTTCACGCAACTCAGCCTGTCGTTTCTCCAGGATAGACTTGGCATAGGAACGCTGCCCATCCAAGAACTCCTCATACTTGCTATTAAACTCACTTTCCACGCGCTTGGTCTCTTCATCATATTTGGCGCGAAGATCGTCCATATTATGCTTAGCTATCGTATAGCTAGGCATGGTATGAAAAACTTGCTCAAAACTGAAATAACCGAAGCGTAATGCTGGCTGTACTGTAGTCTTTGCCGCAGATTGCTTGTTCTCACCTGGCAATGTGCTCTCGGTAGACACTTTCTGAGCAGAAGCTGTTATGGCAATGAGGGCAAAAGCCAAAAATAAGAGATTCTTTTTCATGTCGAGTATATACTAAATGAAATGGAAAAACACCAAATGTAAGATGAGAAACAAGGGCAAGCACTTGTGCCTGCCCCTCTAGTTTCCTTCGTCTAATATATCATTAGATAACAGACCAAAATTTTACTTGATCTTAGCCTGTACTTCCTTGGTTACATCCACAACGTTAGTGCCTGTATAAACAGCGGCACCATCTTCAAAGATGAATGTATAATTACCAGCCTTGCCCACTGCCTCGATAGCAGTACGAACCTTGGCTACGATTGGCTGCATCAACTCAGAGCTCTTCTTCTGCAACTCCTGCTGACCATCCTGATAAGCCTGCTGAATCTTCTGCTGCAAGGTCTGCAACTCCGTTTCCTTCTGCTGCTTCATGGTAGCAGCCATAGTGCTTTGGCCTTTCTGGTACTCATCAGCCTTGCGCTGGAACTCATCCTGCATGGCCTTGAGGTCGTTCTCCTTTTGCTTCTGGAGAGCTTCCATCTCGCCGTTAGCCTTGGCTACATCTGGCAGAGAAGACATAATCTGCTGAGTGTTCACCTTACCGAACTTCTGTGCCATCATTGTCATTGGTGCGCAAAGCATCAACATTAAAATAAGCTTTTTCATTGTTCTATTCTTCTTTAATTATTAATTTCTTTTTCTTTTCATGAAAGCACTAAAGTACTTCCCTTGCCTCATATCGGCTGCAAATATACGATTATTTATTGGAATAACCTAATTTTTGGAGCACTTCGTTGCTAATATCTATCTTCGGAGAACCAAAGATAATGCCACTGTTGCTAGCACGATCGATAACGAGCGAGTAACCACGTAGGTCGGAGATTTCCTTCACGGCATTATATATCTCTTCCTGGATAGGTCCCATCAATGCCTCACGCTTCTTGTAGAGCTCGCCCTCGGCACCGAAGTATTTTTTCTTCAGGTCGCTAGCTTCCTTCTCTTTTTGCATGATGGCATCCTGCTTCGCCTTCTTCTGCTCTTGCGAGAGGAACACCACCTCGTTCTGATAGTTCTTGTACATGGTGCTTGCCTCTGTGTTGAGTGCCTCCACCTCGGCTTGCCACTTACGGCTTACCTGGTTGAGTTGCTCATTGGCTCGCTCATAGGCTGGTACATTCTTCAAGATGTACTCCATGTCTACCAGCGCATATTTCTGTGCATGCGCTGAGATGGCTGCTACAGCCATCATCAGCATCAATACTATCTTTTTCATAAGAATCGTCTGTCTTCAAAGAATTATTTTGTTTTAAAAAACTCCTAACTCCTAACTTCTAACTCCTAACTAGTTTAGAACTCCTGTCCCAAGATGAAGTGGAACTGGCTACCACCCCTCTTGTAGTTGCTTCCGTTCCATACCTTATCAAAACCGTAAGCCCAGTCGATACCCATCAATCCTACCATTGGCAAGAAGATGCGCACACCGACACCAGCACTACGCTTCATGTTGAATGGGTTGAAGTCCTTAGTGTCATACCAGGCATTACCTGCCTCCACGAAGGTCAAGCCATAGATGGTGGTGTTACCCAGAAGGAATGGATAGCGAAGCTCCAGTGAGAAACGGTCGTAAGCATAAGCATAGTAACCTGTAGTACGGCTGTAAGACACCGAACCATTCTCATAACCACGGAGTCCGATGGTCTCCTCACCATAGTATGATGAGTAACCGCTCATACCGTCACCACCCACATAGTAGGTCTCGAATGGACTCTTCTTGTACTTGTTGTAAGAGCCGAGCAATCCCATCTCAACACGTGTCATCAACACGAAACACTTCTGACCCTCGGTAAGGGCTGTATAGGTCTTTGCCTTGAACTTCCACTTGTGGTACTCTATCCAGCGATACTTCTCTTGCTGCTCCTGTGAGTAGGTTGGCGACTGAGAGTTGTTTGCCAGGTTCTTGTAATCCTTGTGGTCGAACGCACTCCATGGTGGAGTAAGGTTTACACTTGCCTCAAACTCTGAACCACGACGTGGGAAGAGCTGGTTGTCTGTAGAGGTACGGTTCAGCGACACGGTAATATTCAGGTTGTTCGCATTACCATTCTGCATCAGCATGTAGCTCCAGTTCTTCATCATGTAGCGCTGGTAAGCCAACTGCACCGACAAGGTGAAGTAATCGTCTGGCCAGCGGAGGCGCTTACCCCATCCCAGACTTAAGCCTACCATCTGGATGTACTTATCTGGGTCATAATAGTTCTCATAATTGTTATAGTAACTAGAGCCATAACCATACATGTAACTCATGTAGTTGTTCATGTAGGCACTGTTATAGTAGTTGCTGGAAACATCGGTACTTTTGCTATAGTAGGCACCCACGCTGAACTGGATAGGGCGCTTGCCACCAAACCAGTTGGTAGAGTAGCTTACGTTGTAGCTCTGATAGTAAGTACCATTGGTCTGCGCACCGATGCTCAGCACCTCACCGTCACCTATAGGCATGATGCCACGGTGCTCCTTGTTCTTGTTGAAGAGGTTTGCCATGGAGAAGTTGTTGAGCTTCAAGCCCACACG
>CAVCRI010000052.1:0-17173 GCA_963604545.1 Lachnospiraceae bacterium | reverse complement strand
GGTCAAATTCTTCAAGGATATGATGCAAATGGCAAACCTCTTGTACATAAGTCTAAGACAGCTTTATTTTTGGAAAATTAGCTGTCTTTGTATCTTCTTTCATTTCGCTATTACCGCTTATTCTCAAAATATAAGCGGTAAAGTTGTTAATTCAGAAAATCAAGTTTTGGAGGGAGCAAATGTCATTTTAATGGATAGTGCCAAACAGGTTGTCTGCTTTTCAATTACTGCTTCAGATGGTCGTTACCAACTTGTTTTACCCTCTGGCGTAACTCCCATGCAGCTAAAAGTCACTCTTATGGGGTACCAAAGCCAAGTCTTACCTATTAAAGATGTAAGAAATGAGATGACTATCAGATTAGTAGGTAGTACATTTTTATTGAAAGAGGTAAAGGTTAAGGCTTCGAAAATTATGACTTTAGGTGATACTTTATCTTATGCTGTTGCTGCATTCAAGCAAGGTCAAGATAGAAGTATAGCTGATGTGATAGCAAAGATGCCAGGATTAGAGGTGAAATCTAACGGACAGATTGAGTATCAGGGTAAGGCTATTAATAAATTTTATATTGAAGGCTTGGATTTGATGGGTGCTCAATATGGTGTTGCCAACAAGAACATATCAGCAGATAAAGTGCGTTCTGTTCAAGTATTACAAAATCACCAACCTGTCACCTCATTGAGAGGCGTTTCCTTTAGTGAGCAAGCAGCCTTAAATATTGTACTGAAAGACAATGCCAAGGAAGTTTTTGGGGGAGTACTTGAGGTGGGACAAGGTTATGAAGAAAAGTATCGTTGGGAAAATCGTTTGATGGGAATGAGATTTGGGAGAAATAATCAAATGTTAGCTATTTATAAAGATAACAATATTGGTGTAGATATAACATCTGAATTTAATCCTTTAATTCGTTCGAACCAAAAGTATGACATCCAAGAAAGTGAACATGGAATTTTGTCGTTGATGAGTGTGGGGTATGCAAATATAGACAAAGAAAGATATACTTTTAATAATAGTCATTTAATAGCAGGAAACTGGTTGCATAGAATCAACAAGGAGACAAATCTGCGCTTTCAGGTTAGTGGACTGATTGACAAAGAAAGTTTGCGCAGCTACCAATCAACTACTTATCTAACAGTAAAAAATTTTCCAATGATTGAAGAAAAAATAAATGGTAATAATTGGCAGAATAAATGGAAGGGAACTGCAGAGTATCAGATGAATGGTACAAAAACTTTCTTGAAAAACAATCTTCGCATTAGCGTAGATTTAAGTAAAGGTATTGGAGATATAGGGTATAACAATAAAAATGTGGATATTTTCGTGAAACCTCATAAATATAGTTTTATTAATGAATTTAATTTGTCGCATACTTGTATATCGGGTTCTGTATATGAGTTAAATAGCCAGTTTGCTTATGTAAGCAATCCTAGCGAGTTGCTAACTTATGAAAAAAAAATGCAGTCTTTGGATATGGGGTATCATTCGTCACATAATAGCTTATTGTATAAGTTAAAACTAGGGCGCAATTACTTAAATAATGAGGTTGGTATTGATTATGAACATCAATATTTATCTTGTGCTATTGATACTCTAAAGCAAATGACTTCTGCCGAAAATAATTTCCTCTGTGCATATTATAAGCCATCGTATATTTTAAGAATTGGAGATGTTCGATTGGATTTGATTACTAAATTTAATATTTTACACCAATCTTTATATCAAAAGAAAGCAATTCTGATGATGGATAGTAGAATAAATGGCAATTGGAAAATATCTTCTGAGTCAAGTGTATCCGCATTATTTAGTATCGTATATAAGCCACTTAAACTTCGAGAAATCTCAGATATTCCTTTTTATACAAACTATCGGACAATTGTACAAAATTCAGGCAAGAATGACATTACCAACCAAAGGGGATTTTCTTTAGGCTATCAATATTCAGCTCCGCTAAAAGGCTTATTTTTAAATGTGCGTCCTTTTTGGAATGTTAAAAGCGGAATTCCACTTTTTGCAACCCATTTGAAAAATAGCGTATTTTATAAAATTGCTTCAAATGAGAAAGAACGAACAGAAAACTTTGGCTTCATAGGCAGAGTTGCTAAATCTTTTGATTGGGCAGGATTGTTTTTAGGGTTAAATGCCACTGTTCAAATTAGTAATTATAATATTCTAATGGCTGAGCAGGTAGATAAAGCACGTATGAAATCTTCAACTTATGAGTTGAATTATTCACTGCGTCCTATTATCCAATTGTCTTTTGAAGGAAAAACAGAATTGCAAATTAGCAAACAGAAAAATCTAATGGAACAAAGTGGGGCATCAGACAATCAGGTTTTTGATTGGTCTCACTATCTTAACTGTTTCGTGTTTCCAGCAAACAAGTGGATGTTGAGCATAAAAAATCAGCTTTTTCATAGTAATGATAAAAGTTTGAGTAGTAATTATTATTGCGATTTGGCAATCTCGTACAAAACTAAACACCGAGAGATGTCTATCATGTGTAATAATTTAATGAACACTAAAGAATTCAAGAGAAGACTGCTTTCAGATATAGTGAACGTTTATAGTATTACATATTTACACTCACGCAATATTATGTTAAAATATAGTATGGATTTATAATTTTCTTGTCGGTTTCTTCAAAAATATGTACTTTTGTAGCTAATTTAAGAATAAATTAAAAGGTATGGAATTTTCTAAAACACAGAAAATATGAAAACAACAATGATAAAATACTGCATATTGACCCTATTCTTGGTCATTGCTACCGCAAACTCCTATGGACAAAGCGAGGAGCAAAAGAATGCGGGAGAAACTGAAAAGACAGGACTAAACTCACAAGCCAAAGACTCTTTAATCAATGATACACTGGCTTATATGCTCAATGAAGTCACAATAAAAGGGTCTGCCAAGAGTGTGCGAATCACAGGTAACTCCATCATCATGAACATCGCCAATACGGAGTTGGCAAAAAAAGGAAAGTTTTACGATGTCTTGAGCTACATGCCTTTCATTAGCCGACAAAATAATAATATCATTGTTGCAGGCAAAGGGGAACCTATCTTTTATCTCAATGGACATCGCCTATATAATACAACAGAACTGGACAAACTGCTGGCTTCCGACGACATCAAGGACATAGAAGTCGTTACATCTCCTGACGCAGAATATGATGCCAGTGCCAATGCCGTGATAAAAATCAGAACCAAAAAGCCTAAGGGCTCAGGATTCAGCGGAAACATTGAAACTACCTTCATTTACTTAGGAAACCATAAACTCTCGGAAATACCAAGGAGCAATTTCAACTACAGAACTGGCGGTCTGGACATTTTCGGCTCCCTCAACCTTCGTGATACCAGAACAAAAAGTGAGTCAGAACAAAACATTTCATTAACGACCAACAATACATACAAACAAAACGAGAACTCCGTAACCCACACCTCATGGTTTGGTTATGACGGAAACATAGGTGTGGACTATACTACCAAGTTTTGGAACTTCGGTATGAAGTATGGTTTCACTAAGACTCCATATAACAAGAATACAACAGATGGAAAGGTACAAGTCATGAAGAACGACGAGACTTTTTATGATTTATCGCTAAGAAACACTACCGATATCAATATGTTTATTCAAGACTTCAACGCCTATGCCATTTATGATTTCAACCAGCATAGTAAACTTTCTATGGACTGGTACATCAGCAAGAGCGATAATGAAACAGACCAAGACATCGTAGAAACTTATGCAGCATACTTTTAGCCTTGGCAACCTGAAATATGGTACGGAATATTCACAAACACGCTATACCACAGACTATGAAAACAAGAACAGCAACCAGCTGACTCCTTCGGCAAACAGCCAAAGAAAGGAAAAGACGATAGCCGCCTTCACAAGTCTCACCCTGAAAAGCGACATTCTCACGACATCGGCTGGAGTAAGATACGAATATTGCAAGGTGGACTATGAAAGCAACGAATATGATGACTCCTGGAACGAGTCGAACTGGTTTCCGTTTATCTCCCTGCAAAAAAGGTTAGGTAAGATTAACCTCAGCCTGAGCTACACGAACAAAATCAAAAGACCAGTTTATTATTCCTTCAGAAACAACATCATCTACCGCTCCCCCTTCGAGTATTCTACAGGAAACTCTGGCTTGAAGTCTACGCTTTACCATACGATAAGCTCTTTGCTGTCTTATAAGAATCTGAGTGCTTCCGTCACTTATGAGACTCAGAAGGATCCTGTCTTCTATCTGATTAGGCAATACGGAGAGCATGAAGCAGTGTTGGTTCGCCCTGAGAATGTGAATTCTTACAAACGCCTGGTTGTCACTACCAATTGGTTTACCACTCTAGGACCATGGACTCCATACATCAGTGCTTCCCTGCAAAAACCATTCTTGGAAATAGACCATATCAAATATAACAAGATGAGAGCCGACTTGCAACTGTTCAATACGTTCTCCACACATCAGGGGTATCACTTTGACGTAAACTTCTCTTTCTCAAGTGGCGGAAACCAAAACATAAGAGACTTGAAATCCGACGGAATGGTGCAACTGGGAGTATACAAGAACTTCTTGGGAGAAAACCTATACGTTGGCATCTATTATATGGATGTATTCAAGACGCAAAAAAGCAAGTATACCATTCAGCTGGGCAATGTATGGCAGCATAAGTCATACTATGATTATAACAATGGCATCTACCTTACTGCCATCTATAAGTTTAATGCTACCAACAGCAGATATAAAGGCAATCATGCAGGAATATCCGAAAGAGCTCGACTTGCGATGTAGAGAAAAATTGAATGCTATGCAATTTGCAAAATTGCATAATATTAATGAGATAGCGTAAGATTATCATTTAAAAATATATAAATATTACCTTAGGGTAACTTACCTTAGGGTAATATTTAGTAACTTTGTGCCAAATTATTAGGAATATGGCAGAATATCTATCCCCATTTCAATTTGGCACACTAGCCACCAATGAGAATTTTATCGACAGGCAGGAAGACAGGGCTTTGTTGAAGCAATTACTGTCCTCCCATATCAACGTGATGCTCATTTCACCACGTAGATGGGGCAAGTCGTCGCTTGTGAAAAGGGCGATGGCCGAATTGGCTGAGGAGGACAGGAACGTAAGGATTTGCTATATTGACGCTTTCAGCATCGGCTCTGAGGCTGAATTTTATCGCACCTTTGCTAGTCAAGTTATCGCTTGTGCTTCCTCGAAAATGGAACGTTGGATAGAGGACGCCAAGAAGTTCTTGACTGGAGTGATACCACAGGTCGTGATAAACGACCAAATTACCGACTTCATGGCTTTCGACTTGAAGTTTGTGCCCCAAGAGCGTGATAAGATGACGATTCTCCAACTGCCAGAGATGCTGGCAAAGGAGAAGGGCATCAAGATGATAGTCTGTATTGACGAGTTCCAGCAGTTGGCTAACCTCCCCGAATATAAGGATATGGAGGGCAAGATGCGCTCTGTATGGCAACAACAGCAGCTCACCTCTTACTGTCTCTACGGCAGCAAGCGAAACATGATGCTCAATATCTTCAATAATTCCAATAGTCCCTTTTATCGCTTTGGACAAGTGATTTTTATGCAGAAGATAGCCAAGGAGCATTGGATTCCATTCATCTTGTATTCTTTCGAGAAGACAGGTAAGTCTATTTCTTCAGAGATGGCAGAGCGTATTTGTGACACAGTGGTGTGCCATTCATGGTATCTACAGCAGTTGTGTTACTTTATCTGGAGTTTCACGGTTTCGGAAGTGACGGAAGAGGTATATCAGCTGGGACTGAAACAAGTACTCAACATCAATACCCCGATGTTCCAGAACGATACAGAGAACTTAAGCTCTACCCAGATAGAGATGCTTAAGGCAATTGCTAACGGAGAACAGCATTTCTCATCGCAAGCCGTGAAGCAAATCTATAATCTCGGCAATCCCAACACGATAGTCAAGAACAAGAAAACGCTCCAAAACAAAGACATCATCGAAAAGCAAAAGGATGACTTTGTCTTCGTAGACCCAATATATCAACTGTGGTTCAAGGAGGAGTATTGTAGATAGAAACGATGTAATATTAAGAAAAATATTGCCAAGAGATTCCGTTTATTATCTGCTCCCCGCTGTAGAATCCTTCTGTCTGGTTGATATGCTGTCTCGCAACAAGTTGTCCTTTAGCTTCTTATATGCCTTATACTCACGCTCGTAATAGTGGGCGTAATTGAAGAAAGGTTCTGTTACTGCCTCGGTGCTCGAAGCCTTGAAGGTATGTCCGTAAGGGTCTTGCGCCTTGATGGTAATCTTAGCCTTCGGATTCTTCGGGACATAATAATAAAGGTGGTTCATGAGAAGATATGTATTCCCCTTGCTCACGAAGCGATAGGATACCGACTCACTGTACTTATGGTGATAACCTGCGGCAAAGGCATCTTGCCCCTTACTACTGATACGGTGCATCGGATATTCCTTTCCATTCTCAATGGCTACCACTCGCCAATGGCTATCGGCATTGAACACGTTGGCTATCAATACGTTCTTATCTCGCTGTAGTTTCCAGTCCTCGGCATACGACTCGCCATTGAAGTCGGTCTGGGCACGGAAGATGGTCATCTGCTTGCTCTTGTCCCAGAAAGTACCCTTGTAGTAGCAATCTGATATTCGAGTGCCCACGAAACTATAGATGTAATAGCCATTAGGCGTGCCGCAGATATTGATGTTCGATTGCCAGATGTTGCCACAGGCTGCTGCATGGCAATGCTCCATCACCGACTCACCATTATGGTTGATTTCGTGGTTGATGGCAAAGTGGGTATGACCACAGAAGAGTTCGTATCCCCCCTTAAACTCCTTAAGGAGAGACAATAGCTGGGTGAGGCGAGAGGATGAATAATGTCCCTTCTCGCTCTCTATGCCAAGCGGATTAGCTTTTTTGTAAGGCGCATTTCCGAAGGTAAATGGGATATGATAGCAGAGGATAACCTTCTTATCCTTAGGTGTGAGGGCGAGGTCTTGCTTCAGCCAGCGCACTTGGCTCTCGTGCAGCTCGCCAGGAGAATAATACGCCTTGCCCTTGGTAAAGAAGCAGTTGTTGATGCACACATAGTGCTCGTCGCCTCGGTCAAAGGAATAGTCAGTAGGACCAAAGTTCTCCTCCCACTTGCGCTTGTAGAGAGCCTTGCCGTCTTGGTCGTGGTTGCCGATAACAGAAAAAAGGCGCATATCCGATGAACCCAGTGCCTCCCTTATCTGTCGCTCCAACTTGGCATTATAGCCACCATAATACTGCACGTCATCGCCCATGCTGAGTCCATATACAGGCGTTCCCTTCTTCATCTCTCGTATGGCCTGCTTGATGTCTACCATCGTCTGGGTGGTGAATCGCTCCACATCGCTCTTCATGATGGGGTTATCATCGGGCGAGGTATAGTAAGGGCTGTAAGCATTGGTTATCTGAGGGTCGCCAATGACAATCATCTTATAGCTGGTCTCCTTGCCGCCAGGCAGGCGGGTCAAGGTAAAGTCATATTTCTTCTTGTTGGCAGAGACGGTTTGGTAGAAGTATGCCGTGCGGTCGGTCTCCGAATGGGTAGGAACCTCGCAATCGGCTGGCACAGAATAGTATATGAATCTTGCCAAACTATCTCTCTTCATCTTATATCTGCCCAAGGAATCAGTCTTCACGCAGTTGTATCCATCGCTCACGATGACATCAGCCACAGGGTTGCCATCGGTATCCGTCAGAGTACCAAAGATGCGAAAGTCCATTTTCTTCACCGCAGGTTTTGCCTTCTTCACGGTGTCCTTTACTTGTGGTTGATATTTGAGGTTGGCTATCTGGTTACCGATATGGGGTATGACTATCAGCTGATTATGTCGGCGCATAGTCATGCCTATTGCCACGAGCACGCAGCAAATGAGCAGGAGAATGGCTATGTATATCTGTTTCTGTTTCATTTTGCAAGAGTCATGATTTGAATACTATGTAATCTGCAAAATTACATAATATTAATGGGATAGCGCAAGATTATCATTTAAAAATATCTAAAAACAACAAGTCCTTCCTGCAATCATACAGAAAGGACTCGATGATGGAATGGATTTATTGGGCGGCTGTTTGATTAAAAATGAATGTGTCAAAGATATCGCCCGCAGTAACGCAAACTACCATTTCTCTCTCCTTGCCAGTCTCATTAGGAGCAATGGTTATAGTTAACGTGTTGCCTTTCCATTGGGCAGTAAGCCAAGGCGAGGTAATTGTGCTATATGGATTATCATCGTATGCAGGATAGTAATAAGTCTCTTTGTTATCAATCGTTTCTTGTAGGTTCGCCAACCAAGGAGCATTGTAGTTCTTACAGATGAACACATAACTACCTCCTTGGCTAGAAACAGCTATCTTGCCGTCTTTTCCTTTTACAACACTTGTCTGCCACTTCATTGGAGTCCAATCGCCATCTACATCGTTTGAGCAAGATTCAGCGCAAGCTCCCAAGATGAAAGCTACCACTAGGGTTACTACTAAAACTACATTCTTCATAAACTTCTCTTTTTTAGTTATACTTCTATCATAGAACAATATAGAACCACATATCTTGCACCATACTCATAACTTTCTACCAGCATTTAACATACTTTATTACAAGTTGTACCCTATTTTTCCTATCCTTTTCTAGCGGCATGGCCAGCAATTCGTTTAAAAATATCTAAATATTATCTTAGGGTAACTTACCTTTGCCTAATATTTTGTATTTTTGTATTTCATCAATGAACAGATAAAAAGAATAAACTAAGATAATGGCAAACGATAATAAAGGCCTTACGCCTATGATGCGACAATTCTTCGAGATGAAATCGAAGCATCCCGAGGCATTGTTGCTTTTCCGCTGTGGCGACTTCTACGAAACTTACTGCGAAGATGCGATAGAGGCCTCTCGCATTCTCGGCATCACCCTGACCCGACGCAACAACGGCGGTTCTACAGGCTCTACCGAGATGGCAGGCTTCCCTCATCATGCCCTCGACACTTACCTGCCCAAGCTTATCAGGGCAGGCAAGCGTGTGGCTGTGTGCGACCAGCTGGAAGACCCTAAGAAGAAACGTCAGGAGATAAAGGGCAAGAAAGGCCTGAGCCAGATGGACAAGATGGTGAAACGTGGCATCACCGAACTCGTGACACCGGGTGTGGCAATGAGCGATAACGTGCTCAACTACAAGGAGAACAACTTCCTTGCCGCCGTCCACTTTGGCAAGACTGCTTGCGGCGTGAGCTTCCTCGACATCTCTACAGGTGAATTCCTTACTGGCGAGGGCACTTACGACTACGTGGAGAAACTCATCGGCAACTTTATGCCTAAGGAGGTGCTCTACGACCGTGCCCGCAAGAATGACTTTGAGAAATATTTCGGCACAAAATACTGCACCTTCGAACTGGACGACTGGGTCTTCACCGAGCAGACAGCGATGCAGAAGCTCTTGGGACACTTCAAGACCAAGTCGCTGAAAGGTTTTGGTGTAGAGCACCTGAAGAATGGTATTATCGCCAGTGGTGCCATCATGCAGTACCTGGAGATTACCCAGCATACCCAAATCAACCATATCACCGCCCTCTCTCGCATCGAGGAGGATAAGTTTGTGCGCATGGATCGCTTTACCATCCGAAGCCTGGAGCTTGTTGCCCCTATGCAAGAGGATGGCTCTTCTCTGCTCAATGTCATCGACCGCACGGTTACAGCGATGGGTGGACGTATGCTTCGCCGTTGGCTGGTATTCCCACTGAAGGATGTGAAACCTATCAACGAAAGGCTCGACATCGTGGAGTATTTCTTTAAGGAACCAGAGTTCCGCCAGCTTCTTGACGACCAGTTGCATCGCATCGGCGACTTGGAGCGTATCATCTCCAAGGTAGCCGTCGGCAGGGTTTCGCCTCGCGAGGTAGTGCAGTTGCAGCACGCCCTCGAAGCCATCCAACCTATCAAGGTGGCTTGTCAACACGCCAAGAACGATGCCTTGAAGCGAGTGGGAGAGCAACTGAACGTATGCGAATCTTTGAAAGACCGCATCGCCAAGGAGATACAGCCAGATCCACCACAGCTCGTCAACAAGGGCGATGTCATAGCCGATGGCTACAACGCCGAACTCGACGACCTGCGCTCCATCAGTCGACATGGCAAGGACTATCTGCTCAAGATACAGGAACGAGAGATAGAGAAGACGGGCATCTCCAGCCTCAAGGTGGGCTATAACAACGTATTCGGCTACTATCTGGAGGTAAGAAACACCTTCAAGGACAAGGTGCCAGAGGACTGGATTCGCAAGCAGACCTTGGCTCAGGCAGAGCGATACATCACCCAGGAACTGAAGGAATATGAGGAGAAGATTCTCGGTGCCGACGAGAAGATATTGATATTGGAGGCACAACTCTTCAATGAGTTGATTGTGGCGATGCAAGAGTACATCCCTCAGATACAAATCAATGCCAACCTCATCGCCCGCTTGGACTGCCTTCTCTCCTTTGCCAAGGTATCGGACGAGAATCGCTATGTGCGCCCTATCATCGACGACTCAGAGATATTGGACATCAAGCAGGGCAGGCATCCTGTGATAGAGACCCAGTTGCCTCTTGGTGAACGCTATGTGCCAAACGATGTGTTGCTCGATACCGAGAAGCAGCAAATCATGATGATTACCGGTCCTAACATGGCCGGTAAGTCTGCCTTGCTTCGCCAGACGGCACTCATCGTGCTCTTGGCACAGGTGGGGTGCTTCGTGCCAGCGGAAAGTGCCAGGGTAGGTTTGGTGGATAAGATATTCACTCGTGTGGGAGCTAGCGATAACATCTCGCTCGGCGAGTCTACCTTCATGGTGGAGATGACCGAGGCGGCTAACATATTAAATAATGTGTCGCCACGCTCATTGGTGCTCTTCGATGAGTTGGGCCGTGGTACATCTACCTATGATGGCATTTCCATTGCCTGGGCAATCGTAGAATATCTGCATGAGCACAAGAAGGCGCAAGCACGTACGCTCTTCGCCACCCACTATCACGAGCTGAACGAGATGGAGAAGAATTTCCCTCGTATCAAGAACTTTAATGTGAGTGTGAAGGAGGTGGATGGCAAGGTTATCTTCTTGCGTAAGTTGGAACCAGGAGGCAGTGAGCACTCCTTCGGTATCCACGTGGCAGAGATTGCCGGTATGCCTCGTAGCATCGTAAAGCGCGCCAACGTTATCCTGAAGCAACTGGAGGATGACAATACTGGGGTAGGAGGTGCAGGTAAGCCAAACGTTCAGCATCTCGACGAGCCAAAGGAGGGCGTACAGCTGAGCTTCTTCCAGCTCGACGACCCAGTGCTCTGCCAGATACGCGATGAGATACTAGGACTGGATGTGAACAACCTCACGCCAGTGGAGGCTCTCAACAAGCTGAATGATATTAAGAAGATATTACTTGGGCGATAAACCATAGATAAGGATTCTATAAGACACAAAACTACACCTTATTATATATAAGAAGAAAAGCCCTGTTTGCAACAGTGATTGCAAACAGGGCTTTTGCTTTTATAGGGGTTATTCAACTATTTACTTGACGATAGAAGTAACAGGGTTACGAGTACCCTTGGCATTAACCAAGAACGCCTTGGCACTGCCAAACTTCAAGAACATATCCAAGCGCACCGGAATATGATTGTCATCATCGGTGATGTAGAAATCTACTATCTTCTTGTATTTTCCATCATCCAACTCCATATACTCCAAGCGCAAGCAACGATACTTAATGCCATTATCAGCCTTCACGGTCACCTTGCCACCAAACTTAAGCTGGGCTGGCGTACGACCACCGCCATCGCAGATAGGGAACTTCACGCTATGTCCTGTCTTCCAATTGGCTGGGTCAAAGCTGCGGGCACGCAAGAAGATATTCATCATATCGAAGACACAATCATCGTACGATCCGTTCTTCCACTTGTGCTCACCATCCTTATTTTGGTAGTGCATACGTACATTGCACTTACCTCCGGCGTAATTGTAGAAAACCTCATCTACCGTATAGCGTTTACCCTCGCGAGCTCCCTTTCTGAAATACATCGGAGCCATATCTGTACCCGTATAGCAAAGCAGCGTGTCTCGAAGCACAAAGAAATCATCCACCTTCTTATTGCCACGAGTCACAAGCGAGCCACGATAGGCAGACTTGCCCTTATGGGTGGTTTGCACCACAGACATGCTGGCATTGCCAGCCTTTACCCAAACAAACTTCCAATTGTAATACAAGTTATAAGTCAGGAATTCGCCCGACTTAAATGCCGTATTGCGGAAAGTACACTGAGCCGATACAGAAGTATTGACCAACAGTAGCAACATGGCTACCATGAATGACTTAAACAACTTCATATCTCATTACATTTTAGGAATGTACTGGATGCCGAGATCTGCGGCACGCCGTGCATTCTGGTTCTTAACTTTCTTTTCCTTGTCTGGCTTCTGCTTGGTGATGGCACCAGGCTTCTGCCTAGACAACTCACGGGCCTTAGGATCCCAACTCTCGGTCAAGTCCCACTTCGCCTTACATTCTATTGCCTCTGGATAGTAATATACTTCCTCGGCTTGCTCATCCTTTTCATAGTCGCCCGTATCCCATTTGCCGTTGTCGTTCCTATCCACAATGAGTCGCATATAGTATTTCTCAGGCTTGAGATAATAGAACTCTGCCACCCCGTTTACCGTCTTCACCTGCTTCACCACTTGGTCTTGTGCATTGAGCAGTTGCACCAAGAGCGGTTGGTCGTTCAGGCTGGTGATATTGACAAGCAATGTACCATAGGTATCCAAGGAATTTACCTTGAAACCCTGCTTGATAGGCTTTGAAGCCAAGCCATAGATATCCGTGAATGCAGCAGAGTCCACCTCCAGACTATATTCGATGTCTGGTCGCCACTCGCCTCGCAACTCATATCTTCTATTGCCCAAAGGCAGAAATTCCAATGGTGCCTGATACCAAAGCGTATCATGCTTGGCATAGAGATGGATGCCTGCCGTATCAGCCTTTGCCAATGGAGTAGGGAAGGAGAACAGAATGTTCTTGTCAGGATCAAGCTGTGAGGACACACTGATTTGCACTTCCAGTGGTTTCACCGCCATGATGGAATCGTATGGTTGTCCTTTCTTCTTGAGTTTCTCTTGCTTCTTGGTCCAATCGGCAATTTCCTTCTCCTGGGCTTTCAGACGCTTGGCGTAAGGTTCTTTCGAGAGGATTTCCATCGCCGAGTCGGTGTGGTTGAAAAGTACACCCGTGCTATCTGTCATGCGATAGGTCAGGTCCATTCGCAAGGTGTCCATGTTCACCAATGCCGTATCCTTCAGCCAGTAAGTGAGGGTATCCTTCTTCTCCGATGTCTCTAGGATAAAAGCACTGTTGGCATCAAAGTTCAAACCCTTGATTTGTGGCAAGATGGAGTCACCATAGCTGAAAAAGAGCGAGAAACAGTTGGCTTTCTGGCGCTCTGCCTTCAGGAAGAAACGGTCGGTAAGTTCTTCCGTGAAGGCTCTCAACACGATGTTGTCGGGCAGGAAGTGGGTATAGTCTACCTGGGCTATCGACTTGATATGCAAGCTATCCACCCACGTGGTATCCTGTCGCACATCTGGTTTGCTCGACGGAACTATCAAGTCATGGGTGAAGGCTATCTTCTCGCTCCTCTGGTTGAACATATAGTTACCATCCATATCTTGCAAGGCATAGATGCGATAAGTTCCTGGGGCAACACCCTTGATGACGAATCTGCCCCGGCTGTCGGTACGGCTCACACGAAGCATCGGCTTGGTCTTGAATGCCGAGTCGGCTTGGTCACTATAAAGTCCCACCAAGATTCCCTTGATTGGCTCCAGATTCTCCGACTCCAACACGTAGCCAGAAACCTCCATCGTATCAATGACGGCACCAGTGGAGAAACTATAGGTATAGTTGCCCATTGGGTTGCCCTCATTGTTGTCGCTGATGGCATCAGAGAAGTCGATGGTGTAGGTAGTGTTTGGTTTGAGCGAGTCTACCAGAGATACTTGTATGCGCTTGCCTGCACTCTTAATCTCTGGCACTTCGAGTTGAGGAGGAGACACCACCACCTTCTCCGAAGGGTTGTCTACCTTGATAAACTCGTCGAAATAGATGTTCACCTTCTTCTGCTTCACATTGGTAGCACCATCGGCAGGCGATGCTCCTATCACCCGTGGAGGAGTCTCGTCATACCATCCGCCGTCAGGCTGTCCCATCTTGGCACATGAAGCCAACAGCAAGAAGACTACCATGTAGAGGGGCAGAAACCATGCGTTCGCCTTCAACTTACCCTTTATGTCATTATAGTTTATCATTCTTCTTATCTTATTACTTGTTCATCATCAGCATCTCATCGATATTCCTACGACTGTTGCTTAGACGAGGTATCTTGTGCTGTCCGCCTAACTTGCCCTTGCTCTTGAGCCAGTCGTTGAAGAGTCCTGGCTTCGCCTTTACTATCTCCAGGTGCTGGAGGGTTACATCGTGGAAACGCTTTGCCTCATAGTCACTGTTGATTTCCTGCAACTTTTGGTCGAGCAAGCTAGCAAACTCGTTCAAGCTCTCAGGTTCCTTAGAGAACTCGATGAGCCACTGATGGCGACACTTGGCATTGCTGTCCATATAGACAGGTGCTGCCGTATATTCTGCCACCTGAGCACCAGTCTTCTCGCAAGCATAGGCAAGCCCCTTCTCGGCATTGTCCATGATGAGTTCCTCACCAAAGGCATTGATAAAATACTTGGTGCGACCAGTGATGACAAACTTATAAGGATTCTTGCTCGTAAACTGCAACGTGTCGCCTATCATGTAGCGCCACAATCCGCAAGAAGTGGTGATAACCATCGCATAGTTCTTGCCAATCTCTACATCCCAAAGAGGAACCACCGTAGGATTATCTTGTCCAAACTCATCCATCGGAATGAATTCGTAAAACACATCATAGTCTATCATGAGCGACATCGCCTTATCGTTAGGGTCATCCTGCAAGCCGAAGAATCCCTCACTGGCGTTATAGGTCTCCATATAGTGCATGTTTGGCGAGGTGATGAGCTGCTCATACTGCTTGCGATAAGGAGTGAAAGCGATACCTCCATGGAAGAACACCTCCAGGTTAGGCCACACTTCCTCCAAATGCTCCTTGCCCGTAAGTTCCATGACACGCACCAGCACACTGAGCATCCAACTAGGTACGCCAGATATGTTGGTCACGTTCTTGTTCATCGTCTCATGGGCGATACGGTCGCGCTTCACCTCGAAGTCACTCAGCAGGGCTGTCTCCTTCTTTGGCACACGCACCAAGTTGACCAATGGGTTGATATTCTCGATGAGGATGGCACTGAGATCACCCACCAAACTGCCCGATACATTATAGTTTGGCGAGTGGCTACCACCCAAAATGAGGCTCTTACCATCAAACAACTTGCTCTTAGGATTGTTGCGAAGATAGAGAGCCACAGCATCAGCTCCACCCTTGTAGTGAATATTATGCAATCCATCCTGTGAAACTGGGATAAACTTACTCTTGTCATTGGTGGTGCCCGACGACTTGGCATACCACTTCACTGTGCCAGGCCAAAGCACATCTTTCTCTCCATGGCGCATGCGGTCGATGTCTCCCTTCAATTCCTCGTAGGTATTGACCGGCACGTTCTGCGCAAATTTTTCGTAACTATTTGTATTGTTAAGTAGATGCTTTACGCCATATTCTGTATTCTTGCCTTTCTCCAAAAGGCGCATGAGTACCTGATGCTGCAGTTCTTCCGCATCATGCACATATTTCTCCAAACTCTTTTGGCGAGGCTTGAAGACATTACTTACTATAGATGTTAAACTCATATCTAGATATATATCGTTAAGTAGATGCAAAAGTAAATTAAACTTTTGATATAGAGAAAGTTTTTACTATTTTTTAATACAAAAGGGAAAGATAAACTAGGCAGAAGGGAAGAATAAAACATAAAGGACTCCCACAGATGGCTTTTTTGATGCCCTCCTGTGGGAGTCCTTTATGTTTTATTCTTCAGCAAAGGCAGCTGCCTCGGCAGCTGCGATGATGTCTTCTCTTGACATCTCCTTTGGATTGCTGGTAATATCACTCAGGTCAAACTCATCGTTTTCCTGGCTCTCTGATTTCTTTATTGTTACCTCTTCTTCTGTCATGGTAGCAACAGGAGAGCCTTTCTCTGAGTAAACCTCTTCCTTGAAAACATTGGCATGTTTTTCTTCTTCCTGTGGCTCAGGGTTCTGCCTGATGATGAAATCGTCCTTCACCTCGGTGCTAGGCACATTGAGCACAGGCTCCTCTTCCATCTTTGTACGGTTAGCCTTGGCTGTAAACACTGCATCGATAAACTGTGGCTTCTTGCGCAACAGGTCTAGGGTATCCTTAGAGGCAACCTGCTGGCTCTCCTTCTTGGAATATCCCTTGCCCACGCATCCCTTGATGCCTTCTATCTCCACCTGATAGGTAAAGACAGGGCTGCCGTTGTTGTCCTTCTGTTGGTCGAGCAAGACAAACTCCAAGTTCACACGGTTCTTCTGGCTCCATTCGATAAGCTTGCTTTTGAAGTTAACCTCCTTGTAAGCCACCTTGTCGATGTTTATCATTTGTGCCAGGATGCGCTTCTGCATAAAGTACATGCAGGCATCGTAACCGCGGTCCAGATAGACGGCCCCAACCAATGCCTCAAACGCATTTCCTCCCATATAGCTGTTATGAGAAGAACTGTGTCCGTTGGAAAGAATCAGCTGGTTGATGCCCATCTCCTGCGCCAACTTGTTGAGTGTATCGCGCTGCACGAGCTTGCTTCGGGTATTCGTCAGGAATCCCTCACGCTTGCCAGGGAAGTGCTGGTACACGATGTCGCCCACCACAGCATCCAGTACGGCGTCGCCCAAGAACTCCAATCGCTCGTTGTTCACAGGCTTGCCCTTGCTATTGCGGTGCATGATGCTCTTGTGCATCAACGCCAACTTGTAATAGCTGATGTCGTGTGGATAAAAACCTAAGATTTCGTACAAAGACAAATAAAGCTCTTTATCCTTGCGGAAAGAGAGCTTTATTCTATCTATAAAATTATTCAGCATACTTCTTGAATACT
>CAVCRI010000051.1:0-17281 GCA_963604545.1 Lachnospiraceae bacterium | reverse complement strand
CCCTCCACGAAGGTAACATGGATGGTCGCGCATATACAAAGGTTATCAAGATGGTAAAGAGCCCCAAGACTGGTGCTTATGTCTTCGATGAGAAGATGGTTCCTAATGAGGCTGTAAAGGATTTCTTCAAGGACTAATCCTTTCGTGTACGGATAGAATTTATCTGAATTATATATTGGGTGAGGTTGTAAATCGTCAGATTTGCAACCTCACTTTGTGTATATAGGTATATTTTTTGGTCTTATAGGCTTGTATCTCAGATTTTTTTTCTAAATTTGCAAACATAAAAACAATAATATTTTATGGGAATATTCGGATTATTTGGCAGCAAGAAAAAGGAAACGCTCGATAAAGGATTGGAAAAGACAAAGGAGAGTGTATTCAGTAAGCTCGCACGTGCCGTGGCGGGAAAGTCGACAGTAGACGATGATGTGCTTGACGATCTTGAGGAGGTGCTCATCACGTCTGATGTAGGCGTGGAGACTACCGTAAAGATAATACGTCGCATAGAGGAACGCGTGGCGCGTGACAAGTATGTGTCTACGTCCGAATTGAACGGTATACTGCGGCAGGAGATAGCTTCGCTCCTTGAGGAAAACCATTCGGTGGACAATGAAGACTGGAATCTTCCAACCGACCACAAGCCTTATGTCATCCTTGTCGTTGGTGTGAACGGGGTTGGCAAGACCACTACCATTGGCAAACTCGCCTATCAGTTTAAGAAGGCTGGAAAGAAGGTGTATCTCGGTGCGGCCGATACCTTCCGTGCTGCTGCAGTAGAGCAGATATGTATCTGGGGCGAGCGTGTGGGTGTGCCTGTAGTAAAGCAGCAGATGGGGTCGGACCCTGCCTCTGTTGCCTTTGATACGCTGCAGAGTGCCAAAGCCAATGGTGCTGATGTCGTAATCATAGACACGGCAGGCCGTCTGCATAACAAGGTGGGACTGATGAACGAGTTGAAGAAAATCAAGGAGGTGATGAAAAAAGTACTTCCCGAAGCTCCGGATGAAGTGCTGCTCGTATTGGACGGAAGTACAGGTCAGAATGCCTTCGAACAGGCCAAGCAGTTCTCCGCAGTTACAAACATTACTTCGCTCGCCATTACCAAGCTCGACGGTACGGCAAAGGGTGGGGTAGTTATCGGTATATCCGACCAGTTGAAAGTGCCGGTCAAGTATATAGGACTGGGTGAGGGAATGGAAGACCTTCAACTCTTCAATAAGGTAGAGTTTGTTGACTCCCTCTTCAAGTAAGGTATGAATGAAAAGCAGAAACGGTAGTGAAGAAAAACGTAATCGACATAATTACCATGGGGTGTTCCAAGAACCTTGTGGACAGTGAGCTGCTGATGAAGCAGTTTGAGGCTAATGGATACCATTGCGTCCATGACCCCAAACGCCCTCAGGGTGAAATTGCAGTCATCAATACATGCGGTTTTATAGAGGATGCAAAACAGGAAAGTATCGATACCATCCTCGAGTTTGTGCAGCGCAAGCAGGAAGGAAAGCTCAACAGACTTTATGTCATGGGGTGCCTTTCGCAGCGCTACAAGGAAGAGTTGGAGAATGAAATACCCGAGGTAGACAAGTTTTACGGCAAGTTCAACTATAAGCAACTCTTGGGCGAATTGGGCAAGGCCGATGTTGTTTCTTGTGACGGTAAACGTCATCTTACCACGCCTCGCCACTATGCCTATATTAAGATAGCCGAAGGGTGCGACCGTCATTGTGCCTATTGTGCTATTCCTGTCATTACGGGCAAACATGTGAGCCGTCCCATGCAGGAAATCCTTGAGGAGGTGCGCTCGCTTGTGGCCGAAGGTGTAAAGGAGTTTCAGATCATTGCTCAGGAACTGACCTATTACGGTATAGACATCGACGGCAAGCATCATATCACCGAACTGGTGAGTGCGATGGCTGATATTCCCGGGGTGAAATGGATACGCCTTCACTATGCGTACCCGAATCAGTTCCCCATGGATTTGCTCGATGTGATGCGCGAGAAACCGAACGTATGCAATTACCTTGATATAGCCCTGCAGCACATCAGTGACAATATGCTCACACGTATGCGCCGCCATGTAACCAAAGAGGAAACCATGCAGCTTATTACAGCCATCCGTGAACGCGTGCCAGGCATCCACCTGCGCACTACACTGATGATCGGATTCCCTGGCGAGACAGACCAGGACTTCGACGAACTGATGGAGTTTGTGCGCTGGGCGCGCTTCGAACGCATGGGTGCCTTTGCATATTCTGAAGAAGAGGGAACCTATAGTGCCGAGCATTACGAAGATGATGTTCCTGCAGAGGTGAAACAGCAACGGCTTGACCGCCTGATGGCTTTACAGCAGGAAATTAGTTCGGAGGTCGAAGCAGACAAGGTTGGTCAGAATATGAAAATCATCATAGACCGCAAGGAAGGTGATTATTATATCGGCCGCAGCGAGTTCTGTTCTCCCGAGGTGGATCCCGAGGTGCTGGTAAAGACCACTAAACGATTAAGAATAGGCAACTTCTATGACGTGAAGATTACATCGAGCGACGAGTTTGACTTATACGCTGAAATGATATGAACAACAAGGAATATATCGCAGAACTTGCCCGTAAAACCGGATACTCGCAAGAGGATACCCAGAAACTGGTGAGAAAGGCTATCGATGCCATGATCGTTCAGTTTGAGGAGGGAGAACCCGTAGCTCTTCCAGGTTTCGGTACCTTTGAGGTCAAGAAACGCATGGAGCGTGTGGTGGTTAATCCTACTACCAAGAAGCGCCAACTGGTGCCCCCCAAACTGGTGTTAGGATTTCGTCCTGTGGGTTCTATCAAGGAAAAACTAAAGAATGGAGGGACAGACGATGAGCAGTAGGTCGAGTATTTCCATATTGGCACAGGCTCTCGCAGAAAAGAGCGGCTTGAAACAGACTGATGCCGAGTTGTTCATCAGGCAGATGTTCGATGTGGCCAGTTCCTCTTTGGAAGCAGACAAGCTTTTGAAAATAAGATGGCTGGGTACTTTCAAGGTGATGACCGTAAAGGACCGTGAGAGTGTTGATGTGAATACTGGCGAGCGGATAGTTATCGGCGGTAGAGAGAAAATAAGCTTTACTCCCGATAGTATACTCAAGGAAATAGTGAACAAGCCATTCTCGCAGTTTGAAACAGTCGTGGTGAACGATGGTGTCGATTTCTCGGAAATCGACAGTAAGTTTGCTTCAGAAGGAACCGCGGATGATACTGATACTGTTGGCGATGCGGATGCCGTAGCCTTTGGTGAAAACGACAGCCCGGAGCAGGACAATACGACTGGCAATACTGCAGAACAGTCAGTTACCGCAAACGGCAGTATAGACTTTACCGTAATAGACGAACAAGATGACCATCATGTATCGGATTATGTGCCGACTCCAGATACAAGGCATGTTGTAGACTATGCTACAGATGAGGTCATTGTCCTTTCAGGAAGTGTCGAATCTGGTACGAATGATGGGAAAAACAGCGATACCTCAACAGCAGCAAATGGCCCTGTTGTAGAGGATGCAAATGAATCTGGTTTAAGCTCGGGATATTCTGTACAATCTGGGCAGACCGAACAGCAGATACATTCGGAGTCTGTTGAAAATCAGACACAATCGTCTGATGTATTGCCGCTTCAAGATACATCTACTGATGAAACCATCGGGACAAGTTCTGAACAACCGACAGTTGGTGTTACAGCTTGCGTTTCTGGACCGCATCAGCAAGAGAACGGAACAACAAATGTTATTTCTCCTGTAGATGATACGGTTGTAGATGATACGGAAACGGATATGGACGAAACTGCAGATTCCTCCACGGATAGCGGGCATTATTTTAGATTGCCCCGTTGGGTTATCCCCTTGTCTGCAGCAGTGTTGGTAGGTCTGTTGATAGGAATCGGCTGGATTTGTTTCAATTACGGACAGTTGAAGACGGAGCGTAATCTTCTGGCTATTCAGTTGAAGGATTATAAAACCGCACGTCAGCGTCCGGTGGCAAAAAAACCGCGCGATATACAGGCAGAGGAGATACGCCGTAAGAGTCAGGAGGACAGTGTGCGCATGGCACAGGCCAGTAAGGCTGTAGCCCAGGCCGAGAAAGCCGAAATGAAGGAGGCGAATGCAGAAGAGAAAGACAAGCAGGCAACTTCTTCACCGACGAAAGCGGACGGAAAGGATGTTTCGAAGAAGCAAACCGAAAACGGACAAGTTGCAGACAAGCCAGAGAGCACATCGAAGACTGCGGCAACTCCAGAAAAGGATAAATCTGTGACTTCCGCCAAGTATGACACTGACCCTCGTGTTCGTACAGGAGCCTATCGCATCATAGGTGTAGCTAAGACGGTAGAGGTGAAACAGGGCCAGACATTGCAGAGCCTTAGTCGCCTTTATCTGGGTGAAGGTATGGAATGTTATGTAGAGGCCATTAATGGCATACGTAGTGTGAAGCCCGGTCAGAAACTGAAGATACCACAGCTACAGTTGAAAAAGAAAACGGCAAAGAAGGGGTGATAACGTTTCGGTACGCACCATAAACCATAACGAAGAATTTTATAAGGGAATGAAAAAATATACAATATTGTTGTTGGCTGTTCTGCTGTCAATGTCAATGGCAAATGCAGAAGAGAAAACGTTAAGCGTCAGAGTGTCCAATACTTTGCGTGAGGTGAGGGTTGACGAACCTGTCGTGCTCGATATTTCTGGCATAGCGATGGATGTAAACCGTGTTGTGGTTACAGACTCCGAAGGTAAGGAGGTGCCGTCGCAACTGGATGATACCGACCGCGACAGTCAGGCCGACCAGGTATGCTTCCTTTCCGATTTGGACAAGAAACAGACCAAAGAATATACTGTTAGGTTGTACGATTCCGGCAAGCAGTCTGAGTATCCGTCCCGTACCTTCGCCCAACTTGTGTTGCCCAGTCGTAACAAGAAGTTGGCTAAGAACCAGCAGGATATCTATTTGCGCAGCATTTCTTTCGACAAGAAAACACGCGACCCATACCATTATGTACATTCGCATGGCATTTGCTTTGAGAGCGATCTCGTTGCCATGCGTGTATATTTCGACAATAGGCAGACTATTGACCTTTACGGTAAGGAGAACAAAGGACTTGTGGTACAGGATACCCAGTTTTATCCTTCCGATGAGCAAAAGGCAGCCGGGTCTGGCGACGATGTGCTGTGGGTGGGCAATACCTACGGACTGGGTGCCCTGCGTGGATGGGACGGAACGCAGCCCTTGTTGCTTGACAGTGTCCGTTACCGCGAACAGCGAGTTATAGCCGAAGGACCTGTACGGGCTATTGTTGAACTGGTGGACAACGGATGGGTGCCCGCACCGGGTATGCGTCCTGTCAATGCCACCATCAGATATACTATCTATGGCGGTCACCGTGACTTTGATGTGGATGTGTTTTTCAATAAGGACGCCAGCAGCTACCTTTTTGCTACAGGACTTATCAATGTCAAGAATTCTTCAGAGTATGCCGACGGCAAGGGACTGCGCGGTTGTTTCGGAGCAGATTGGCCAACGGGTAAGGATGACGGCAAACACAAGTTGGAAACCGTCGGGCTGGGCATCTACGTTCCGCAACCCTATATGGCACAAGAGGTGAAAGCAAACAAGGATTGTCTTACACAGGTGGTAAAGCCGAAAGGCAAGCACCTCTCTTATCACCTTGCCTATACCAGTGCCAACGAAAGCTATGGCCCCAAGGGAGAAAAGGGCTGGTACGAATGGCTCAAAAGTTGGAAAAGGCTGAAGGATGCGCCTGTCAAGATTGTCGTAAGCGAAAAGGGACAGTGAAAATACCCTGTCCCTTTCTCCTTCTCATGCCAACATTTTCATGATATAGTTTCTTACCACCTTGCGCGCTTTGCCAAGGTGGTTTTCTGTACTTTTATAGTTCGAGTCGGTTTTTTGCGCTATCTCGCTTACTTTTAATCCGTCAAAGAGATTCATGCGGTAGACAATGCGCTCCTTCTTGTTGAGCTGTGCTATGCCGTGTTCAAGCAGTTCTTCTATCTCTATGGCAGAATAGACCGACTCGCCGTCTATGGCGTGCTTGCCTATTGTGTTCGATTTCTTTATAAAATGTTCATATTCCTCGGTCTTCTTCTTGTGGCGCCAGTAGTCCGATATGAGGTTGTGGGCTATGGTGTATGTCAGGGAAGGCAGTGTGACGGGAGTTATCATCTGCTTCATTTGTAGCAGACGCACGAATACGTTTTGCACCAAGTCTTCTGTCTCGGCACTGTATTGTAGGCGGCTTCCTACATAATTTTTCAGTTCTTCGTAGTGACAGGTGTAGTAGCTCGCTATGATATTTTCCTTTGTCTTGGTAATCATGTTGGCTTAGGTGTTTTATTGGTTTGTCGGTTATATTGCAAAGGTAGCAATAAAAAATGTTCCAGCCAAGTCCTGTCTTTTCAAAAATGCCCTATATATGGGGAAATGAAACATATCATATATACTCCGAAACATTTTGTACCTATTTGGCACGCTCTTTGCAATACATAGAATGCCGATAAGACTGACATTCCTGGTGAGCCAAGGTAACAACAAGGGTAAACAAGATGCCTTGCAGTCCTTGATTCGTACACAGTGATTCTTTCGACAGACAGAGAAACTACAACAACAAAATAATAAAGTAACAATTATGGCACAAAAAGGTAATATTGGAGTAACGACAGAGAATATCTTCCCTGTCATCAAGAAATTCTTGTATTCAGACCATGAAATCTTCCTCCGTGAGATGGTATCCAATGCTGTGGACGCTACCCAGAAGTTGAAGACCCTTGCTGCGCAGGGCGACTTCAAGGGCGAGGTGGGCGATACGACCGTGCGCATTTCCCTCGACGAGAAGGCCGGCACACTGACTATCAGCGACCACGGTATCGGCATGACCGAGGAGGAGATAGACAAATACATCAACCAGATAGCCTTCTCTGGCGTTACAGACTTCTTGGACAAGTACAAGGAGAATGCCAATGCCATCATAGGTCATTTCGGTTTGGGCTTCTATTCTTCGTTTATGGTTTCCAGCAAGGTGGAGATAGTAACCAAGAGCTACAAGGAGGGAAGCAAGGCAGTGAAGTGGAGCTGCGACGGCTCGCCGGCTTTCGAGATAGAAGACGCAGACAAGGCAGAACGCGGCTCTGACATCATCCTCCACATCGCAGACGACTGCAAGGAGTTCCTGCAGAAGGGCAAGATAGAGGAGTTGCTCAACAAGTACTGCAAGTTCATGTCTGTGCCCGTAGCGTTCGGCAAGAAGACTGAATGGAAGGACGGCAAGAACCAGGAGACAGACGAGGACAATATTATTAATAATGTGGAGCCTCTCTGGACCAAGACACCAAGTACCCTGAAGGATGAAGACTACAAGACATTCTACCGCACACTTTATCCCATGCAGGACGAGCCATTGTTCTGGATTCACCTTAATGTAGACTTCCCGTTCAACCTCACGGGTATTCTCTACTTCCCGCGCATCAAGAACAATATCGACATGCAGCGCAACAAGATACAACTGTACTGCAACCAGGTGTTCGTTACCGACCAGGTGGAGGGTATCGTTCCCGAGTTCTTGACTTTGCTGCATGGCGTTATTGATTCTCCAGACATCCCGTTGAACGTGAGCCGCAGCTATCTGCAGAGTGACAGCAATGTGAAGAAGATATCTACATATATAACCAAGAAGGTGGCTGACCGTCTGAATTCCATCTTCAAGGAAGACCGCAAAGAGTACGAGGAGAAGTGGGATGACCTGAAACTCTTCATACACTACGGCATGCTTTCACAGGAAGACTTCTATGACCGTGCCAAGGATTTCGCTCTCCTTAAGGACGTGGACGGCAAGTACTTTACCTACGAGGAGTACAAGACGCTCATTAAGGATAACCAGACTGACAAGGACGGCAATCTCGTATACCTGTACGCCAACAATGTTGAGGAGCAGTACTCTTACATAGAGGCAGCCAAGGGCAAGGGCTATTCTGTACTGCTTATGGACGGTCAGCTCGATACGCCTATGGTAAACATGCTGGAGCAGAAACTGGAGAAGTGCCGCTTTACGCGTGTGGACAGTGATATCGTAGACCGCCTCATCGTAAAGGAGGATGCCAAAAAGGCAGATCTGTCGCAGGAGCAGAGTGACAACCTGTCAGAGGTATTCCGCTCGCAGATGCCAAAGATGGACAAGGCTGAATTCTTTGTCGATGTGCAGGCTTTGGGCGAGCAAAACCAACCCGTGCTCATCACGCAGAACGAATACATGCGCCGTATGAAGCAGATGAGCCAGTTCCAGGCTGGCATGAACTTCTATGGTCAGATGCCGGATAGCTACAGTATCGTGCTCAATGCCGACCATGCGCTTGTCAAGAAGGTGCTGGCTGATACGGAAAGCCATACGGCAGAGTCGCTGAAGCCTATCCTTGCCGAAATCAAGGGGCTGGAGGCACGTCTTGCTGTATTGCGACAGGAACAGGGCAAGAAGAAGCCCGAGGAGATAACACAGGAAGAGAAGGACGACCTGCAGCAGACAGAGAAGTCTGTCGGCGAAGAGAAGAGCAAGCGCAGTAAGGTTATTGCCGACTATGCTCAAGGCAATAGTGTGGTACACCAGCTTATAGACCTTGCCCTCTTGCAGAACGGCATGCTGAAGGGTGCTGCCCTCGATGCATTCCTGAAGCGTTCCGTCGACTTGATCAAGTAAAACCTTGACCCTTCTGAAGCGGACTTGAGGCTGTAGCCTGTCCGCTTCCTTATATTCGTTGATTATACCCCTTTATGGCCCGGTGCGTCAGTTTGGCGTGTCGGGCCGCTTTCGTGATGCCTATCTATATGCTGATGTTCTTGGAGAAAGAGACGGTGCTGGATATGCAGTACAAACTCGACTTGTCGGACTTGAGAGTGTGAGAGAATCATCCTTGTTGTTATTACGATGTTGCAACAAGGAGGCATTTGTAGTAAGAATACCTTATACTATTTCTATTTTCCAGTCTAAGCCAAAAGCTGCAGAAATCTTGTCAAGCATTTTCTTTTTGTCCTTGGTGTTGCTGTGAGTTAGCACATAAAGCCCAGGCTGTACTTCGCGTTGAGCCTTACCATATTTCTTGTCTTTTGTTGTGGAAACAATATTGATGCCACAATATTTCAGACCTAGCTGGCGTACATTTAACGCCCCTGCTTGTACGATAGCTTCGGTAAAGGTAGCGGCAGCATTTTTCTCTTGGATAATGCCTCCGTTTTTAGTATGAATGATGATGCCTGTATTGGCAGCTTTTTGCTCTGCCTTGAGTTTGCGATGTCCACCTTGACGGTGGACAACTTCTGGGTCGATTTCCAGTTTCTTTGCTTCGATGATTTCCGAAATGTTAGTCTTGCGGCTCAAGGCCACGCTGATAGGTGTTCCTGGCTTATATTCTACGACGAGTACCAACTCTCTTTGAATTTTTGAGAGCAGTGGCTCTATATCTTTTGACATAGCTGGAAGAATCTCTTCCTTGATAAGTTGTTCCTCCAAATCATCTACCGCACATAGGGTTTCCTGGTTAAGAGGTAAGCCAAGATCTTGAAGTCCTTTGATGCTTGCATATAGTTTTTCGAGCTTTGTCATATTGTTGTTTTTAATGTTAGTTTCTTTTCTTTGTGTTATAGGTAATATGTATGCAAATTTACATATTATTATTTAAAATGACACTTATTGGGAGGAAAAATGTCAACAATCCTTCTGTTTTACCTTGAATCTTCAAAAAACAATATGTTTTTTTGTTAGATTGCTTTCTTTTCATTACCTTTGCAGATACCATGCAGGTTAGATTGTCGATAAGTCGTTGTCGGCGTTAATCACTTGTTTGGCCTATCATAATAAGAAAGACGTTTATCAGCGTTTTCCTTCTGACCTATTGAAACGTAGGAAACTTCAAAAAGGCAATCAGACGGAGATAGCGATAGGCGCCTTCGCTATGTGTATATACACAGGCACAAGTGTACCCTTTCTTAAAGGAAGGGTACGCTCTGTGCTTTCTATATATACCCATTTGGCGTAGGTGTATCTATCAGTCTCTTATCCTTGTTGCCAAGGTTATTCCTACGACCTCAATAGGCAAGGTGATGAAGCGATAGATTCCCTACGCCATTTCTTTTATCATAGCATCAACAAGGCTCTTTATCATCCGTCTTCGGGGAGTCGATGGAGTAAAAGATAGCTTGTCTATGGATTCACAACTCTATAATATCGACAATAGTCTCTTGCTTGATAACTCAAGCGATGCTCTCAATATGGTCAACGCCATCAGTGTATTGGCTTCACATCCTTCTTGTAATACCATCAAGATAGCCACTGGATATTGGGATATACCAGGTACGGCTCTTATAGTGAGCAGATTGAGAGCGTTTTTGCAGAAGGAGGGCACTAAGTTGCAGTTGTTGATAGGTGCCGACCCTGTGGTGAGAGTCAGCCAGTTGAAGAATCCTCTGCATAAGGATGCTAAGTTTCCACAAGATTATATCAAGCGAGATGTCCAACAACTGGAAGTCAAGGATGAATATGTGGATGTGGTGCGTCTCATCAAGGATTTCTGTCAGGTAGACGAGACAGAAAGTAAATTGCAGATACGCATCTATCAGAAAGACAAAGAGGGAAACGTGCAGTTCTTCCATGCCAAGTGCTATATCTTCTTGGGCGATAATTTTGCCAAAGGTATCATAGGCAGTAGTAATTTTACGCAGAAGGGATTGGAGGGAAACTCTGAACTCAATTATTTAGAGTGGGATAATGGTAAGGTTTCCTTGAAGCCTAATGAGTATTCTCATTCCAAGGGGCATGTCTGTTGGTTTGATGAGAAATGGAATATCTCGGAATCTTGGAACAAGTACTTCTTGGAAGAAATTCTGCATGGTTCTCCTGTGGAAGAGAAGGCAAATGAAGAAACTGCGAAAATGGAACAAGAAGATACCCCTCTTACTCCATACGAACTTTATATCAAGCTGTTGGATTATAAGTTTGGTGATATTGTTGACCTCAATCAGCAACAACTGATAGAGAGCTATCTACCAAAGCGTTATAATCCATTGGATTACCAAATACAAGCAGTGAAACAATGCTTTGCCATCATGAGAGAGCATGGTGGCTTTATGCTTGCCGATGTCGTGGGACTTGGAAAAACCATTGTTGGTGCGTTGGTCATCAAGCATTTCCTTACGATGCCCGATGATGACGGACGTGAGCGTAAGGTGTTGGTTGTTACTCCTCCTGCCATTCGTTCTGCTTGGGTAGAAACCTTGGCGGAGTTTGACCAGGATAAGGATGACAAGATGACCCCACTTGTTGATTTCATCACGACGGGCAGTATTGGCAATATCGCAGATGTAGATGATGATGAGGGTGACTCGGGCGAATTCGGTTCAGAGCTGGAGTATAAGAATTATGGCATGATACTCATTGATGAGAGTCATAAGTTTCGTAATAGCCAAACATCTATGTATCAATCATTAAACAAGTTGATTGGTGATATTGGTTCTGCCACTGGTTTCTATCCATATATCGGTTTGCTGTCAGCCACTCCTCAAAACAACAGACCATCTGATCTTCAGAACCAGATATACCTCTTTGAGCGTAACCATGCGGATAGTACATTGAAGAAGGCCAATGCGGGCAACTTGGAAGGCTATTTCTCCGCCATCAACAAGAAGTATGGTGAACTGATAACTGTGCCCAAAGACGAGTTTGGGCATATCGTAAAACTTACAGCAGAAGAACAGACTTCGCGCAGGAAGGAACTCAAGGCTCTTTCGCAGGACATCCGTGACCATGTGTTGGAGGATATTCTCGTCAGAAGAACAAGAACCGACATTATCACTTACTATGGAGGTAAGTTGACGTTTCCTAAGATTAGCGGACCGCACATGTTGGAATATAAGATGGAGGAAGGGTTGGCAAAGTTGTTTGCCGATACCATGAATCATATTGCACCAACCATTGATGTGGAATTTATGCAAGGCAATGCCTTGGGGTATTATCGCTATCGTGCCATAGAGTTTTTACTCGATTCTGACATCAAGGGGCTTTATAAAGGTGGAAACATCGACCCTGACAGATATTCGAGACAGTTGGCTAAGATTATGCAGACCAATCTGGTGAAGCGCATAGAGAGTAGTTTCGCTGCTTTCAAGACTTCGCTTGCCAATCTACGCCAATATACCCAAAATATGATAGATATGTGGGAGGCGAATACCATCTTCATTTGTCCGGACATCAATGTGAATGCAGAACTGGATAAGGAAAAGAGAATGGCTCGTGAGGGAAGACTATGCACTTTTGAAGAGTGTGTGGATGACCTTAGGACGAAAATCAACCGACTTGATGGAAAGGGAAAAAATGACAAGCAGCGTAATCGTGAGCTGACTCGTGATGCCTTTGATGAAAAATACATTGAGTATTTGCGTAAGGACTTGACGATTATCGAACTCTTGTGCAAGGCTTGGAATAAATACAGCTATGACCCAAAGTTGGAAACTTTCAAGAAAAGTTTGATGAACGTGCTTTTCGACAAGCAACGAAACCCAGTACAGAAGTTGGTCATCTTCAGCGAGGCGATAGATACCGTCGATACCATCAAGTTGGCTGTGGAGATAACGAATCCTTCTCTCCATGTCTTGGCAGTGAAAGCTTCCAACAGAGACGAGCTGGAGCAGACTATCAAGGAGAATTTTGATGCCAACTATAAGGGAACATGGAAAGATGACTATCAGGTCATTATCGCAACGGAAGTGTTGGCGGAAGGTATCAACTTGCATCGTGCCAACTGCATCTTGAACTATGATACTCCATGGAATGCCACGAGGTTGATGCAAAGAATAGGGCGTGTAAACCGTATCGGTTCCACTGCCGACACGGTGTATGTTTATAATTTTATGCCAAGTGCGCAAGGTGATGCACAGATTCAGTTGGTACAAAAGGCATACACCAAGCTTCAATCTTTCCATACTCTCTTTGGAGAGGATAGTCAGGTGTTTACGAACGACGAGGAGGTGATGCACTATGACTTGAATATTCAGGTAAATGGTGAAGAATCACCTATGGAGAAATATATCAATGATCTCAAAGAATACAAGGCCTTGCATTCCTTGAGATTCCAGCAAATCATCGAGAAGGAAAGCGGACTGGAACTTGCCGTTCCGACAGAAAAAGGCAATAGTTATTTCTTGGTGCGCAACAAGAAATTGGCAGGTATGTTTGTTAAGGTAGATAGCGAGGGAAAGGCAAAACTCTTGTCGGGCATAGACATGTATTGCGAGTTCAGAACCGAGCCAGATGTGAAGACTTGCCAGTTGCCTGATGATTGGGACAAGCGTAAGGCTGCTGCCATCTTGGAGGTGAACAGGGCTCTCAACCGAGTCAATCTCCACGTAAGAAACTCAGAGAAGGCAACGCTTGCCAAGGAAATCATCACCAAAATGAAAGATGAGATAACCCTGTCGAAACCTTCTCGTAAGATTCTTGCCAATGCCTTTAACTTTGTCAACAATGGCAATATTGACATTATCAATAAGGTGATAGCTCTAGACAAAGAACGAAAGAACGGACTGTCACTTTTTGAAATGCAACAGGACGAGATAGATGAAATCTTGCAACGTGAGATACAGAAAATCGTAGAGCGAGTGCAAGTGCGCAATGGAAAGGCGGAAGTCTATCTGGCATTGAGCAAATAGGAGAATCATAACATGGACAACTAACAGAGAATGATATATGGCAGATTTCAGAGAATACTTCCAACAAAGATACCAAGGTAGACAGTCCTTCCTTGAGAATATCGTATATCCGATATTTGGAGAAGAGAATTTTACTGACTTGTATGACCAGTCTGTACTTGATGAATATCCAGACTTGCAGACAATGGCGGCAAGTACAGGCATCGCCTCGGTGGTGTCCATCGGAACGATAGAGGTGGATTTCAATCCTATCAATATCTTTGATATTACGGTATCGAGCCATATCCTGATGACTCGCAACCGTGTCGGCATCCAGCAGTTGATTCGCCGCATTATGCCAACATATTCCAGTGCTTTTATGATATTCCATTATGAGGATGCGGATAATTGGGACTGGCGTTTCACGTTTTGCAGCAAGGCTCGTAATAATAAGCAGACTGACAAGAAGCGTTTTACCTTTATGTTGGGTCCTAATCAGTCTTGTCGCACCGTGGCGGATAATTTCCAAAAACTCTTGGAAAAAGAGGGGGACATTGATCTGCAAGACATAGAGGATGCATTCGATGTGGAGGCTCTTTCTGAGGAATTCTTCGGAAAGTACAAGGAGCACTATGAGAAATTTGTGCAGTATATCACTGGCAAGCGATTTGTGAAGAGTGGTGGCTCCTGGAAGGAGAAGAAGATACATGAACCGCATCCACAAATGTATAAGGCTTTTGGCTCTGATGATAAGAAGGTGCGTGACTATGTTAAGAAGATGCTTGGTCGCATTGTCTTTCTTCATTTCTTGCAGAAGAAAGGTTGGATGGGTGTGCCTGCCGGCAAAAGGTGGGGTGAGGGAGATACTCAGTTTATGCTTCATCTCTTCGAGTATGCTTCTGAAGGGCAGAAAGCTAATTTCTTAGATGAGATATTGGAACCTCTCTTTGCAGGAGGATTGGACACAGACAGAACAGCTGCTGATGATTTGTTCGACACTCAGGTGGCATTGCCTGAAGGAAGCAAGGTGAAAGTGCCTTATCTCAATGGTGGTCTCTTTGAGCGTGATGCACTTGACAAGATAAACACGCGTTTCCCTAGTGAATACTTCGAGGAGTTGCTCCATTTCTTCCATCAGTATAACTTTACGATAGATGAGAATGACCCTAATGATGCCCAGGTAGGTGTTGACCCTGAGATGCTTGGCCGTATCTTCGAAAATCTATTGGAGGATAACAAGGATAAGGGTGCTTATTATACGCCAAAGGAAATAGTAAGGTATATGTGCCGTCAGTCGTTGGTGGCTTATCTTGTTACAGGTTTAGATGATGAGGCTCAGCACTGTGCAATAGCAGACTTTGTAAGAACCTATGATGTAGACTTGCTGGGAGGTGAAGACTCGGAGTTGGCGAGGGTGGTAGACTTGCGATTGAAGGAAGTGAAAATCTGTGACCCTGCCATTGGTTCGGGTGCATTCCCTATGGGCTTGTTGAGGGAACTATTCTTGTGCCGTGGTGCCATCGAGAACTTTGTTAATGCAGCCGACATCAAGCGACATATCATCCAGAAGAATATCTATGGTGTGGATTACGAGCGAGGAGCTGTAGATATAGCCCGCTTGCGCTTTTGGCTGTCTTTGGTGGTGGATGAGGAAACGCCACATACCTTGCCTAACCTTGATTTCAAGATTATGCAGGGCAATTCTCTGTTTGAATGGTTTGAGGGTGTTGACTTGCGTGCCATCGTGGGAGAGGTGAGCAATACCATTACTTTCAGAGCGAGTACCTGCAACCCTACATTTATCAAGAAATGGCTGGAACAGTATTTTGAGACCAACAATCATGATGAGCGAATCAAGCTTCGTGGTAAGATTTCGGGTGCAGTGAAAGGACTTGTTGAGTCTAATAATTCTGCTTTGAGAGATAAGCTGTTGGAGATGGATGTGGCTGCAAACAATAAATTCTTCTTATGGCATACATGGTTTAACGATGTCTTTAATCGTATATCGGGCAACAATGGCTTTGATATTGTGATAGGTAATCCGCCTTATGGTGCAAAGCTGGAGGCTGACGAAAAGAACGCATTGAAGGGGCTGTATGTGACTACGCAAAATCTTAAGGACAAGAACAATCGTAAGACCTTGGTGCAAAAGGGATCTATGGATACCTATACGATGTTCATAGAGTTGGCATATAACATTATGCGAGTGAATGGTTGCATGACGATGATTGTGCCAATCTCTTTGACTTCCAGTGACTCGCTTTCAGGTGTGCATCGAATCTTGATGAACAAATGTGATGATATCTATATTTCGTCATACGCCGTGCGGCCTCAGCCTGTTTTCAAGAATGCAGTGGTCAATACTTCCATCTTAGCATTCCGAAAAACGGAAACGCCTTGTCATGGTATCTATGCCACCAAGATGTATCGTAAGGGCAAGAACTTCAACTTGCAGACTTTAGTAGATAATCTACAGTTTGTAGATGTGAAGGAGTATGTGCTTTTCGGTCGTATTCCAAAGATTAGCTTGGGGATAGAGAAGGATATTTTGGGCAAATTGGCTCAGTGTGATAGACTTGGTAAATATGTAAGGACGAAAGGTTCACCTATTTATTATAGGTTTGCTGGTGGTAGATACTTCAAGGTTGTTACCAACTACTCAAATGGTTCTTCGGCAGAACGAGCAATCTTCTTTGATGATAAATATGCTGATGCTATTGGATGTATTTTGAGTAGTAATCTGTCTTTCTGGTTCTATCAAATCTATTCAGATAATTTGAATTGGAAAAGCTATGAGATAGAGAATACTCCGATACCTCCATTGACTGACGAAATCGTAGAACAGTTGAACCAACTTTATGCAGAATATCTTGCTGATATAGAGGAAAATGCCAACAAAAGGCAAACGTCAGGAACATCCAGCTATACCGTAGATTCATTCAAGGAGTATAAGATAGGTAGGTCGAAGGCTATCATCGACAGGATAGATGATTTGATTTGTCCTCTTTATGGCTTGAGTTCTGAGGAAACTGAATTCATAAAAAGATATGAATTGGAATTCAGAATGTCAGGGGAGAATGAATAAAAGATAACAGGAATGTAAGAATGCAGTCTCTAACTTCATGGCAAATAAAGATTTTGCCCATGTTGTTCGTTTCTTTAGTGCATGGGTTCAGTACCGTTTCCAGTACCGGTAAACCGGTACTGGAGTACCAAATAGCTGGTACTGGAGTATTGGCAGGCTGGTACTGGAGTACCGGCCGTCTGGTACGGGTTAGGTACCCCAATGGATGTGTTCCTCCTATTTGTCGAAGTCCATTTTGGGGTCTGCTCCCACCTTTTCAAGCACCAGCCTTATCGTTTCCTGTTCCCCGGGAGGAAGAAGGATGGTGCCGCGTCTGCGCATGAAATATTGGTTGCGCCCGAAGTGTAGGATGAGGGTAGATATAAAACGATTAGTAATGTGTAAAAAATAACTTGGTAATGTGTAAAAAATAACTTGAGCAGTTTTTTCGAGAATCATGTAACGCATTCATCAACGACGGGCTGAACCAACGGTAAACAGT
>CAVCRI010000050.1:0-17409 GCA_963604545.1 Lachnospiraceae bacterium | reverse complement strand
GCGGACTGTCGTTCTTTCCCGTCATCCTCATCACGATGGGCGGGCTCTTGCTGGTCTATCACCTGATGGGCTACAGGAGCGATTCGATGCAGGGGAGTACGACTCCGTTTGAGTTTCTCTCGCTGTTGGTGGGCTCGATGATGCTCTTCCTTGTGGGACTCGCCGATGACCTCATCGGTGTGGGGTACAAGAAGAAGTTCCTGGTACAGATTCTGGCAGCCTCGCTGCTGGTGGCGTCGGGCGTGTGGATCAAGTCGCTCGACGGCCTCTTTGGTGTGTACCAGGTGCCGGCATGGTTCGGCATGCCGTTCACGGTGCTCATCGTGGTGTACGTGACCAATGCCATCAATCTGATAGACGGTATAGATGGCTTGGCTTCTGGACTTTGCGCCATCTCGCTCGTGGCACTGGCGATGCTCCATGTATGGATGCATCTCTATTCCTATGCCTTGCTCTGCGTATCGGCTCTGGGTGTCATCATCCCTTTCTGGTTCTACAATGTGTTTGGCAACGCCATGAGGGGCAGGAAACTCTTCATGGGCGACTCGGGGAGCCTCTCGCTGGGCTATATCCTCAGCTTCCTGATGATACATCTGAGCTCGGTCGACATCGACCGCCATGTGCTTGCCGACTATAACATGGTGCTGGCGTTCACCACGATGCTGGTGCCACTGCTCGACGTGGTGAGAGTGGTGGGCCACAGGTTGCGCTCGGGGCAGAACCCGTTCTTGCCCGACAAGAGCCATATCCACCACAAGCTGCTGAGGTGCGGGCTGAGGGTGAGGCAGGTGATGGTGGCCATCTGCCTGCTCTCGATGATGTTTATCCTCATCAACGTGATGATGATTGGCTGGGTCAATATCACCTATATCCTGCTCACGGACATCATCGTGTGGCTCGTTTTCCATGTCATCCTCGATGTCATTCTGCACAAGAGGGTAGAAGCGGGCAAGATAGAACTGTAGCCAATGAGTATTTCATATAATAGATGTTAATCCCGTCTCGGAAACCATAGAAAGGTTTTCGGGGCGGGATTTTTTGTTCCCTATATGTTTGGGAGGTAAAAGTTGGACTGTTGGGAAAAATAGTCTATTAAAATAGAAAAAAATACAGAAAAATAGGAGTATTTTCTGCCGATTCGTTTGATGACTTCTTTGCCTTTTCTTTTTTGTTGAGAATTTGGTCTGGCTCCTGCTTGTACTTTTCTATGAGTGCTTCTATCTCTTCTGCCTTATTTTGACTTTCTCCATTGTATGGAGGATTGCCCAACATCACCATGATAGGACGTTGGGACCTCCCTCGTATCATAATTTTTATAAAATCTTTGTTGGTTTCAAAAATAATGATTACCTTTGCCTCCAACTTACTCGACAAAATATGGCAAAGGATAGAATATGGCAAAAGATAAGATAGCTTATGTTTGTAGCAACTGTGGACAGGAGTCTGCCAAGTGGATAGGCAAATGCCCTAGTTGTGGCCAGTGGAATACCTTCAAGGAGGTAAGAATCGCTGGAGATACAGGGTCGCAAGCTGCTCGCAACGCTGGCATGACTATGCGTCATGGCGGTGCAGCCACCATGTTTGGTGGCGTGCATAGCGATAGTGATGCCAAGCCGATGAAATTGCGTGACATCTCTGCACAGGACGAGCCTCGCATCGACATGCATGATGCTGAGCTGAACCGTGTACTGGGTGGAGGCATGGTACCTGGTAGCATCACGCTCTTGGGTGGTGAGCCGGGTATCGGTAAGAGTACCCTCACCCTGCAAACCATCCTTAACATGCCAGAGCGAAGGATACTTTATGTGAGCGGTGAGGAGAGCGCACATCAGATCAAGCTACGTGCCGACCGACTTGCCAAGGGACAAGAGATGCTGCAAGGCGTGAGTGGAGCAGTGGATGTTTCCCAGGCTTTCGACCATATCACCATCCTCTGTGAGACTCAGTTGGAGAAGATATTCTCTCATATACAGGAGGTGGCTCCCGACTTGATAGTCATAGACTCCATCCAGACTATCGCCACTGATGAGGTTGACTCCTCGCCAGGGTCGGTGTCTCAGGTAAGGGAATGCGCCGCTTCCTTGTTGCGCTTCGCCAAGACCAGTGGCATCCCAGTTATCCTTATCGGACATATCAATAAGGAGGGAACCTTGGCAGGCCCAAAGATATTGGAGCATATCGTGGACACGGTCATCCAGTTTGAGGGTGACCAACACTATATGTATCGCATCCTGCGCAGTATCAAGAACCGATTCGGAAGTACCTCAGAACTGGGTATCTATGAGATGCAGCAAGGCGGATTGCGACAGGTGAGCAATCCTTCGGAGTTGTTGCTTACCGAGGATCATGATGGACTATCGGGTGTGGCCATCAGTGCAGCCATCGAGGGTGTCCGTCCATTCTTGGTAGAGACCCAGGCGTTGGTTTCCACAGCAGCTTATGGTACACCACAACGTTCAGCCACGGGATTCGACCAGCGTCGCTTGAACATGCTTCTGGCGGTGCTCGAAAAGCGAGTGGGTTTCAAACTGATGCAGAAAGATGTGTTCCTCAATATTGCCGGTGGTCTGAGGGTTACTGACTTGGCGATGGACCTCAGTGTGATAGCTGCCGTGCTGAGCAGCAATGTAGACACTGCCATTGAGGCTGGTTGGTGCATGTGTGGTGAGGTGGGCCTGAGTGGCGAGGTTAGGCCGGTGAATCGAATCGAGCAGCGCATCGCTGAGGCTGAGAAACTGGGATTCCAGCACATCATCATCCCTAAGTACAACTATCATGGCTTCGACCATTCGAAATATAAGATAGAGATTCATCCGGTAAGGAAAGTGGAGGAGGCTCTCCGTTGTCTTTTCGGATAAAGGTATAAAGGTAAAAAGGTAAAAAAGTTAAAATATTAGTCTATGAAGGATTCTGTAATTATTGTGAGCGGTGGCATGGATAGCATTACACTGCTCTATGACAAGAAAGACGAGATAGCCCTCGCCATCAGTTTCAACTATGGCAGCAACCATAATGAGCGAGAGATTCCATTCGCCAAGATGCATTGTGAGCGACTGGGCATCAAGCACATCACCATCGACCTAGGCTTCATGCACCAGTACTTCAAGAGTTCTCTCCTGGAAGGTGCCGAGGCAATACCAGAGGGGCATTATGCTGATGACAACATGAAGTCGACCGTGGTGCCTTTTCGCAATGGCATCATGCTGAGCATCGCCATTGGCATCGCCGAGAGCAACAACTTGAAGAAGGTGCTCATTGCCAACCATGGTGGCGACCATACCATCTATCCAGATTGTCGCCCGGAGTTTATCTCTGCCATTGATGCGGCAGCCAAGGCGGGTACATTCGTAAACGTGGAGGTTTCAGCCCCTTACACCAATATCTCTAAGGCTGACATCGCACGCATCGGCAAGCGACTGGGCATCGACTACAGCGAGACTTGGAGTTGCTACAAGGGTGGCGAGAAGCATTGTGGCAAATGTGGAACTTGCGTGGAACGTAAGGAAGCTCTCGCCGAGGCAGGCATCGAAGATACCACCGAGTATGAGGAATGACATGTAACATGGAAACAAAATATAGAGTAATAACATATAACATAAAATAAAGAGAATGAAGAAATTGTTTTTAGGCGCAGCATTGGCTATGATGTCTTTGTCTGCCATGGCCCAGGAAGGTACCTTCCAAGTGAAGGGCAATGTGGGTGCCCTGCCAGACTCGCTTGTTGCGATGGTAGGACGTAAGAGAGACACCGTCTTGGTGAAGAAGAACAAGTTTGACTATGTGAAGAAGGTGGATACGCCAACTTGGATTTACATGGGCAGCTTGGAGGAACTGAAGAAGGGCTATTTTCGTGGTGCCCGTATCTTTGCGATTCCTGGCGAGAGCGTACAGCTGAAGGGCAAGTCTCTGAATGACGCTTCGCTCGTGGGTGGCAAGTTCTATCAGGAGCAGGAGAAGATGGATGACTTCGTAAGTAAGGCTCGTGCCGACCTCGACTCGTTGCAGAGCTGGTATTATAAGAATGTGAATGATGCCAACCGTGACTCCTTGACCAAAATCGCCGATGAACGTGAGGAGCCTTTGCAGAAGAAATATGCTGCCGACCTGTTGGCTTATGCCAAGCAGAACCCGGGGCAGGAGTGTACTGCCTTGTTGATTGATGAATTGGATAAGCTCAGCGACAAGCAGAGCCTGGTAGACCTGTTGGCAGACAATGTGAAGAACGGCCGCTTGAAACCTTACTATGAGGCAATCCTTGACCGTGCCAAGAAACGTGCGGAGATGGAGGAGAAGGCCAAGAAGGTACAGGCTTCTGGCGTGGATGCCCCTAATTTCACCCTCAAGGACATCAAGGGCAATGACTTCCAGCTCTCCAGTCTTCGTGGCAAGTATGTCATCCTTGACTTCTGGGGCTCATGGTGCATCTGGTGTATCAAGGGCATGCCTAAGATGAAGGAATATTACAGCAAGTACGCCGGCAAGTTTGAGATTGTGGGCGTGGATTGCAACGATACCGAGGCTAAGTGGAAGGCTGCTGTTGAGAAGCATCAGTTGCCTTGGATTCATGTCTACAATCCAAAGGGCAGCAATGTGCTCGACCAGTATGCCATCCAGGGTTTCCCTACCAAGATTGTCGTAGGTCCTGACGGTAAGATTGTGAAGACCATCGTGGGCGAGGATCCAGCGTTCTATACCTTGCTCGATGAGTTGTTCTCAAAGTAATCTCGTATTTTGAGTATATAATAAATAAAAATCGCCTTGCAAGAAGCCGAAGCATCAGGTTATGAGATGCTTTGACCTTGCAAGGCGATTTTTGTTTCTTCTTTCTTCTATACCTATTTATATATGGTACTTGTTTTGGTAGTGTCGCTTAGACTTCATTGGGGCACCATGGAATGTACCTCCAAATCCACCACCGCTTCCTCCCCGATAGCTCTCATGGAAGCTAGCTCCACCATTGTATTCGCTCCAGCGGGCTCGGATGCGGTCTACGTAGTCGGCGGTCTCTGTGCCTCGCATATATCCATGTTTCACGGCAGGGTCGCAATAGTAAGCTGGTTGTGACAGGCGGAGCACATACTCTCTTACCACACCCCAGTTGTATGGGTTGTCACCATGCTTGCGAGCCAGCGACATGGCATCTCGGATATGGTTGAAACCACCATTGTAGGCGGCTAGGGCGAAGAGCACACGTTGGCTAGGGTCGCCCACATCGCTGAAGTGTCCCTGTAGCTCTGCCATATATCTTGCTGCTGCAGCCACATTGGCCTCAGGCTCATGCACCATGCTCATCGGCAGTCCCAGATGGGCGGCGGTGGAAGGCATGATTTGCATCAGGCCGCAGGCTCCAGCCCACGACTTGGCGTTCGGGTCGAAGCAACTCTCCTGGTAGCACTGGGCGGCGATAAGCCGCCAGTCCATGCGAGCCGTTCCGCTATAGCGCTGGAAGAGATGGTCGTAGCGGGAGATGAGACCCTTGGAACGATTGAGGAATGGGGAGTACACGTGGCGAGTGATGCTGGCAGAGGAGAGCAACCACGATTCCTCTCTCTTGACCTGGGCAATCAGTTGTGGCTTAAACCATCCGTTCAGAGTGTCGGCTAGGCTCTTGTTGCCACCTACAACAGCCCATTGGGTACGGGTGCTGTCGGGAGTCACTCCGCAGAACAGCAAGTCGCCCTTGGTGGTCTTGCGGGGTAGGGGGACGGCAATGATGTCGCCCTCGCCCTTTGCCAGTTTGCTCACCATCTCGGCGGTATCCTTGCATTCCTCTACACGCAACGACACACCAATCTGCTGGGCGAATTTCTCGCACAACAGATATTGCAAGCCCATGCCGTGATTGTGATAATCATAATAGGTGGTAGGGCCATTTACGGTGAGCATGATGAGCTCGCCATTGTCCTGTATGTCTTCGAGTGAAAATCCACGTTTTGCCTTTGCGTCGGTGGAGGGGGCTTGGTTGGCCTCATTGTCCACCTCGCCTACGGGAGTGCCCCATGGCGTCAGCTCGGGTTGCTCCTTTTTCGGCGAGCAACTTCCGAGCAAGATAAGCGCATATAATGCGTATAAATATACTTTATTCATAATTCTGTCTGCAAAAGTACAAAATATTTTGCATATAAGTGCGGAATTATTTGTTTATTCTAACTATTTTGTGTACTTTTGCAATGTTTTTCAAACAAAATGTAGAAATATGTTACGAATAGCAGTACAATCAAAGGGTCGTCTTTTTGATGACACCATGAATCTTTTAGCCGAGGCAGACATCAAGGTGAGTGCCTCAAAGCGCACCCTCTTGGTGCAGGCAAGTAATTTTCCTCTCGAGGTTCTCTACCTTCGCGACGATGACATTCCACAGAGCGTGGCTTCTGGTGTGGCTGACATCGGTATCGTGGGCGAGAACGAGTTTGTGGAGCGTGGAGAGAATGCCCAGATTATCGACCGTCTTGGTTTCAGCAAGTGCCGCTTGAGCCTTGCTATCCCAAAGAAGATTGATTATCCTGGACTGAAGTGGTTTAATGGCAAGAAGATTGCCACTTCTTACCCTAACATCCTCCGCAACTTCATGAAGAAGAATGGCATCAATGCCGATATCCATGTCATCACGGGTTCGGTGGAGATTAGCCCGGGCATCGGTTTGGCAGACGGTATCTTTGATATTGTTAGCTCAGGCTCAACTCTCGTGAGCAACAATCTCGCCGAGGTGGAGGTCGTGATGAAGAGTGAGGCTCTGCTCATCGGCAACTGGAACATGGACGAGGAGAAGCACAAGATCTTGAACGAGATGTTGTTCCGCTTCGAGGCAGTTCGCTCGGCACAAGACAAGAAGTACGTGATGATGAACGCCCCTAAGGCGAAGGTGGAGGAGATAACCAAGGTGTTGCCTGGTATCAAGAGCCCTACCATCATCCCATTGGCAGATGAGGAATGGTGCTCTATCCATACCGTGCTTGACGAGAAGCGCTTCTGGGAAATCATTGGCAAGTTGAAGGAACTGGGTGCTCAGGGCATTCTGGTGACTCCTATCGAGAAGATGATTTTGTAAGGAAAGGGAGAAAGAAAGTATCATATAGGATGAATGATGGGACCATAGGCCCATTGGTTCATGATTAATTATAATATTTATAACTTAAATTTGGAATGAAGGTAATAAAGTATCCTGCAAAGGAAGAATGGAGCGAGATTGTAGAACGCCCTCATCTGGATGTGTCGCAGCTCAATGCGACCGTGGAGGGTGTACTCGATGATGTGAAGAACAATGGCGACGAAGCCGTGAAACGTTACGAGGAGAAATTCGATCATGCCCATCTCGATTCTTTGGCTGTAACCGAGGTCGAAATCGAAGAGGCTGAGCGACTGGTATCCCCAGAACTCAAAGACGCTTTGCACCTCGCCCATCATAACATTGCCGCATTCCATCAGAGCCAAAAGTTTGAAGGCAAGAAAGTGGAGACGTGTCCGGGCGTTACCTGTTGGCAGAAGAGTGTGCCTATCCAGAAGGTGGGCCTTTATATCCCAGGTGGTACGGCACCACTGTTCAGCACCGTGTTGATGCTCGCTACCCCAGCTAAGATTGCCGGTTGCGAGGAAATCGTGCTTTGCACTCCTCCCAACAGCGAGGGCAAGGTGAACCCAGCTATCCTCATGGCAGCCAAGATAGCTGGCGTAAGCAAAATCTTCAAGGCGGGTGGCGTTCAGGCCATCGGTGCCATGGCTTATGGTACGGAGAGTGTACCTAAGGTCTACAAGATCTTTGGCCCGGGCAATCAGTATGTGATGGCAGCCAAGCAGCATGTGTCGCTCCATGATGTGGCGATAGATATGCCAGCTGGTCCTTCAGAGGTGTGTGTCATCGCCGATGATGCAGCCAACGCAACGTTTGCAGCCGCCGACTTGCTCTCTCAGGCTGAGCATGGCATCGACTCACAGGTGTTCTTCATCACTACTTCCGAAACTAAGTTGCAGGAGGTGATGGATGAGGTTAACGCTCAACTTGAGCGATTGCCACGTAAGGAGATGGCACAGAAGTCCTTGGACAACTCCAAGTTTATCCTTGTGCATGACGAGCAGGAGGCCATCGACCTCTGCAATGTATATGCACCGGAGCATCTCATCATCGCCACGAGAGATTATGAGATACTTGCCAAAGAGGTAGTCAACGCCGGTAGTGTGTTCCTCGGTAAGTATGCTTGCGAGAGTGCCGGCGACTATGCCAGCGGAACCAACCATACGCTGCCTACCCATGGCTATGCCTTGTCATATAATGGCGTGAACCTTGACAGTTACAATCGCAAGATCACTTTCCAGCATCTCACAGAAGAAGGTATTCGTAACATAGGAGATGCGGTGGTGACCATGGCTGAGAACGAACAACTGGAAGCTCATGCCAACGCCATGCGACTGAGAGTGAAAGAGGTGGAGGAGGGTACACCGTCCTTTTCGCCTCAAGGGTAAATATGAACTTTTAGCTTTTAAGATAGATATGAAGGACTTGAAAGATTTATGCCGAGAGAACATTTGGAACTTGGCACCTTATAGTTGTGCTCGTACCGAGTTTGCTGGTCGCAATGCCCGTGTATTCCTCGATGCCAACGAGAATCCGTACAACGACCCGTACAACCGCTACCCAGACCCACTGCAGGTGGAGCTGAAGAAGCAGGTGAGCAAAATCAAGGGCGTGGCACCAGAGAAGATATTCCTTGGCAATGGCTCGGATGAGGCTATCGACTTGGTGTATCGGGTATTCTGCCGCCCTGGCAAGGACAATGTGGTGGCGATTGCCCCTACCTATGGTATGTATGAGGTATGTGCCGACATCAATGATGTGGAGTATCGCCCTGTGTTGCTTGATGAGAACTATCAGATTTCGGCAGAGAAGATACTGGATGCCTGCGATGACAATACCAAGGTGGTTTGGTTCTGTAGCCCTAACAATCCTACGGGCAATCACATCAACCGTGAGGCCATCGTGCAGGTGCTTCAACTCTTTGATGGTATTGTCATCGTAGATGAGGCATATAGCGACTTCTCCACTGAGCGTACTTTCCGCAGCGTGCTCGATCATTTCCCTAACCTCATCGTGCTCAACACGATGAGCAAGGCATGGGGATGTGCTGCCTTGCGCCTCGGTATGGCGTTCGCCAGCAAGGCAATCGTGGATATATTTAACAAGGTGAAGTATCCTTACAACATCAACCTCCTCACCCAGGAACATGCGCTGGAGGTGTTGAGAAATCCTCTGAAGGTGGATGAATGGGTGAAGAACATACTCCAGGAGCGTTCGAAGGTGATGACTGCCTTCCTCGACTTGCCTATCACGGTAAAGGTTTATCCTACGGATGCCAACTTCTTCCTCGTGAAGGTGACGGATGCACAGGCCATCTATGATTACCTGGTGGCACAAGGCATCATCGTACGTAATCGCAACAAGGTGCAGCTCTGTGGCAACTGCCTCCGCATCACCATTGGCAACAAAAGTGAGAATGCTGAGTTGCTGGGTGCCTTGCGACAGTACTAAATGAATGAAGTACCACAAATGATAGTTGCACTGGTAAAATACAGAAATTATAGGAACTAAAAACAAAATAACGAGCAGCGTGATAGGATGTCACATTGCTCGTTATTTTGTTTTGAACCTTTTTAACGCCCACGGTTGTTTCTCTTGCTACCGTTGTTCCCTTTGCCAGCTTTGTTTCCATAGCTACCGTTGTTTCCATAGCTTCCTTTGTTTCCGTTGCTTCCGCTGTTGTAGCGGTTCTTGCGGCTATGGTTATCATTGTCAAAGTTTGGGTTGAAACTCTTTTTCTTCTTGTCCTTGAAGAAGCCTGAACCTTGATCCTTGGCAGCTCTCAACTCGGCTCTTGCGGCAGCTACCGCATCACGTATGTTGGCGTTGGCATTCAAAGGCTTTCCATTGTTGAGATATTTCTCCTCATCATAGCAGCCCACGTTGCCGTAGCCTTTGGGAGCGAAGCGGTTAGCATTTCTGCCAGCCCCACGCTTGCCTTTGGCTCCTCTGCCCACTCCTGGGTTATCGTATGTAGAGCCGATGGCCTTATCGTCGTAGTGGGTCTTCTTGCCCTTGTAGCTACCTGCAGGCGCATTCCTGTCGTAGAGCTTGTCGATGAGGTCGGCTCTGCCAATCTTTCTCAGCTCGCTCTCGATGGCTCGGCGTTCCTCTGGCTTATACCAGAAGAAGAACATGCGCTGGGCAAGTTTCTCCTTTGGTGTCTTGGCACTGAACACGGGTTCGAGTGTATATGGGTCGTAGCCTGTATACCATGTCTCCGTGGAAATGGTCATAGGGGTAGGGGTGAAGTCCTGCACCTGCTCCAGGTGAAAGTCCAGTCCCTTGGTGATGACGGCTAGCTCTGCCATATCCTCCTCATGGCAGCCTGGGTGCGAGCTGATGAAGTAAGGGATGATTTGCTGGTTGAGTCCTTCTTCCTTGTTAATCTTGTCGAACATGCGCTTGAACTCGTAGAACAGGTCGAATGATGGCTTGCGCATGAACTTCAGTACGGTTGGACTGGTATGCTCTGGTGCCACCTTCAGTCTGCCGCTCACGTGCTTGGTTATCAGCTCGCGGGCATATTGCCTTGATATCTCGTTGAGTTTCTCGTCCTTGTTCTTGTGGAGTATCAAGTCGTAGCGCACGCCACTACCTATGAAGCTCTTTTTGATGCCCGGCAGGGCATCCACCTCATGGTAAATCTCCAGCAGCTTGCTGTGGTCTACGTTCAGGTTCGGGCATATCTGTGGGTTGACGCATGAAGGGCGCTTGCAATGTTCACATGCCTTCAGGTTTCTGCCGTGCATGCCATACATGTTGGCGGAAGGTCCGCCCAGGTCACTCAAGTAACCCTTGAAGTCTGGCATCTGGATGATTTTCTTTACCTCCTTCAAGATGCTCTCCTTGCTGCGGCACACTACGAACTTGCCTTGATGGGCTGAGATGGTGCAGAAGGAGCAGCCGCCGAAGCACCCTCGGTGCAGGTTGACGGAGAATTTGATCATCTCGTATGCCGGGATGGTCTTGCCCTTGTATTTCGGATGTGGCACTCGGGTGTATGGCAGGTCGAAGGCGGCGTCCAGCTCTTCGGTGGTCATCAGCGGGAAGGGTGGGTTTACCACCACATACTTGCCGTCCACTTCCTGTATCATGCGTTGGGCGTGTACCTTGTTGGCCTCTTCCTCCAGGTGTCTTACGTTCTCAGCCTGTCCCTTCTTGTTGTGTAGGCACTCCTCATGGCTATGCAGGATGATGTCATCATCCTTGTAGCCTCCCGGTATCTCGTCTTCCTTGCAGTAGAAGACCACTTGTGGCATCTCGTGGATTTCCTTCAGGGTCTTGCCTTGTGCGAAGGCATCGGCTAGTTCCACGATGGAACGTTCGCCCATGCCGTAGAGGATGAGGTCGGCGCCAGAGTCGCAGAGGATGCACTTGCGCAACTCGTCCTTCCAGTAGTCGTAGTGACTAATGCGGCGCAATGAAGCCTCGATGCCGCCCAGTGCCACCGCTACATCTGGATAAAGTTTTTTCAATATCTGGGTGTAAACGATGGATGGATAGTCGGGGCGCATGTCGTGGCGTGAGTCTGGGCTGAAGGCATCCTCGCTGCGCATGCGTCGGTTGGCAGTATAGCGATTCACCATCGAGTCCATGGCTCCTGGTGAAACACCGAAGAAAAGTCGTGGCCGTCCCAGTTTCTTGAAGTCACGGAAGTCACCATGCCAGTCGGGTTGTGGCACAATCGCCACCTTGTAGCCATGCGCCTCCAACACTCTGCCAAGGATGGCAGGGCCAAAGGCAGGATGGTCTATGTAGGCATCGCCCGAGAAGAGGATGACATCCAGTTGGTCCCATCCTCTTAGTTCGCATTCCTTCTTGGTTGTAGGGAGAAAGTCTGTTAACTTATAATCCATAGTTGATCGTTAATCGTTCACGGCGTCAGGCTCTGCTTCGGCTGAAGCCTCGGCATCCTTCTTGTCCTTCCAGTCTACATAGAGCAACACGAGGTTGTGCAGGCCGAGTGCCTTCATGTTTTGGTTGTAAATGACATCGAGGCAGAGGTCGAGCAGGTTTTTGTCCTGGCAGTCTGCGCTCTCAAGCAGGGAGCGAACATTCAGTTTCAGCTTGTCGAGTACATCCTCGTCTATGATGCCATTGCTATCCACGAGGTTACGGAGCAACTGGTACTTGTCGATGGTCTCTAGGTGTAGGTCACTCACTTCGATGGAGCGGGTGCCTGATTGGTTTGCTTGAATCTTATACATAGTCATATATAATTAATAATTTATAGTTTATAATTTAAGAATAAGGCTTTCGCCCTTGTTGGCATTCTTCTTTCCTTAGGAAGTTTTTCTTGTCCTTCCTTAAGGTCTCTTCTTTATTCTTCCGTTAATTAATTCTTCTATTAATTTATTCTTCCGTTAAGAATTTGAGTATTCCCAATAAGATGCTGTTGCGAGTTTTCTCGTCGCTGATGCACTCGAGTGGAAATCCCATGGTGAAGGTGCGATAGCTCGTGCTCTTATAGGCGACAGCGGCACTGGTGCCTGAGAGGTATCTCATGGCGCAGAAGGCAGTGGTGCCCACAGGCTTCAGTATCTCAGGGTGGGTGGCGGCATAGTGACGGGCATTCAACTGGTTGTAATAGTGAATCTCCTTGCCGAGACCGTTCACGATGGGGTCGGTGGTTACGATGCTGTCTCGCTCGCTGATGGTGGAGTCTTCTGGGTTGATGTCTTGTACAACAAACCTGGTGCCGGTTGGCTCGTAGCTCACCTTGAAGATGTCGCTCATGAAGGCTTTCTCCTCTTCTGTCTGCATGTCACTGCCATTGTAGGAGCCGCTTACCAAGAGTCGACCGCCGTTGAGGGCATAATACTTAATGCGCTTTTGCAGGGTAGGGGTGAACGACTTGTAGTAGCGGTGGGTGTACCCATCGTGGCGTTCCAAACCGTTGATGAGGTCTACTGCTTGGTAGTTGCTCATCTGCACTTTGCCCGATTCGATGGCCTCACTGGAGCAACTGGCAAGACTATACTTGCCCGATGCAGCGATGGCTGCGGCATGTTCTGTCACATAGTCGAAGTCGTTTCCTGCAATGAAGTCGCCTGCCATCTCATTGCCCGAGTACCCTAGTCCGCTCGATGTCTCATTGCCCATGCGGGAACGGTCGAATACCTTTTGCTTGCCGCTCCAACCTGCGGTCAGTCCATAGCTTACGCCAGGGTCCTTGTCGAAGTCGAAGCCTTGGATAGTGTCATTGTCTTCTACTTGTGGTGAAGCCAAGCGGTGGAAGTTGTTGACTACCAATATCTTCTTTGTGGCAGTAGGAGCGTATAGAGCCGAGAGCGTTTCTGATGGAAAACTCTCTCCACCTTGGTTGATGGCGGCCACCTTGAAGTTGTAGAGTTTGTTAGGCTCTAGCTTGTAATGATACTGGGTGCTGCGCACCACGGTGCCATTGTCAAAGCCACCATTGCCTTCTGCCTTATATATAATGTACCCGGTTGGACGGGCTGTAGGCTCAGTCTTGTCTTGTTGTGGGCTCCATGAGAGATTCGCAAAGCCCGATGCGTCGACCTCTGCACTGAAGTGGTTGGGAGCCAAAGGCTGTACCACATAAGGACTGTCGTGATTGCTGCTGACATACCTCAGGATAGTCTTGTATATGGAGCGCGCTATCCAGAACTTACCCATAGGGTCTTGTGCGATTCGCATGTCAGGGAAACTTTGGTGGGAGAGCATCTCGATGATGGCTGAAGGCACTTCTGGCAGTCGTGTCTCCGAGTAGTTCTTGTCCCAGAGGTAACGCTTGCCGAAAGCTCCAAATTCAGCTGTCATGTCCTCCACGAGATTGTCGCGCAGAGCCCTGGCAAAATCCTTGGAAGCAAATCGGGAGATGCCGCTATTCAGCATGCCGTCGTTGAAGTCGGTGGTGCAGATGGCGAGTGCTCCCCAGGTAGACTTGCCGTCAGGGTTATATCCGGCATCACTGTGCAGTGCCAGTGAGAGTTCGATAGGCACATGCTTTCCCTCCAAGGCAGGCATGAAGATACTGCCGCCGCCTAGCCAGTTGGTCATCATCGAACGGGTGTTGATGTCGTCAGCATAGTCGTTGGTGCCTTGCCTTCCTCCATATACCTTATAGGGTGCACCTGCCCACTGGGCATAATATCGTGCTCCCTCCAGGCATCTTGGCAGTCCACTGGTCTCTCCGCCACGTTCGATGTTGCCCATTCCACCGCCAAAGCGAACGGCATCGGTTGTCACCACACCCTTCTTGGAGGCATGGTTGGTACAAACCACACGGTTGAACTCATTGCAGCCCTTGTCGAAGTCGAAGGTCCCCAGGTAGACCCAAGTTCCGCCACCCATGCGCTGGTTGACGGTAAACTCGGTGGCTTGTCCCTTGTGGTAGACGATGTACTTGGCATCAGGCACGCTCTTCGCCACCGTTTGGTAGCTCACGTAGACGGCATACTTGCCCGCCTCCTTAAAGTTTGGCTGATAGATGGCTTGGCTCGTCTTCTTGCGTTTCGTGGCCTTCGCTTGTCGGGCAGTTCCCATGCAGAAAGGGTTCTCGCCATCGCTATAGATATATTCGGAGTCGGCGAAGCCCACCGAATCGCAGTCTTTCCATTTCTTGCCATTGATGATTTCCTGGTAAGAGATAGAATTCTTGTCATCGTTGTCTACGACGACCTCGTTCTTTTGCCAGTCGCGCTCACGGGGTGTGAACACGATGGCACCAGCGTTCTGGAGCATAGGAATGAGATAAGGCACCACGATAGTCTGGGTAAAGAGGTCTTCTGTGGTGCAAAACAGGAAAGGTCGTTGCCATTTCCATCCTCGGTCGGCATCGTAGTATCGCCCATGGGAAGCCCAGAGCGAGAGATGCCGATTCTGGAGACCGGCGGTGACGAAATAAGGGCGAGAGGCATTAAACACCCATGGGTCGTCATCATATTCGATGCCATCCCACGCATGACTGTTGCCCTCGTCGTAACTGCCAGCTTGCAGGTTGGCTACAGCCGATACAAGCAAACTGCTTATCAGACAAAATCTTATGCTCTTCGTATGTTTCACTTTCTTTTCTTACTATTAGTCGATATTACCAATGGTAAACTTCTCCGGTTTCTTGCCCTTGAAGTCCTTGAAGTAAAGTTTGATTTCACGCATGTCCTTGTCAACATCTCCCGAAGGGATGATGACCTTGGTACACTTGATGAGTCGTTTCTCGTAGTCGAGTCCATAGAGATAGATAGGGATGCCCGCCTTGAGGGCGATAAAATAGAATCCCTTCTTCCAGTCTGGGTTCAGTGAACGAGTACCCTCAGGGGTGATGCAGAGTCCGAAGCTGTCTCGCTTCTTAGCCTCGTTTGCGAGGTTGTCGGTCATGCTCGTATGCTTGCTACGCCACACGGGAATGCCGCCCATCTTTCGGAAGATGGGTCCCAGAGGCCAGAAGAACCACTCTTTCTTCATGAGAAAGTTGCACTTCATGCCCTCGGCGTGCTCAAAGAGTTGCCCCAGCATCAAGTCCCAGTTGCTAGTATGGGGAGCTAGGCAGATGATATACTTCTTGGGAAGGACCTCGGTAACTTCCTTGGTCCATCCCAAGCGTTTGTATAATATCCACTGACAAATGTCTTTAATCATTTTTTTATATAATTATAAAGAGGTGTAACCCCCTTTGGTCATTATGCCAAGTTGGAAATCTGGTCGATGATTTCGCTCACCTGCTTGTTGAAGTCCTTGATGAGGTCCTTATAGTAAGTGGTAGGCTTGAGGCCTGGCTCTGGGTGAGAAACTCTACTGATGTAGTCGCCATTGACCATGACAATGGAGGAGAGGATGCCGTCGACATCTTCCTGGGTTGGCTTACCATTGTACAAAGAAGCTGCTACAGTCTCAGCGAAGAGCTCGCTGGTGATGTAGTTGATAGTGCGTTTTAAATCTCTTTTATTAGCCATAATTCTTTTCTCTAAATTAATAATTGGTTAAATTCAATGCTCAAAGATAATACTTTTCTTTGTAAATCCATCATAAAAGCAAAAAAAAATATGATATTAACGCATTTTTAGCATTTTTCTTTCCGTATCTCGTAGAAAAACCTTAAATTTGCAGTGTTTTTGAAGTTTCAACTAATTTAAAATATAAAAACGTATTATGGAAAAAAGTGCATTGCAGATTGCAAGAGCTGCTTATCAGCCAAAGTTGCCAAAGGCGCTCCAGGGTCCTGTAAAGGCCGTTGAGGGTGAGGCAACACAGTCAGTGGGTAACCAGGAAGAAATCAAGGCTCTCTTCCCTAACACATACGGTATGCCTGTCATCACATTCGAGGCAGGTGAGGCTAAGGAGCTTCCTGCTTTCAACGTGGGTGTTATCCTCTCTGGTGGTCAGGCTCCTGGCGGTCACAACGTCATCTCTGGTCTCTTCGACGGCGTTAAGTCTCTCAACCCAGCCAACAAGCTCTATGGCTTCATCTTGGGTCCTGGTGGCTTGGTAGACCACAACTACATGGAGATTACTTCTGAGTTGATGGATGAGTATCGCAACACTGGTGGCTTCGACATCATCGGTTCTGGCCGTACTAAGTTGGAGAAGGAAGACCAGTTTGAGAAGGGTATCGAGATTCTTCGTGAGCTCGGCATCAAGGCACTCGTTATCATCGGTGGTGACGATTCTAACACCAATGCTTGCGTACTCGCTGAGTACTATGCAGCCAAGAAGTATGGCGTTCAGGTAATCGGTTGCCCTAAGACTATCGACGGTGACTTGAAGAACGACCAGATTGAGACTTCTTTCGGTTTCGATACAGCTTGCAAGACTTACTCTGAGCTCATCGGTAACATCGAGCGCGACTGTAACTCTGCACGCAAGTACTGGCACTTCATCAAGTTGATGGGTCGTTCTGCTTCTCACATCGCCCTTGAGTGCGCTCTCCAGACTCAGCCAAACATCTGCTTGGTATCTGAGGAAGTTGAGGCTAAGAACATGTCTCTCGACGATGTTGTAACTTATATTGCCAATGTTGTAGCTGCACGTGCTGCTGAGGGTCACAACTTCGGTACTGTCCTCATCCCTGAGGGCTTGATCGAGTTCATCCCAGCCATCAAGAAGCTCATCGCTGAGTTGAACGAGGTGCTCACAGACCCAGCAACAGGCGAGAGCCGTGAGTTTGCTAGCGCTGAGGAGCAGATTGCATTCGTTAAGGGTGCTATCGCTAAGGACAACTTGGCAGTATTGGAGTCTCTTCCTGAGGATGTTGCTCGCCAGCTCTGCCTTGACCGTGACCCTCACGGAAACGTTCAGGTATCTCTCATTGAGACAGAGAAGTTGCTCTCTCGCATGGTAGCTAAGAAGTTGGCTGCTTGGAAGGAAGAGGGTAAGTT
>CAVCRI010000049.1:12999-17782 GCA_963604545.1 Lachnospiraceae bacterium | reverse complement strand
TGCCTTTCTACCGAATTGGCAGAAATGTTGATGCAGAAATATGGTTGGGATATGAAGAGGGCTCTTGATGAACTGTATTCATCTGAGACCTATAAGCGCCTTTGCAACCCTGCTTGTGGATTATATTACGAGGGAGCGGTATATGTGCTTTCATATTTGGAGAATGAAATAGAAACAGGACAGATAAAATAGATAAGGTAATGATAAGACAAAAAATAGCTTTTGATACTAAGGATTTTTATGATATCCAAAAAGCAACTGATATAAAATTAAAATGGTACATAAATAATAATGAACGAGTTCATGTAGGTACTCCAATTGTTCGTTTAATATTAATGGGATACGAACTTCCACAGGCTTATGTAATCAATAGTGAGTTTGATGGAATTTGCCATATATTAAATTCAGATACATCTCCTTTCGATTTCCCTACAGAGGAACTCGCATATATTGTTGACGATGAAATGGATTTTGTATATCCTTACGAATTGGATAAACATATTGATTCATTTACAAATGAAACAATTATAGAATGGAAACAAATATCAAATATTAAGACTACTGTTGGAATCCCGCTGACAATAAAGGATACTGATGCTTTGTACATCACTAATTGTTTAAAAAATGGAAAATTTCTGTTGGTGTTTAATTTTGCAACCAAATATGTAAAGGTAAAAAAAGGCGATACTATATCGTTAAAGTTTACCAATGGGGATATTGTGGACTTTACTTTAGATTCTAAACCAGCTAAAAATGCTAATGAAGTCCTATTACCAGAAGATAACGACAACTATTTAACGTTAGTTAATGACGATAACTTGTTCTTGAATTTACCAAATTATTCACCTATACTTATAGGTAAAAAAAGAGCATCAATTAAAACAAGTATATTTGTTATTTCTGCCAAAGAACTATTTCTTTTCCTGTCAGAAACCCTTAATACTATAAGGATAACTTTTAATTCTGAAGGAGGAACATATATAGATATAGACATACAAAGTAAAATAATGAATAAGCGTGAATGTTCTATGATAATTAAGGGTATGTTTGTAAAACTTGCAGAAGAAATCAGTGCCTTTGATCCTTCATTTTCACTTGAAAAACTAAAGACTATCAAAGATAAATCCTTAAGTGAAGAAGCTAAGTATGACTTTTGTTTTGTATATTTGATGTATGATGAAGCGAATGGTTTCTATAAAATAGGTATGTCAAATAATCCGGTTTATAGGGAAGGTACATTACAAAGCGAAAAACCTACAATAAAATTGATTACAAGCCACAAATATCCGACACGCAAATTTGCTTCAGCTATTGAAGCTGCCTTGCACAATTTGTATAGTGATTTGCATGTTAGAGGGGAATGGTATCGGCTTAGTGATGATGATGTTCAAGTTATTATAGAAGGTCTTAAATGACCAGAATGAGGTAACCTTATTGTCAACAAGGCTCCTTCCTTTGTTCAATATAGTAAAATTGTGTTTCACTATCACTCCAACTCCTACAAGAAATTAAAAAACTTACTTTATCAACCTTTAATGGCGAACTTCATAATCTAATGAAGTCGCCATTATAAATAATAATTGCTATTTCCCGAGCATCATGGATATGCCCAATGTTACAACTACAATCGTGACTACCACGCATGGCAAGAAAATCCAGAGTAGGACTTTGCACATGGTGGGGGATAGCCACACTCCCTGATTTTTGTCGAGCATGTGGCAGAATTCAAAATGGTACTTTTGAAGGAGAGACTTTAGCTTCTCTCCATGAGCCTCCAATACCGCTTTCTCTGATTCTGCCAATGCTTGACTAAAAGCAGAAATACTCTGCAGAGCTTCGGGACTGAGATTGGCTTTCAGCGTAAGGCGTTTGGTCTGCTCAACAGCCTGGTAGATGCTGTCCTTGATTGTATTGGCGGCAGCCCTTCCATCAATCTCTATCTTGCTACTAAGGATGCAGTATTGATCGATACTTTTGCGAGCTTTGTCTAGTCGTCGAAAATAATCGGCAAGTTCCAAGCTGATGTTGCGGAGTTCGTCAATCTGCATATCTACCCCTGAAGAAGCTTCCTTGATGTTCTCCTCCTTGTCGATGTCTTCTAAAAAGACATTGACATCGAAATCTTCTGTTTTACTTTTTCTGATATTCATGTGTTCTTGAATTTTTGTTCTACATTAGCGACCTCTGCTGTATCTCATTCGAGGCTTACAGAGCCACATCGCCTTCGTGGCACACTTTCTTGCCCAAAGCCAATCATCTTCATCATCACTCTTACCCCAATTGGAACCGACACCTCCACCACCTCCATATGATTCAGACATAGAGAGGGCTGCATCAATGTAACCAACAAATAAAGCTATGGCCACTCGTTGGATTCTATTAATAGTTTCTTCTGATGAAGGTAAGGCATCTTGTGCCGATTCGATTTCTGAACGAATGAGATCATTAACCTTTTGGGAGATTTCAGCGATATGAACATTGCCACCAATAGAGAAGTTATATTTACATATTTCTTTAGCCAGTGTACCCGAAGTCTTTGAGGATGAAGCTATAGAATTGATGCCAATTCCTACCTTGTTAGTCATTTCATTGTTTGCGTATGAGGAGCCGGAATATGTAACCGATGACGAAACCGATTGATTGACAGGTGTAGGTTTGGTTGTAGGATGCAAGCCTTTCCATGTGGCTTCCAATTTGGATGGCATATACTTTCTTCCTATACCAATCTCTGATGACTTGTAGATGGAATTTCCCATCTTCACCGAGTAGCCTCTTACTTTGTTGAGACGATCACGTTGTTGTCGAATCTCATATCCCTTTGCCTCTAAAAGTTTGAAATAGTCTTCGATGGAGAAAACTTTCATGCTACTTAAAACAGCATTGCAATCCAATGCAAGTTTCATCTTGTTTTTGAAACTATAGTGGGTGGCTTGGTGCCAACCTCGCTTTTGGTTGATGATTCTTGCAGCTTTCATAGCTCGCTCGTAGATGAAGTGGGCATCATTAACGTTGCCTTCCATGTCAATGCGATTGGCATCTATATGGAGATGTTTAACGCCACTTTTGCTGTCATGATGCAAGGCTACGATATATTGCGAGTTGCTTAAACTTGTACTTTTAGCATTTGTACGTTTCGCTCTATGAGATAAGTCTATAGCATCAAATGCTTCAATATATTCTTTAGCCAATTTGTTCCAGTCCTCAATCCTCCATCCTTGGCTTTCTTCAGGTCTTGGAGAAACCTCTATTCTAATCATATTGTTCTTTAAAGGATGATGGAAATTGTATCTTGCTTCATGCAATTTCTGACGAGTCAACATTCTCTGCCACATAGCCTCTGGCGTGATGTCGTGTGGTAGGAAGTTGAGCCTAACTATTTCTGCTTTCTCTTTGTTTACAGCATAGTTGATGGCATTGTGTCCATGCTGTATTACTTTCGCTTTTGCTATCATAATAGAATTTCTTGATGATTTTACCTGTTTCTATCCCAAGATGTTCTTCTGTATCTCATACCATCTTTGGATGATCTTATTAACTGCAATTATCCATTGCTCCATGAAACGAGGATTGTTGAAATACCGTTTCCGCTCTTCCTGGGTTCTGCCATTCAAGGCATTTGCTATCTTGACAACATCCCCTCTGGCATCAGCCAAACTATTGAGTGCTTCCACTTCTTTCTCCGTTAAACGTTTCTTTGGATGCTGCCCAAGAACACACTTACGAAAGTAGTTGCTTAATGATAATCCACACTGACTGGATAGTTGAGAAATCTTTACATATTCTGACTCTGTAACTCTCGCTCTTATATAGCGAGAGCGCAAATCCTTGACCGGGCTTTTGACGGTGTTATATCTGTTCATTTTGTAATAGTTTATTTGTTACGATAGATAGAGTGCGAGCTTGCGAGTGCTGCAAGAAGCCAATGGCAGAACAAAAAGCTTAAGCGAATTTGTTCCACATTGGTATTTCTTGCATAACACCGTCATTTGTTTATAGCTCGCATTCCGTTAGCTTATTCTGTATGAAGGATTGGTGAAACCTACCTTCTCCATCATCTCGTTGAGACGGTCTGCGATGCGATCCCCATACTTCTCTCTGATGGCTTGTCCTGTCAGATTTGTGGTGATGATGGTGAACTGCTGTAACTCGTATCGTTGGGTAAGCAGGTCTATCAGAGGGTAAGAAATGTTACCATAGTCCATTACTTCGATAGGTTCTGTGCCCAAGTCGTCGATTGCCAGCATTTCGCTTCTTGACAGACTGACGAAATCCTTCGGATTCGATTTGCAGAGATGGGTTACATACTTCGCATCAACCATTTTCAGGTCATATCGTTCTATGGTGCAGTTGCGATACAGCGGGATTGCCAACTGGGTTAAGAGCTTATCAAAGGCCTTGACTAAGGTGCTCTTTCCATTGCCGCATGAACCCAATAGCATGATGCCAAATTTAGATGATTCACCTGTGAGCCAAGAAGCCATCTTGGTTACTTGTTCCTGAAGGTCGTCGTTCATGACGAATTGACGCTGACGAAATTCTACTTCGTTCTGAACAGCAACAAGCAGTAGTTCTGTTGCTTCTTTCTGTGTAAGGGGAAGTCTAAAACGCCGACTCATAGTTTTCTTTTGTCTCAGACGAGACTTCAAGGCTTCCACGTCTATTGTTTCTTTCGAATTGATTACTTCCATAATTGTTCTTGGAGAGATATTCCTTTTTTAGTTTATTGAAAAAATGCTGGCGACAATCACCTTCTTCTCGTTCGCTGATATTAGTTATGCGTTGA
>CAVCRI010000049.1:0-12970 GCA_963604545.1 Lachnospiraceae bacterium | reverse complement strand
GATATTACTTATGCGTTGAAAGTTGAAAAACTGCTTGATATACGGAATGAGGTTGTTATCCTTGGGCGCATCATATCCCATTTGGCTTAACTGAGACAAAACCAGTCTTTGCCAGTTCTCGTCTTCCATCATCCTTTTCTCGATTTCTTCGATAGATATGTTGCCTTTATTCACCTCCATCTTTTCTATGTTTTTGTCTTTATCTTTAGAAAAGGAGCCAGAGGAAGTTTCATGCTTTATGTCCTTATCAGTTTTACCATCCCTCTTACATGCGGTTTCTTGCTTCTCCTTACCAGCACTCTCGCCTTTGGTTTTATAAGCAGTTTCACTGGTAGTTTCGGCATAGGTATCAGCATCGTTGATAAGATAGGTTGGAGCACGTGAGTTCTGTATGCTTTCGGTGAAGGAAATGAGTTTGCGAGTTTGCAAGCCATCCCTTGCCCTTACCAAGGTAGACTTGGTAAGTCCTGTCTCTGCTATGATGAGAGCAGATGAGCAAGAAAATGGCATCTTCCAATACTTGCGGTTTCCTTCGTTGAGAAGATAGAAATAGAGGGTACATTCCGAGGTTGTGAAGCGATTGGAACGATTCTCTTCCCAGAAGCGGTTGATTAAGTCAAGATACTTCATAGCTATATTCCCCAATTAGATTTAGGACGATGGCGAACAACCTTTTGCATTTCCTCACGAATACGTTCCTTGGTTTGGACGGAAGTTTCATGCTTGGCGTCCTCCATCCAAGCCACCAGTTCAGAACGTTTAAACTGGAGCATCTTGCCTGGCTGATAATAAGGTATCTTATGCGCCTGTGTGAGCGCATAGATGGTTGACTTGGCACGTCCTAAAATAGCACATGCTTCCTCTATCCCAATCATAGGCTCGTCAGCTTGCTTGGGATAACGTTTGCTCAATTCGCTCACTTTCTCATATAGCGAATCAACTTTCTGTAGCAATTCGGAGATTGCTTGAGGCATTGCCTCGAATGTAATTCTACTTTCGGTCATATTCATAAAAATTTAATTGTTAGTAATGAATTGTGACCGCAAAAGTAGTTGGTTATTTCGTGGTTATTTGGTTATTTTGAAAATAACTGCTTGATTATGAGTAATAACCATAACCTATAGCTCTTTTTTCTTAAAATTGCGTATTTTACAGAACTCGTCATATTGTACGAGATGGCTATATATGTAAGAAATATTTTGGGTGAGGATATTTGGAAAAGCATTTTTGGCAAATTGGCAAGCGACCCGTCTGTGCATAACCTTGTTTGTATCTGTTTTTTTGAACTTTAAGACTAGGTTACCGATAAAATGGCAAATGTCTCCTGCCGTTAATCCCTCGGTTTCTTTCAATGTACATCTAATAGGTGAACTACAGGCAATGTTGTTGCTTGCAAAGTCCTCGACAATTTGCAATAGGGCTGGATGGTGCTGTTCTGGAAAATATGGAAATACGCTTTGTTGCGTATATACAAGAAGCTCTTCCTTAGTCTTTGCCCATGTTTTAGTATGATCTTCGGCTACGTCAACAACTTCCGAAAAACTGGAGATAGATGTTGAATCATTGTTATCATTGAAAGTCGCGACTTTACTTTTCACATTGATTTGGCCAAGAAGTCGATTAATGGAACAGCTTGCTTTATTGCCTACTATTAGAAGAAACGAAGGCAACATGAAAAGACAAAAACTATATATTCCACCAGCTATGATGGCTATAGCCAAAGAAATAAGTATCCCAAAAACAGCATTGAGTTGAAGTACTTCTACAAAGAACACGTAGGAAATTGCGAGTGCCATCAAGCCGATGATGGCAGGGAGCACACGTTTTAGACCTTTCTCTAACATAGTTGTTATTCTGAATATAAATGGTTTATAAATATAATATTGCTAATTGTGCTGCAAAGATAATGATTAAATGCCAGAAAATCAAACAAAAAGCCCAAAAACTTGCTTTTACGACAAGTTTTTGGGCTGGATTTGATTAAATAGTAATACAATCTGTTATTTTAGCGAAATCTTGTTGACGGTCTCTCGCTTCTTTTCGCTCACCATGTCAGCATAGATTTGGGTTGTAGTTACATTCTTATGGACTAGCATTTTGGATACAGTATAGATGTCTGTACCAGATGCAATCTGAAGGGTAGCATAAGTATGGCGAAAGCAATGGAATGAGATTCTCTTCTCGATGCCAGTCGCTTTTATCCACTCTTTGAGCGGAATATTAGTCATACTACGTGTTAGACCTTTAAAGACCTTGCCGTCAGAACGTTTTCCACAAAGTTCAAGTGCTTCGTTGCTGATTGGTAGGTTATTAGAATCAGAATCGGTCTTTTCAATGGTCTTTCGAATGCACATGCCACCATCAGGTGCCATTTGGATATGCCTCCATTCCAACTGAATGATGTCGCTGATTCGCAGTCCTGTGAGGCAAGAGAATAAAGAAGCTCTTTTCAAAACCTCTATCTTGCAAGGAGTAGCTGCTAATTTCTTCAGTTCGTTAGAAGTAAGGAATTCTCGCTTAACTTGTTTGGTCTCAATCTTTTCGAGATAGTCGTTGATGTTTTCTCGGAGAAACTTCTCACGATATGCTGTTTTCAGCAAACCTCGGAAAGTAGAGTAGTACCCAGCTGCCGAGTTTTGGCTTATCTTGCGATGGGTTAAACGGAGGTTGTTAGCGTTAAGCAGATACTCTCTGAATTTCTTGCTGAGGTCGACCGTTACGTCGGCAAAAGAGCATTGTCCCTTGACAAATGCCTCAAAGTGCTTATATACAACGTCCCATTTCTCATCCTTGTCCTTGCACTTCTTCTTGAAGTACATCAAGAAGTCTCCTTTCATCTTCTCATGATCCAAGAAACCGAACTGCTCGTTGATAAGTGATGTGACACGAAGGCATCTGATAGCTTCCGCCTTTTCCAACATCTGCTGGTTGAAGTCTCGCTCCATGTCGTTGCGTGGCTTGGCAAAAATGTAGATGCCAAGATACTCACGTCGTGTCATCTGCATAGTCTCAGGGTTGCGGATAGCAGGATAGAAGTCGAGATACAAGGACATGCGTCCGTTAGCGATAGGTCGCTTCAAAAGCGAAACCGTGGTACAAGTGTGATAGTTGCTCATTTTCTTATTATTTAATAGTTTATACGATTCTTCGACTGCAAAAGTAGATAGTTATTCCTTGGTTATTTGGTTATTTTGCGAATAACCTATTGATTTTCAGAAATAACCATAATCAGTGCTATTTTCCTTTGATGGCTTCAATGTGTTGCTTGGAATAGAAAGTGGCATTGCCTTCTCGCTTCTTTGGAACTTTGTAATTGGATACTAAAGTATAGACTGCGGTCTTGGTCATTCCATATTTGTCCATGATTTCTTTTGTGGAATACCACTCCTTGATATTGGCATCAGGGGTACGCTTTCTAAAATATGCGTCTATGTGCTTTTGGCTCCAATAGGTTTTACCATTTCTTGATTCCTTGGGTATGGGCGTTTTCTTGGCTATTTGATATACCATCGACTCGCATATCTTATATTTCTCCATGATTTCTTTGGTTGTATAATACAAGACGATAGGAGAAGGTGTTTTTCTTTCTTGTTTTTGATAGGCAGTTCCTTTGTCAAACATCGCTTCTATGTCGCTTCTTTTGATAATGGTGAGTTTTTCGCTGAATCGGGTCGCTCTTAAGATACCTTTATATATAAGGTTATAGGCTGACTTGCGAGACAACCCCAAAACGATGGCTGCCTCATTTACGGATAGATACTCTTTGTCCTTTAGATTAGATGCTGGCTTTTCTTCTGCTTGTTTCTCAGATTGCTGTACATTCTTCAAGCGAAGGCGCATCTTATAGGCTTTGTTTGCACAATCCTTGGAACAGAATCTTGTCGTGATTTTTTGTGATAGAAATTCCTTACCACAGAGTTCACAAACTCTCTTTACTGTAATCTTAGTTGCTGTCATATCTCACATTCTTTAGTTAAATTACGACTCCATGAAGCTTGCTCTTTTTGTGTAAGCATGTGTAAGGATGTGTACCTATGTGTAAATCCTTTACAACTTAGCTCCAAATTCTTTACATTTCTTCCGAGCCAAATTGTTCGTGGTACGGTGGCGGTACGAAAAACAACGAAAAAACGGTCATCTTCGATTAGTATCGAGAATGACCGGCAAAGAGAAAGGCGCTCATTTCGAGCGCCTTAACTATAGAATGTGAGATTTTGTGCTTGTTGTTGATGGGGCTTTATTTTCCGATGCAGAAATGCTTGAAGATATTGTTGAGCGTCTCCTGGCTACTAATCTGCCCACCAGTGATTTCTCCCAATTCCTCCAATACCATCTTTAGGTCTTCGGCTATGATGTCTCCACTCATGCCAGCATCCATCGACTCCAGCACGCGGTCAAGAGATTCGCCCGCTCTCGTCAGTGCCTCGTAATGGCGGGCGTTGGTGATGATGACGTCATTCTCCGTGACCTCTGGCACATCGGCTAAACGTACCAGACTCTCCTTGAGACCCTCGATGTTATAACCTAGCTTGGCACTCATAGGGACTACCTCAATCTTCTTCAATGGCGTGCCGGAACATTGGCTCTGGAACTCGTTGAGCTGGTTCAACTGCTGCATGTACGCTTTCATCTCCTCACTAACTCCGTTTTCATATTCCTCGATGTTGTCCTGCTTGTTGATGCCCCAGATGATTTTGGTGCAGGTAGTACTCTCTAGAATCTCCGCCATTTCCTCCATACTTCTGTCTATCTCGTTGTCGTCTTCAATGCTTCCGTCCAGCAGGAGGATGAGAATCTGGGCTTCCTCCATCTTTTTGTAGGTGCGTTCGATGCCAAGTTGCTCCACCTTGTCGTCGGTCTTGCGGAGGCCGGCGGTGTCGATGAAGCGGAAGGTGATGCCGTCAATCTCCGTAGTGTCCTCGATAACGTCGCGGGTGGTGCCATGGATGTCGCTCACAATCGCCTTGTCCTCTTGGAGTAGACGGTTCAGCAGAGTGCTCTTGCCTGCGTTTGTCCTGCCGATGATTGCTACAGGGATGCCCTGCTTCAGTGCATTGCCAGTCTCGAAAGAGTGGGCGAGGGTGGTAATCTTCTTGTCAATTTTCTCTGCGAGCGACTTGAGCTCGGAGCGGTCGGCAAATTCTAGATCCTCGTGGTCGCTGAAATCTAGCTCCAATTCCAACAGCGATGTCATCTTCAGGAGCTTCTCACGCAGCAGTGAAAGCTCGTTGCTGAAGTGGCCCTTTAGCTGACTCATCGCCATGTCGTGGGTTGCCTTGTTGGTGGAAGCGATGAGGTCGGCCACTGCCTCAGCCTGCGAGAGGTCCATCTTGCCGTTCATGTAGGCACGACGGGTATACTCGCCAGGCTGTGCATGGCGGCACCCTGCCTGTATCAAGCACTGCAACACGTTCTGGAGGATGTATCTGCTGCCGTGGCAGGAAATCTCCGTGGAGTCCTCGCCGGTGTAGCTGCGAGGTGCACGGAACACGCTCACCAGCACGTCGTCGATGGTATTGCCATCCTTGTCCTTGATTTCGCCATAGTGGATGGTGTTAGGCTTGGATTCTTCCAAAGATTTGCCATTGGCGGCATGGAACACCTTGCCAGTGATTTCAATTGCGTGGGTTCCGCTGACGCGGATTACGCCTATGGCTCCCCCTGCGGGAGTTGCCATGGCACAGATACATGCTTCTTCAGACATTGGGAATCTTCTTTATTTTTTAATTTATATGATTACTTTTAAATTAATATGATTCTTAGTTTACCTATTTCTTTCATGAGGGCGGATTGCAAATCCGCAAAATAAATAGGTCGAACATTTTTTTGTCGATGGATTTCAAATCCGTCGGAACGCCTGGCGGTCTTCATCGCCTCATGATTATATCCTGTTGAGAACGAGTTTGATAAGTCCGTCGATGCTGTTCTTATAGCCTGTGTTGGCACTCTTTGCCCTGCGGTTGGCGATGACCATGCAGCAGGTCATTGCCTTGTGACCTAGGAGCAATGATAATCCTGCCAATGCCGAGCTCTCCATTTCGAAGTTGTTGACACGTAAGCCGTTATACTCGAAAGCCTCAATCTTTTCGTTAAGGTTAGGGTCGGCGAGCGGGATGCGCAGTTCCCTGCCCTGTGGGCCGTAGAATCCACCACAGGCGATGGTGATGCCTCGCACCATGTCGTCGCCAGCTATGCGGTCGAGCAATTCTGGATCGTTGTTTACGCAATATGGGTTGCCTATCTGGTCTACCCATTTCACTTGGCGCTTGAACTCAGCCTCGGTCTCTAGGTCGCAAACCTCGTTGCGGCGGGCGTAGAAATTGAGCAGTCCGTCGAATCCGATGCTTTTCTGTGATGCTACGTAGGTTCCGGCAGGTGTGTTCAGTTGCAAACCGCCGCATGTGCCGATACGAACAATGGTGAGGGTGGTATGTACGGTCTTCTCCGTGCGAGTCTTGAAGTCGATGTTCTTGAGGGCATCGAGCTCGTTGACCACGATGTCTATGTTGTCGCATCCGATGCCAGTGCTTTGCACGGTGATGCGCTTGCCCTTGTAGGTGCCTGTAATGCTGTGGAACTCACGGCTTGACACCTCGCATTCCTTCTCCTCAAAGTGGGATGCCACGAGCGAAACCCTTCCAGGGTCGCCCACCAAGATTACTTTATCCGCCAGTTGTTCTGGGCGTAGATGGAGGTGGAAGCAACTTCCATCCTCGTTGATGATCAATTCTGATTCTGCGAAATATTTTCCCATGGTTTCTTTATTTTAAGTTATGCTATTTTGATTCCTGTAGCCTTGTCAGCCAGAAACCCTTAATTTGTCTAGCAAAGGTACGGAAAATAATGGAAACTCGGTAGGTTTGTTAGGATTTTTTAAACAAAAAGGTGCTTAAAATTTCCTGCCTAGGTAAATATATCTGCCCACCTAGGGAAAAATAAATCCCCGCCTAGGAAAAAATCTCCGTCTGACTAGAAAAAAATCTCTGTCTGACTAGAAAAAATAATATTCCTTTCTGCTAAAAATGAAGTCGCCCTGTATAGGCAAAAGCATCAATTTATAATGACTTTGCCTATACAGGGCGACTTTGGTATTACGCTATATTGATATATATATCATGGGTGCTATTCTTGACTTTGTGTCGCACCTGCTTTTATTCCTGCTTCTTGTTAAACGATAGCTCATCCTTGCCCGGACACTTGCCGATGTTGATGGTGTCGCCAGACTTCAGGGTGCCACCGAGCAATAGGTCGCAGAGGCCATCTTCCACATAAGTCTGGATGGCTCGCTTCAATGGACGGGCACCAAACTGGACATCGTAGCCCTTGGTTGCCACAAACTCCTTCGCCTTGTCGGTAATCTGGAAGTGATATCCCATTGCCTCCACACGCTTGATGAGCGATTTCAGCTCCAAGTCTACTATCTTCTTGATGGCTGCTAGGTCGAGCTGGTCGAAGGTGATAATCTCGTCCATACGGTTGAGAAATTCTGGTGGGAATTGCTTGGCGAGGCTCTTCTGCACGATGCCACGGGCATATTCCTTGTCCTTTTCGCCCAGGAAGTTTCCACCGTTGGTTCCACCGGCGTTGAAGCCAACACCGCGTCCAAAGTCCTTGAGTTGTCGGGTTCCGGCATTCGAGGTCATGATGATGATCGTGTTTCTGAAGTCAACGAGGCGACCATTGCCATCGGTCAACCTGCCATCGTCTAGTACCTGCAATAGCATGTTGAACACCTTGGAGTTGGCCTTCTCTATCTCGTCGAGCAACACGATGCTATATGGCTTGCGGCGTACTTTCTCCGTCAACAGTCCACCCTCGTTGTAACCCACATATCCTGGAGGCGCTCCGAGCAGGCGCGAGGTGTTGAAGCTCTCGGAATATTCGCTCATGTCGATGCGGATGAGTGAGTCAGCCGAGCCAAATATTTCCTCTGCCAACTTCTTGGCAAGGTAGGTCTTTCCTATGCCCGTAGGGCCCAGGAACATGAAAACGCCGATAGGGTGGTTAGGGTCTCTCAGTCCCATACGGTTGCGCTGGATGGCTTTCACTGTCTTCTCGATGGCGTTGTCTTGTGCGATGACCTCGCCCTTGAGCACGTTACCCATGTTCTTCAGTCGCAGAGTCTCAGCCTCAGCCATTCGCTGTACTGGGATGCCAGTCATCTGGCTCACCACATCGGCTACCTCTTTTGCTGTGACATGCACCCGATGCTCCGGGTCTCCATGTTGCCATTCCTGGCGAAGCAAGTCCAAGTCTTGCTCCTTTTTCGCCTGGAGGTCACGCAGGGTGGCAGCCATCTCGAAGTTTTGGCAAGCCACGGCATCCTGCTTCTTGTCGATGATTTCTTCCAGCTCCTTCTCTGCCATGACAACGACTTCTGGAACGGTAGCATTATTAATATGTACGCGCGAGCCCACCTCATCGAGTACGTCGATGGCCTTGTCTGGGAAGAAGCGGCCGTTGACATACCTTTCTGTCAGTTTGACACACGCCTCGATGGCATCCTCGTCATATATCACGTTGTGATGCTCCTCGTATTTGCCCTTGATGTTGTTGAGCACCTCAAGGGTCTCCTCGGCGGTGGTAGGGTCTACCATTACCTTTTGGAATCTACGCTCCAATGCACCATCCTTCTCGATGCTCTTGCGATATTCGTCGAGCGTTGTGGCTCCGATGCACTGTATCTCGCCCCTTGCCAGGGCTGGCTTCAGGATGTTGGCGGCATCCATGGTTCCTTCGGCAGAGCCTGCTCCTACGAGGGTGTGTATCTCGTCGATGAAGATGATGATGTCTGGGTTGTTTTGCAATTCCTTGATGACACCCTTGATGCGGGCCTCAAACTCACCCCTGTACTTGGTGCCAGCCACTATGGAGGTCATGTCGAGCGAGATGAGTCGCTTGTTGAAGAACATCGAGGTAGACTCTCCGCCCTTGATAATCTGTGCGAGGCCTTCTACGATGGCACTCTTTCCCACACCAGGCTCACCTATCAGTACGGGGTTGTTTTTCTTTCTTCTGCCCAGAATTTCCATCACGCGCCTTATCTCTTTCTCTCTTCCCACTACGGGATCGAGGGCACCGTCCATGGCTGCCTTCGTCAGGTCGTGCCCAAACTTGTTGAGCATCGGGGTCTTGGTCTTTGTTGCCTTAGCGGCAGCCTGTTGCTTGGACTTGCCCATTGGCTGGCCTTGGTTGTCGCTGAAGTCCAGCGGTTCGTCGTCTGGGTCCAGTACATCGCCCAAGTCCTGGTCTTTCGGAGGGTTGATGACACCCAGGTCTCCCTCGTCTTCATATTCGTCAGCATCCTGGGACCGTTTCTCCTCTTCCTCGGCTTTCGCCTGGTTTTGCGCCATTTGCTCCTTGAAACGGTTTACTTGGTCGTCGAGGTTCATGAGCTTGAGCTCTTCCTCCACGTCCTCGCCCTTGATGAAATGGAAGACCTTGTCGTAAGTCAAGCCTTGGGTGGTGAGCAAGCGAGCTGGGTCACAATCTCTCTGCTTCAGGATGGCGAGCAAGATGTGCTCAGGCTCCACGAGTGCAGTGTGGCCGTTGCACAATTTGGCCTCCAGCACGGAATCCTTGATGACCTTGCTGGTTTCGCTGTCATAGTTGAAGTGGTTGATGTCTTGTTCGCTATATTCTTTAGTGCTCACATGAATATCATCGTTTCTCTGCGATTCGTCTAGAAGAGACTGTAGCATTTCTATGTTGATGCCAAAGTGGGTGAGGATGTTGTTCACCTGCTCGTCCTTGGTGCGGAGAAGTCCCAGCATCAAGTGCTCGATGTTGATTTCCTTTCCCATCAGTCTCGCAGCTTCCTTGCCAGTGTTTGACAATACATCATTTATGTTCTGAAATGGATTTGTCATGTCTATAACCTTTCTTATATTACGTTGCAAAAATACATATAATTTTGGTATTAAGCAAATGTTATGCCACTTTTTAACTTATTTAAAACACAAATAATGCTAAAATAATGCGTTTTTTAGCCTTTCATGCTTCTTTGTATCATATTTTTTTGTATCTTTGTCGAGGTTTTCTGAAGGGCAAAACGGCTCAGAACGCTTAAAAATGCCCTTAAACGCAATCTTTGCCCGAAAAAGGAGCAGTGTGTTGCAACTCAGAATAAGAATCATAAAAAATAACGTTAAGATAAGACATGGACGAAAATCAGACAATGGATCATGATAGAATCATGAAGATTAACATTGAGGAGGAGATGAAGTCTAGCTACATCGACTATTCGATGTCGGTGATCGTGGCTCGTGCCCTCCCTGATGTGAGAGATGGTTTCAAGCCTGTGCACCGCCGTATCCTCTATGGTATGCTCGGCATAGGAAACACCAGTGACAAACCTTATAAGAAATGTGCGCGCGTCGTAGGTGAGGTGCTCGGTAAGTACCACCCACACGGCGACTCTTCTGTTTATGGTGCCTTGGTACGCATGGGACAGGAGTGGAACATGCGTTACAATCTCATCGACGGACAGGGTAACTTCGGTTCTGTGGATGGCGACTCTCCTGCCGCCATGCGTTACACCGAGTGCCGTCTCTCCAAGATGGGTGAGCACATCATGGACGACCTCGACAAGGACACGGTCGACATGATGAACAACTTCGATGACACCCTGCAGGAGCCTACCGTGATGCCTACCAAGATACCTAACCTCTTGGTAAACGGTGGTAGCGGTATCGCCGTAGGTATGGCTACCAACATCCCTACCCACAACCTGGGCGAGGTGATAGATGGCTGCTGCGCATATATCGACAACCCGGACATCGACACTGATGGCTTGATGCAGTATATCCCTGCCCCAGACTTCCCTACAGGTGCCACCATCTATGGCATCCAGGGTGTCAAGGATGCCTACGAGACAGGTCGTGGTCGCGTCGTCGTGCGTGCCACTGCAGAGATTGAGAGCGGCGAGAGCCACGACAAGATTGTCATCACGGAGATTCCATACGGTGTCAACAAGGAACAGCTCGTGATGGCCATCGCCGACCTCGCCAAGGAAGGCAAGGTGGAAGGCGTTGCCAATGTCAACGATGAGTCTGGCCGCCAGGGTATGCGCATCGTGGTAGACGTGAAGCGTGATGCCAATGCCAACGTGCTCTTGAATAAGCTCTTTAAGCTGACTGCTCTCCAGAGCTCATTCTCAGTGAATTGCATCGCCCTTGTTGGCGGTCGTCCACGCCTCTTGAGCTTGAAGGAATGCGTCAAGTACTTTGTGGAGCATCGCCACGATGTAACCATTCGCCGCACCCAGTTCGAGTTGAAGAAAGCGCAGGAACGTGCCCATATTCTCGAAGGCTTGATTATCGCCTGCGACAATATCGACGAGGTGGTACATATCATCCGTGCCAGCAAGACTCCTAGCGACGCTCAACGCAACTTGGAGAAGCGTTTCGAACTGGATGAGTTGCAGAGCAAGGCTATCGTTGACATGCGATTGAGCCAGTTGACCGGCTTGCGCTTGGAGCAGTTGCACAATGAGTTCGACGAGTTGATGAAGACCATCGACTACTTGAACCAGATTCTGAACGACCCAGAGCTTTGCAAGAAGGTGATGAAGGACGAGCTCATCGAGGTGAAGGAAAAGTATGGCGACGCTCGCCGTACCATGATTAAGCCAGATGACCACGAGTTTAACCCAGAGGACTTCTATCCAAACGACCCAGTGGTTATCACCGTGAGCCACCTTGGCTACATCAAGCGTACTCCATTGTCTGAGTTCCGTGAGCAGGCTCGTGGCGGCGTAGGCGCCAAGGGTGCCCGTACTCGCGACAAGGACTTCACCGAGTATATCTATCCAGCCACCATGCACCAGACCATGCTCTTCTTCACCAAGAAGGGTCGCTGCTACTGGCTCAAGTGCTACGAGATACCTGAGGGAGACCGCAACTCCAAGGGCCGTGCCATCCAGAACCTCCTCAACATCGAGAACGATGACCAGGTTAACGCATTCCTCCGCTTGAAGGGATTGAACGACTCTGAGTTCATCAACTCTCACTACGTAGTCTTCGCTACCAAGAATGGTACCGTGAAGAAGACCTGCCTGGAGGCTTACTCTCGTCCACGTGCCAACGGTGTGATAGCCATCAACATCGTTGAAGGCGACGAGGTGGTAGATGTTCGCTTGACCAATGGCCACAACGAGTTGATTCTCGCCAACCGCAATGGTCGTGCCGTTCGCTTCGATGAGAGTCAGATCCGCACCATGGGTCGTACCTCAACGGGTGTGCGTGGTATGCGACTCGATGAAGGCGACGATGCCGTGGTTGGCATGATTGTGGTCAACGACCCAGAGAAGGAGACCGTGATGGTTGTGAGTGAGCAGGGCTATGGCAAGCGCTCAGATGTGCTCGATTATCGCATCACCAGCCGTGGCGGTAAGGGTGTGAAGACCCTCAATATCACAGACAAGACGGGTCGCTTGGTAGCCATCAAGAATGTGACCGACGACAACGACCTCATGATTATCAACCAGAGTGGTATCGTTATCCGCCTGGCAGTGGCAGATTGCCGCGTGATGGGTCGTGCCACACAGGGCGTTCGCCTCATCAACTTGACCAAGAAGAACGATGTCATCGCCAGCGTATGCAAGGTGATGAGTTCTGAGCTTGAGGCCTCGGTAGAGGAGGAGAGCCGTTCTGCCTGGGCAAAGAAGAGCGAGGAGATTGAGAACGACACTGTCGGTGCTAAGACTGCCGAGGAGGCAGCCCAGCAAGAGGCAGAGCTAGAGAATATCGACGAGAATAGTGACGAGAATAACGACGAGAATATCCAGGATTAATATCCTGGGTGTCTCGCCCTCTCTTAGAGTCGCATATATGATAGGATCGTATATATAATAAAATATGTAGACGCGTAAAAAATAATAATATCAACTTTTTAAACTCATTAAAGACAATGAAGAAGTTAATCGTAGCTGCTATGTTGGTACTAGGTGCCACATCAGCATTCGCAGGCG
>CAVCRI010000048.1:0-18006 GCA_963604545.1 Lachnospiraceae bacterium | reverse complement strand
CTGCAGGGCCTATCTGCTGGAGTATCCACTTGATGAGACCGAGGGTGTGGAGGTGAGCCGGAAAACGGTGTAGTTTTTCTCCTACTCGATTTTAATTTTGCCCTTATTCTTTTTTTTAACACTAAATATTTGCGTATATCGAAGAAAACTACTAATTTTGCACATAAATAATTTAATGTGCAATCAATTTATTAGAGGAGGGACTTCAACATGTCAGTATCCAAAACAAGACAAAAACTCGTAGATGTCGCTCGACAGCTCTTTGCAAAGAACGGAATAGCCAATACCACCATGAATGATATTGCTATTGCATCTGGCAAAGGTCGCCGAACACTATATACTTATTTTAGCCGAAAAGAAGATGTCTATTACGCAGTGATAGAATCCGAGTTGGAGCGTCTCTCCGATAAGTTGGATGAAGTCGCCAACTGCAAGATGCGTCCCCAAGATAAAATCATCGAGCTCATTTATACCCATCTGAGTATGATAAAGGAAACAGTGGTGAGAAATGGCAATCTTCGTGCCGAGTTCTTTAGGAATATATGGATGGTGGAGAAAGCTCGGAAGAACTTTGATGAGGATGAAATTGAAATCTTCCGTAGGGTTTATGCTGAAGGAAAGGAGGACGGTGAGTTTGACATCGATAACATCGACTTGGTGGCGGACATCACTCACTATTGCATCAAGGGCTTGGAAGTACCATTTATCTATGGCCGTCTGGGGCATGGTATGAATGTGGAATCGAGTAAACCGCTGGTGGCTAAGGTTGTCTATGGTGCCTTGGGAAAGTCTGGGGTAAAATTGTAACTAATTGAAAAGTAATAAAATAATAAGAAAATGGGATTATTAACAGGTAAGACTGCCCTTATAACAGGTGCAGCACGCGGCATCGGTAAGGCTGTCGCTATGAAATTTGCTTCTGAGGGTGCTAATATTGCATTCACAGATCTCGTACTCAACGATGATATGGCTGCTGGTCTGGAGGCTACTCGTAAGGAGATTGAGGCGCTCGGCGTGACATGTCGTGCGTATGCGGGAAATGCTGCTGATTTTGAGGAGACTCAGAAGACAGTTAAGCAGATTCAGGCTGACTTCGGATCTATCGATATCCTCGTTAACAACGCTGGTATCACTAAGGATGGTTTGATGCTTCGCATGAGTGAAGCTCAGTGGGACGCAGTGTTGAACGTAAACTTGAAGTCTGCCTTCAATTTCATCCATGCTTGCTCTCCAGTGATGCTTCGTCAGCGCAGTGGTTCTATCATCAATATGGCTTCTGTTGTTGGTGTTCATGGTAATGCAGGTCAGTGCAACTATGCTGCTTCTAAGGCTGGTATGATTGCACTCGCTAAGTCTATCGCTCAGGAGTTGGGTCCTAAAGGTGTACGTGCCAATGCTGTAGCTCCAGGTTTCATCGAGACAGCTATGACTGCACAGTTGCCAGAGGAAATCCGCAAGGACTGGATGAAGAAGATTCCTTTGCGTCGTGGTGGTCAGACAGAGGACATTGCCAACGTATGTCTCTTCCTCGCATCTGACTTGTCTAGCTACGTAAGCGGTCAGGTTATCCAGATTGACGGTGGTATGAACATGTAATCTATTGAACGCAGTTTTACATACATAAAACATGCAGGTAGTTTACGAAGACAACCATATAATTATCGTCTCAAAGAGAAGTGGTGAAATCGTGCAGGGCGACAAGACCGGCGACGATCCTCTCTCTGAGACGGTAAAACAGTATATCAAGAAGAAGTACAACAAGCCTGGAAACGTTTTCCTCGGCGTTGTGCATCGACTTGACCGACCTGTTTCGGGACTCGTGGTCTTTGCCAAGACATCCAAGGCTTTGAGCCGACTGAATAATATGTTTAGGGATGGTGAGGTACACAAGACCTATTGGGCCATCGTGAAAAATATGCCAAAGGAGACTGAGGCAACCTTGACCCACTGGATTGTGAGAAATGAGAAGCAGAACAAGAGCTATGCTTACGACCACGAGGTAAAAAACTCGAAGAAGGCGATATTGAAGTATAAGGTGATAGGACATACCGATCATTACACCCTCCTGGAAGTGAACCTGATGACCGGTCGTCATCATCAGATAAGATGCCAGCTGGCGAAGATGGGCTGTCCGATTAAGGGCGACCTGAAATATGGTTCACCACGCAGCAATGCAGACGGAAGTATCTCACTCCTCTCTCACAGAGTAGAGTTTGTGCATCCTGTGTCGAAGGAGAAGATTGCGGTGGAAGCTCCACTGCCAGACGATAACCTATGGCGAGCCATTGCTCCTTTATGATTGGAAAGGAGCGATGGGCTTGTTGCTCATCGCAAGGGAACAAAGCCTTCCCCTTGGTAAGAAATAATTAACCGGTCTCTTAAAAGTTCCATGCTAATGAAGAAGTATGTGAAATGGGTGGGAGTCGTTATACTGACACCAATCCTGCTCATCATATTGCTAACCGTTTTGCTTTATTTGCCTCCTGTTCAGAATTGGGCTGTAAAGCAAGTGGCTTCTTATGCTTCTGAATCTACGGGCATGGACATTTCTGTGAAGCAGGTGCGACTGGTCTTTCCGCTCAAGTTGGGAGTGGAAGGGGTGAAAGTGTTGCAGCCTGTGGATTCCTTGAAAAACAGTGAAAACTTAGCTTTAAGAAACAGAAAAGATACCGTTGCCGACATCCAAAAGATGGTGGTAGACGTACAGTTGTTGCCTCTTTTCGAGAAACAGGTGATGGTGGATGAGCTTAACTTCACCAAGATGAAAGTGAACACCACCAACTTTATCCATGAGGCTAGAATCAAGGGCGATGTGGGCAACCTGCGCCTCAAGGCACATGGCATCGACCTAGGTAAGGAGCATGTGGACGTGAACCATGCCCTTCTATCTGATGCCAAGCTTTCGGTGGAGCTGAGCGATACCGTACCACCAGACACCACCCCAAGTACCAACTTCTGGAAAATCAATGTCCAGCAACTAAAACTAAAAAACACCGACTTTACCCTACACATGCCTGGAGATACCCTTCAGGTGAATGCTTACTTTGGCGATGCCCTGGCACAGACCGCCTATCTAGACCTTTACAAAGGACTCTATCAAGTGGGACACTTGGACTGGAAGGGTGGCAGAGTACACTATGACAATAATTTAGAGCGCCCAGTATCGGGCATGGACTTCAACCATTTGGCATTAGCCAACATGGCATTGAAGGCCGACTCCTTCTATTTCTGTGACTCCAAGATAGATGTCAAGATAAAAGAAGCACAATTCAAGGAGAAGAGTGGCTTGCAGGCAGACCAACTGTATGGTCGATTTGTGATGGACTCAGTGAAACTCCAGTTGCCAGACCTCTATCTCCGTACCCCATCCTCCAACCTCCAGACCACGGTCGACATGGACCTCAACGCCTTTGCCGACAAGGACCCAGGCAAGATGATGGCACAGGTGCATGGCACATTGGGGCGTCCCGACCTGTTCCTCTTTATCGGCGATGCCTTGCCAAAGCCGATGAAAAACCATTGGCCATACTATCCGATGCAGGTGGACGGTTCGTTCATCGGCAACATGCAGCGTGCCTCTTTCTCTGGTATGAAGGTGGTATTGCCAACGGCTTTCAACCTGAATGCCGATGGTAATCTTGCCAATCTGACCGATATGGACCATCTGAAGGCAAACGTAGACTTGCGCCTTCGTACCTATAACCTCGGTTTCATCACCGCCATGCTCGACCCATCGGTGATGCGTGAAATCCGTGTGCCTAGCGGCATAGGAGTGAGAGGAAACGTAAAAGTGGACGGAAACAAATATGCCACCAAACTAGCCATCACCGAAGGCCGGGGAAGCATGAAGGTGGATGCCAAGGTGGAAACACCGAAAAAGCGTGATGGAAGCATCGACATGAACCGTCTTGCTTACCAAGCAAAGTTGCAGGCACGAAATATTCAGGCAAAGCACTTCCTGCCAAGGCAAGACCTCCATACTTTTACGGGCAATGTGGAGGCAAAGGGCGTTGGCACCGACTTCCTGTCGCCTAGAACACGTCTCACAGCCAACGCCAAGGTAAACCAAGTGAGCTATGGCAAGTATAACTTGACTAATGTCATCGCCAAGGCACACGTGGCGAATGGACGAATACATGCTGATGTGGATAGCAAGAACCACTATCTCAATGGTCTCGTTACGGTGGATGTCTTGACCCATACCAAGGACCTACAAGCCACCTTGACAGCCGATGTGCGCAACTTAGACCTCTATCAGCTAGGAATAACCCCAAAGCCGATGAGTACAGCTCTCTGTGGACAGGTAGACTTGCATTCCAACTTGAAGGAAGACCACCAAGTATGGGCTTCCATGAGTGACATCACTGTGAGAACAGCCGACAAGACTTACCGTCCTGTGGGAGTAGATGTGGATATCTTTACCCGCCGTGATACCACCCATGCCATCGCCAATTGTGGTGACTTTCATCTTGACATGGATGCGCATGGTGGTTACAAGCAGTTGCTCAGCCATATCGAACGACTACAAAAGGAGATGGTGTCCCAATTCAAGAACCGCCATATTGACCAAGTGAAGATTCGTAATAGTTTTCCACAAGGTCACTTTTATCTTACCACAGGAAAGGATAATTTCATTTCCCGTTTCATTAACTATATGGGATACCAGTTCAAGGCGATTGACATGGACTTGACTGCTTCGCCAGTTACAGGCATGAATGGTTATCTCAACATTGACTCCTTGGTGGCATCGGGTGTTCAGCTCGATACCATCCGGGCATTGGTGCATACCCAGGGGGATACCATCCGTTATTCGGCACGCATACAAAACAACAAGAAAAATCCGCAGTATGTGTTCCGAGCCTTGGTGGATGGAGAGGTGCAAGACCTGGGCTCCAACCTGAAGGCTCGCATCTATGATGCCAACAATCGCCTTGGCGTGGATGTAGGCTTGGCTGCCATGATGCAGCCCCATGGCATCAAGTTGGCTTTGATAGATACGCATCCTGTATTGGGTTACAAGAAGTTCACTGCCAATGATGATAACTACGTGATGTTGTCAGACGATGGGCGTGTGTCGGCAGACCTTGTGCTGAAGGCTTCTGGCGATATGGGCTTGAGGATCTATTCCAATGACGAGAATACGGAGGCTCTGCAAGACATCACTGTCAGCATGAGCAACTTCAACCTAGATAAGATTATGAGCGTCATTCCATACATGCCAGACATCTCGGGCATCATGGACGGTGACTTCCACGTGATACAGACCAAGGAGGAACTCTCGGTATCTTCCAACCTACAGATAGACAACATGGTGTACGAGAAATGTCCGATGGGGGATGTGGGTACTGAGTTTACCTACATGCCTAAGAGCGACGGCTCCCACTATGTGGATGGCTTCCTGACCTATGAGGGCGAGGAGGTCGCAACGGTGAAGGGTACCTATAAGTCGGAAGGCGCAGGCTATCTTGACGCGGAGGTGGGCATGGAGAAACTGCCATTGCACTTTGTAAATGGTTTTGTACCCGACCAAATCATAGGCTTGAAGGGCTATGGCGAGGGAAAACTTTCCATGAAGGGCGCCTTGAGCAAACTTGATGTAGAGGGAGAAGTGTATCTTGACTCGGCTTATTTGGTGAGTGTGCCTTATGGTGTGTCGATGCGGTTTGCCAATGACCCTGTACGCATCAAGGACAGCAAGCTGTTGTTTGAGAACTTCATGATGTACGCCAACAATGAGAGTCCTCTCAACATTCAGGGAGATCTCGACTTCTCAAATGTGGAACGAATGATGCTCAATATCAAGATGAGGGCACAAGACTTCCTCCTGGTAGACTCTAAGGAGCATGCTCGCTCGGAGGCATTCGGCAAGGCGTATGTCAACTTCTTCGGTAGCATGCAGGGACCATTCTCAAACCTGCGGATGCGCGGTAAACTCGATGTGCTCGGCAAGACAGACATGACCTATATTCTCCGAGAGTCGGAACTCTCAACGGATACACAATTGGATGAGTTGGTGAAGTTCACAGACTTCAAGAGTGGCAAGCAAGTGACCGTGGTGAAACCTGCCATCGAAGGTTTCGACATGCTTCTAGGTGTGTCTATAGATGAGTCGGCTCATATCCTTTGTGCCCTGAATGCCGACAAGACCAACTACATCGACTTGATGGGAGGTGGCGACCTGCAGATGAGATACAATACAGCGGATGGAATCCAGCTTACGGGAAGGTATACTTTGAACGATGGCAAGATGAAATATTCATTGCCTATCATCCCATTGAAGACATTTAATATCCAGGACGGTAGCTATATCCAGTTTACGGGTGATCCTTTTAACCCGACCTTGAGCATCACGGCGACAGAAAACATCAAGTCGACGGTGAACGAAGGTGAGGGAAATGGGCGTTCCGTAGACTTCATTTGCGGTGTGAAACTCTCGCAGACCTTGGAGAAGCCAGGTATCCAGTTTGTTATCTCTGCATCCAATGATATGACGGTACAAGATGAGTTGAACTCAATGAGTGTGGAAGAACGAGGCAAGATAGCCATCACCATGTTGGCATCGGGCATGTACCTAGCCAATGGCAATACCAGTGCCTTCTCAATGAACAGCGCCTTGACATCTTTCCTTAATTCGGAAATCAACAACATTGCCGGAACTGCCATGCGTTCCATCGGACTGGATGTAGGTATGTCGGTGGATAACTCGACCAATGCGGCTGGTGGCATCCATACCGACTATAACTTCAGGTTTGCCAAGCGATTCTTCAACAACCGCTTGAGCTTCACCATCGGTGGACAGGTCTCCACTGGTGCCGAGCTGGACAATTCGGCTAAGGACAACTCTATGTTCTTCAACAATGTCGAACTACAGTACCGTCTCAACGAGAAAGCCAGCATGTATGTGCGTGCCTTTTATAATGGCAACACCTACGACTGGCTGGAAGGGCAGATAGGCGAGTATGGTGGTGGTTTTACCTGGCGTAGAAAGTTGTCGACCTTCAAGGATATCTTCCGTCTTAAGACGAGCGACACCCAGATGGTCATGCCAGCGGCAGCAAATGTAAAGGAACAAAATAGTGAAAAGAATGAAAGCAAAGAATAGTCTTCACCTTATTATATATATGGCTGCGAGTTTCTTTCTCGCTGGTCAGCTCTTTACGGGGTGCTCTTCTACGAGTGCACTGAAGGATGGTGAGCAGTTGTTCACGGGCTTGAAGCCTATCGAGTACGTGGGCAATGAGAAGGGGGGCTATGTCGATACCGTGAAGGAAGAGATGGAGTATGCCCTTGCCTCTGCTCCAAACGGAGCCCTCTTGGGAAGTAGCTATTATCGCACCCCATTCCCCGTTCGCCTCTGGATATGGAATGCCTTCTCACAGTCGGAAGGAGGAGTTGCCAAGTGGATAACCAAGGTGTTTGGCTCAAAACCTAAGCTGATGTCGAACGTGAATCCTCAGCTTCGTGCCCAGGTGGCAGAGCACCAATTGGACAAGTATGGCTATTTCGATGCCAAGGTGGGATATGATGTGGTAACCCTGTCGAATCCCAAGGAGGCAAAGGTGGCTTACAAGATAGACCTGGGCCATCTTTGGACTTTGGATACGCTGTCTTATCTCAACTTTCCCGCCCATGGCAAGCAGCTCATCGACTCCACCATGTCGAGTGCGTTGATAGGAAAGGGGAGTCCTTTCAATGTCTCCAAATTGGAGCAGGAGCGTCAGCGACTCACTCGACTGTTTCGCAACAACGGATATTATTTCTATCAGAATGGCTATGCCTCTTACCTGGCCGACACGTTGGCGGTGCCGGGTAAGGTGCAGATGCGCTTGATGATGGCTGACAGCATCGACTCGATGGCTACCCGACAATGGTATATAGGAAACATCAACATCAACTTTCGCAAGCAGATGATGGAAGAGATGACCGACTCTTTCGTGCGTCGCTATCTGAGCTTTAGGTATGCGGGCAGGAAAATGCCTATCCGTGCCGGAGTGGTGCTGCGAGAACTGAAACTGCGTCCTCGCCGACTCTATATGGTAGACAATGAGACTGCGGCGAAGCAGGGACTTCAGGCTATGGGACTCTTCAGTTATACCAACTTGCAATTCACCCCCCGTTCTATGCAGGTGGTGGACAGCCTGGGGCATGTGGAATATCGAGATACTCTTGATGCCAACATAGATTTGGTGTTTGACAAACCATACGACTTCTATGTGGAGGCGAACGCCAAAGCCAAGACTACAGGCCGTGTGGGACCGGAGCTGGTAGTGGGTCTCACCAAGCGAAATGCTTTCAGGGGAGGAGAGAAACTAGACATCAATCTGCATGGCTCTCATGAATGGCAGACCATCCAAGGACAGGGCGGTAGCTCCAACAAGATTAACTCCTACGAGTACGGTTCGGATGTGTCCTTGCAGTTCCCTAACATCATCACACCATGGAATGCCTTCCGCACCATGGCGCAGAATGAGCGTAGGTTTAGAAACGGCCACATGCCACGACGATATTATGGCACTCCGACCACGACCGTGAAGGCTGCCATGAACGTGATTAACCGTGCCGGTTTTTTTCGCCGACATGTCGTGTCGGGTGAGTTGACCTATAATTGGGCAACCTCCTACCAACACCATCATTCGTTCAGTCCGCTTATCCTTTCTTACGAGTATATGAATGCTACGACTGAAAAGTTTGATAGCATCATGACTAACAATGCGTATGTACTTACTTCGATGGCAGACAGGTTTGTGCCAAAGATGAGCTATACCTATACTTATAATAGCCCGAAGAATTATCAGAGCCCAATCGTGTGGACTACCACAGTGAGCGAGGCGGGCAACCTGGTGTCGTTGGGCTATATGGCAGCTGGCAAGAAATGGAATAGCCAATACAAGAAACTTTTCAAGAACGAGTATTCGCAGTTCCTAAAAGTCGAGACAGACTTGGTGAAGTACTGGCGATTGAACGAGAACTCCACTCTCGTGGGGCATCTGGATGCCGGACTCATCTGGAGTTATGGCAATTCCTCGCAAGCTCCTTACACAGAGATGTTCTATGTGGGAGGTGCCAACAGTATCCGAGCCTTCAGCGTGAGAGGCATCGGCCCGGGTGAGCAAGATTATACCGCCATCAGTAACAAGTACGCCAATATCTTGCGTACGGGCGACATCAAGCTGCAAGCCAATATCGAGTACCGACCTAGGTTGTATGGTGACCTTTATGGAGCCTTGTTTGTGGATGCGGGCAACGTGTGGATGAAGGATGGCGAGTTTTCCAGCTACGAGAAGTTCCAGTTTGACAAGTTTTATAAGCAGTTGGCATGGGGCACTGGCGTAGGCTTGCGCTACGACATGGGTATGTTTGTGGTGCGTGTGGACTGGGGAATTGGTCTTCATCTCCCATACGATACTGGCAAGAAGGGTTTCTACAACATCTCTAGTTTCAAGAAGGCTCAGAGTCTACACTTGGCCGTCGGCTACCCATTCTGATGCAGAAAACAAAGAAATATTGATGTAAATCAAATAAAAAAGGTTAAACGTGCCGCTGGGTGCATTTTTTTTATTACTTTTGCATCGTTTAATAACATAAACTATCAACTATTAAATATATAGAAATATGAAACCTACATTATTGCTTTTGGCTGCCGGCATGGGTAGCCGTTACGGTGGTTTGAAACAGCTCGATGGTCTGGGCCCTAATGGCGAGACTATCATGGACTACAGCATCTACGATGCTATTCAGGCCGGTTTTGGTAAGATTGTTTTCGTTATCCGCAAAGACTTCGAGGATCAGTTCCGTGAGAAGATCCTTTCTAAATATGAGGGTCATGTACCTGTAGAGCTTTGCTTCCAGTCATTGGACGCACTTCCTGAGGGCTTCTCTGTACCAGAGGGCCGTGAGAAGCCATGGGGTACCAACCACGCTGTGTTGATGGCAAAGGATGTCATCAAGGAGCCTTTCTGCGTCATCAACTGTGATGACTTCTACAACCGTGACTGCTTCATGGTTATCGGCAAGTTCCTCTCTGAGCTTCCTGAGGGCAGCACCAACCGCTATGCCATGGTGGGCTTCCGCGTAGGCAACACCTTGAGCGACAATGGTACCGTGGCTCGTGGCATCTGCTCTAAGGATGAGAACGAGAACTTGACCACTTGCGTAGAGCGCACAGAGATTATGCGCATCGATGGCAAGGTATCTTACAAGGACGAGGAAGGCAAGTGGGTTGCCGTTGGCGACAACACTCCTGTATCCATGAATGTATGGGGATTCACTCCAGATTACTTCGCTCATAGCGAGGAGTACTTCAAGGGATTCTTGAGCGATCCTAAGAACATGGAGAACAAGAAGGCAGAGTTCTTCATCCCATTGATGGTCAACAAGCTCATCAATGATGGCACAGCTACAGTCAAGGTGCTCGATACCACCAGCAAGTGGTTTGGCGTAACTTACGCTGCCGACCGTCAGAGTGTAGTAGACAAGATTCAGAACCTCGTCAACGAGGGTGTATATCCTAACAAGCTCTTCTAATCAAGACGAATGGATATTAACATTAACAAGATAACAGACCAAGAAGCCGCTACCCTCAGAGAGTTGATAGCGGCTTCTCGTCGTATAGTGGTATGCTGTCATAAGTCGCCTGATGGCGATGCCATAGGCTCATCATTGGGGTGGGCTGGATACTTGCGCTCCTTGGGTAAGGAGCCAGTCATCTGTGTGCCCGACATGATACCCGATGCCATCTCCTGGCTACCAGGGACTTCTGACATCATAAGATACGACAAGCACCCAGAAACGGTAGAGAAGGCTTTTGCGGAAGCCGACCTCGTGTTCTGCCTCGACTTCAATCAGCCTAGCCGTCTCGACGAGATGGAGCATGTGCTCAACGCTTGCCCTGCCAAGCGAGTGATGATAGACCATCACTTGGCACCTTCCATGGACCGTCTCGCTTTGCTGATATCGCACCCTAAGTTGAGCAGTGCCAGCGAACTGGTGTTCCGGTTGGTATGGCAGTTGGGCGGTTTCCCTGATATGACCCGCCAATGGGCAACCTGTGTATATTGCGGCATGATGACCGATACGGGCGGATTCACTTACAACTCGTCCGACCCAGCCATCTTCTTTATCATTTGCCAGTTGCTCACCAAGGGCATCGACAAGGACAAGATTTATCGCAATGTATTCAACAACTATAGAGTGTCTGCTCTCCAGTTCAGGGGACACATCATCAGTGAGAGACTCAATGTTGTAGAATCGCTCCATGCCAGTTACTATACCGTTACCAAGAAGGAGCAGGAACGCTACCATTTCATCAAGGGCGACTTGGAGGGCTTGGTCAATGATCCTTTGCGCATCAAGGGCATGAAGCTGTCTATTTCCCTTCGTGAGGACACGGAAGACACGGGACGCATCCTGGTGAGCCTTCGTTCGGTGGATGATTTCCCTTGCAACAAGATGGCAGAGCAATTCTTCAATGGCGGCGGCCATCTCAATGCCTCTGGCGGCAGATTGCATTGCACGATAGAAGAAGCAGAGCAAGTGGTCCAAAAGGCTATCCTTGCATTCAGCGACATGCTGAAGTAACCCCTTAGGAAAGCATTGCCAGAAGCCGTTGAAAATGATGAAAATGGTAAAAAACAACCCGATAGAGGCCGATAGGATGATAATAAGTGATAAATAATAATAAAATCATCCTATTCCTCTCGGTGTTGTCTTTTCTTTTTTGTACCTTTGCCAAATAAATCAGTTTTTTAGAAATATAATGAGAAAAGTATTATTTGCAATGATAGCTTTTGCGGCTATTCTGTCGTTTGCCGCATGTAGTGATACAGAGACTTACAAGGACCAGCGTGATAGAGAGCTTGATTCCATCAGCTCGTTCCTGAAAAACGAGAATGTGAAGGTGATTTCCGAGAATGAGTTTAAGAGTCGCTTTGAGAAGGGAGAGACCTTGACCGATACAACCAAGAATGAGTATGTGCTCTTCGAGAGTAACGGTATCTATATGCAAGTGCTCGACCAGGGCTGTGGTGACTACATCCAAAAGGGAGAGACGGCCAATGTGCTGGTGCGCTTCTATGAGTACAACCTTGCCACAAGAGCTAACATCAGCGATGAGTCGTTGTCGCTAACCAACAATACCCGAGTATATTCTTACATGCTCGACAAGATGAGTGTGACCAATACGTCGGGTACCTTCACGGGTACCTTCGATACAAGTAGCAGCTTGATGGCTTCCACTTATAATAGTACTAGCTATGGCATCAGTGGTACCGTACCTAGTGGATGGCTGATTCCTTTCTCATGGGTCAAGATAGGTCGTCCTACCAACGATGATGAGCATGTGGCGCATGTTCGCCTCCTCGTCCCTCACTCTTATGGTACCACTTCTGCTTCTGGCAGTGTATATGCGTGCCTCTATGACTTGAGGTTGCAACGTGGCAGATAATAATGCCGATATAATGAAAAATAGGATAATATTTTAAATAAAGATATACTTATGACACTCATTAAGTCAATTTCTGGTATCCGCGGTACTATCGGCGGTCCAGCGGGCGATACATTGAATCCGCTCGATATCGTAAAGTTCACTTCTGCATACGCTACCTTCATCCGTCGTAGCGGTGCATCCAAGAGTAACACCATCGTCGTAGGTCGTGATGCACGTATCTCTGGCGAGATGGTGAAGAACGTGGTTTGTGGTACCTTGATGGGTATGGGCTACGATGTGTTGAACATCGGCTTGGCTACTACTCCTACCACTGAGCTTGCCGTCACCATGAGTGGTGCGGATGGTGGTATCATCATCACTGCCTCTCACAACCCACGCCAGTGGAATGCCCTCAAGCTTTTGAATGAGAAGGGCGAGTTCCTGACCAAGGATAATGGCAACGAGGTGCTTGCCATCGCTGACAAGGAAGACTTCGAATACGCAGATGTAGACCATCTCGGTAAATATACAGAGGATAATACCTTCAACAAGCGTCACATCGACTCAGTGCTCGCATTGAAGCTCGTAGATGTTGAGGCTATCAAGAACGCTCACTTCAAGGTTTGCGTAGACTCCATCAATTCCGTGGGTGGCATCATCCTCCCTGAGTTGCTCGATGCCCTTGGCGTAGAGTACACCTTCCTCAATGGTGAGGCTAATGGTGACTTCGCTCACAACCCAGAGCCATTGGAGAAGAACCTCGGTGGCATCATGGGCGAATTGAAGAAGGGTGGTTATGACTTGGGTATCGTTGTAGACCCAGACGTAGACCGCTTGGCATTCATCTGCGAAGACGGCAAGATGTTTGGCGAGGAGTATACCTTGGTAAGCGTTGCCGACTATGTATTGGGCAAGACTCCAGGCAATACCGTGAGCAACCTTTCTTCTACCCGTGCGCTCCGTGACGTTACCGAGAAGCATGGTGGCAAGTACACTGCTGCTGCGGTAGGCGAGGTGAACGTCACTACCAAGATGAAGGATGTTCACGCCGTTATCGGTGGTGAGGGCAATGGTGGAGTTATCTATCCAGAGAGCCACTATGGTCGTGATGCCCTCGTAGGTATCGCCCTCTTCTTGAGCAGCTTGGCTCACAAGGGCTGCAAGGTAAGCGAACTTCGTGCTTCCTTCCCTAACTACTTCATCGCCAAGAACCGCATTGACCTCACTCCATCTACCGATGTGGATGCTATCCTCGTCAAGGTAAAGGAGATGTATGGTAAGGAGAAGGATGTTCAGGTTACTGACATCGACGGCGTTAAGCTCGACTTCCCTGACAAGTGGGTACACCTTCGCAAGAGTAACACCGAGCCAATCATCCGTGTCTACAGCGAGGCTTCTACCATGGAACAGGCAGATGAGTTGGGTAAGAAGCTCATGCAGGTAGTGTATGATATGCAGTAAGCCTTCCATGGATGTAGTAGAAGCCTTTCGAGGATATAGTGGAAGTCTTCCAAGCATATAGGAAAAGTCTTCCGAAGATATTAGTGATGTCTTTGGAAAATACTAATAACAGAACCGCCCAACAGCTGATGTGCGCTTGCACAACGGCTGTTGGGCGGGTGTCTTTCAGCTGTTGTGCGCTCGCACAACGACTGATGTGAGATAACTCAAAATTTGATGTGATGGCAATCTAGGACTATGCTTCCACTATCTTCCAGCCTCCGATGGTTCGTTTATTGCTGTCATAGTTGATGCCAACCTTTACCAGGCGTTTGCCATCAGCGGTGTATGGGATGAGATAGCCTTTGTCGTCTATCTGTTGCAAAGCTTCTTCTACAGTTCCGTCATATTTCAGTTCCATCACATAGATGGTGTCTGGCATGTGGAGAACGGCATCAGCCCTGCCTATGGCACTGTCTTCCTCTACCAGTATGTATGCTCCCATCAGATTGAAGATGAGATATAATACCGTCTGGAAGTCCTTTTCGTTCTTGTTGGATAGGCGATTGGATATGCTGGCAAGGTATGCTTGCAGCTTCTGTAAGGCACCATCCAGGTTGTTGTCGTATAGCTGCTCCAAGAAGTCGAAGATAAAGCTGCTGTTGTCCAACTGGATTGGCGACAGATAGTTAGGGGCTAGAGCCTTTAACATACCTATGCGCACCTCCTTGTTAGGATAGTCAAGCTGGAAACTATTCAATATCGGGTTGTACTTCTTGATGGTGAGGTAACCACTCTGGTACAGTAGCGGAAGATCCGATGTCATTTGCTCTGGCGATACGTCAAAGTCATCTACTCCAGCACTCTTCTTCTCAATGTCCATCACTCCCACATGATATTTTTGTAGGGTCTTGATGAGATAACTTGGGGTGCCAGAGGCAAACCAGTAGGCGGAAATGTCGTTGTTTCTCAAAGCCTTGACGAGGCTGAAAGGATTATATACGTCCTCTGATTTCTTACTGAAATGATAGCCATTATAATACGATTTCAGTTCAGCTACGGTCTCATCAAATGTCTTGCCTAGATGTTTTGCCAACAGCTCTACATCCGATTTCATATCCGTCAATAACTCAGTCTTGCTAATACCGCAGATTGCAGAGTATTGGTCGAACATACTAATGTTATCCAAGTTCTTGATCTCGCTGAAGATACTAACTTGCGAGAACTTGGTGATACCCGTGATGAATGTGAACTGCAAGCATGGGTCTAGGTACTTGATAGGGCTATAGAAGTTTTGCATGATGAGGCGAAGAGCCTTAAGGTTATCCTCCTCATGTACAACATCCAGCAAAGGGGCATCATACTCGTCGATGAGAATAACCACTTTCTGACCAGTCTGTTTGTATGCACGTTTTACTAGGCATTCTAGGCGCTGGTTGGTCTTAATAGCCCAGTCTTCCTTGCCATAGATTTGTTCGTATTGGCTCAGTTTGCCCTCCAGTTCATTGACTAAATCGTCTGGAGACATGTGCTTGGCTGTGCTCATGTCAAAGTGCAGAACAGGGTGCTTTACCCATTCTTTCTCATAATCACCAAGGGCAAGACCATCGAATAATTCCTTTTTGCCCTCATAATATGCTTGAAGTGTAGAGACAAAGAGAGACTTTCCGAATCGTCTAGGGCGACTCAGAAAGACATACTTGGAGCCCATTCTCAGAAAGTTGACAATGTACTTGGTCTTGTCAACATACACGTAGCCTCCTTCTCGGATGTCAGAGAAGGTTTGCATGCCTACAGGATATTTTCTAGTCTCTTCCATAGTGATACCTTTTTCTTATTTGCTGCGAAGTTACGAATAAAATGTCATATATGCAAGAATTTGCCTAGATATTTTCATATTATTCGCTTGCCAGCTCTTTCATCGCATCATTCAATGTATTGAAGAGTACATTGATATTTTCCTCTTGGTTCTTGCAAGCCTCCTTGAAGAGGGCTACAGGGTCTTCGGTGCTGCTCTTGAGCGGTGCCTCGTTCAGCAAGATGTTCACGTTGTTGAGGAGCATACCGTGCAGGGTAGGCATGTGGAGCTGATGTTGCTCGCCCTCCTTGCTGCCACACTTCAAGCCGGCAGCGTATGCCTTCACGATGATGCGCACCAACAGGTGGATAGCCATAGGCTCATCGGTAAGGCTGATGAGGATGCCGTGGGTATAGTCGCGTACATGCTCTTCTAGGGTCGTGAACTTGCCTTGCAGAAGCCACGTAAAGTTGCGCTTGTACTCTGCTTCCATCGCCTTGTAGAGCTGAGGACTTTTGCAAGCGATGCGCAGGTAGTCGAGCATCGTTGGCTCAAAGGTCGGGTCGGTTTGCTTCATGCTCTCAAAGTTCTTCTGCATACGCTCGTTGGCCTCCTCTGCTGTCTTGTAATTGAGGCGCACGAGGGTGGAGAACATGATGTCGAAGAAGTATTGGTTTACCTCGCCATAATGCTCCAGCATCATCTGCTTGATTTCCTTTGGGGCGTTCTTCTTCTGAAAGTCGTTGCCCTCGATGTTCGCATCGATGATGCCACGGGCGTAAGCCTCGAAGAAACCTCTTACGAAACTTGCTACTGCTTGATAACTATTGATTCTTTTGCTCATATTTTTTACTTATTTAAAAAGCCTAAGTATCATACTTACGTAGTCTAACTATGATACTTAGGCCTTCTAAGTGACTTATTTATTCAAATATCTTAAACTCATATCCTTGCTCCTTGAGCCATTCGATGGCTTGCGGTAGGGCGGTCTTCAACTTGTCTATGCTCTTCAGTGAGTCATGGAAAGTGATGATGCTGCCGTTGCGGGCATACTTCTTCACGTTGTTTACCACATCATCTGCTGATAGCCACTTGGAGTAATCTCGGGTCACGAGGTCCCACATGATAACCTTATAGGTGCGATGCAGCCACCAGTACTCGCTAGGTCGCATCCATCCATGGGGTGGGCGGAAGAGATGGGCGTGGATGATGTCATTCGCCTTGTTGGTGTTCAGCACGTAAGAGATGACACGATGCTTCAAGGCTCCGATATGGTTGAAGGTATGGTTGCCCACCTGGTGACCCTCCGCCAGTATCAGGTTGTAGAGGTCATGGTTGCGCAGCACATTCTCACCCACCATGAAGAAGGTAGCCTTGATGTTGTACTTTCTCAAGGTTTCGAGAATGAAAGGGGTGGATTCGGGGATAGGACCGTCGTCGAATGTCAGGTAAACCGAGTGCTCGTTCTTGTCCATCCTCCAAATTGCCTTTGGATATAACCACCTCAGCCACTTGGCTGGTTGCTCTATGAACATGAGTAAATCTTGATTATTGGTTGATACGAAAAGTTTGACCTCGCAAAGTTGCGAGGTCAAACCTATATATTCTTATTTATTGGTTGCCTTCTGGCATTCTTCCGCCACGACCATGATACAGGGTATAGAGCGCATTGAGCTGCTTCATATACTTCTGTTCCAGCTGTGGACTAACCATGCCGGCCACCTCGCTGATACTCTGCATAATCATAATCTGACGGATGCAGTCGTTCTGGCTCTGGAGGAAGCGGTCGTTTGGCAGAGAGAGGTAGTAGTTGAGATACTGGTAGGCGTTCTTCCAAACAGCCTCTACGTATTCCTTACCTTTTGCCTTCTGACCAGTCATCAACCAGCCGCGTGCCATATCCAAGCCACCGCTCATGTAGTCGAGGGTAACATTGTATGCAGGAATCTCCACGTCTGCCTTCTTCAAGATGTCGATGGCCTTCTGCTTCTTGCCTTCAGCGATGAGCTGGAGGGCTGTCTGAGCGAGCAAGCGGCGATGTGTATAGCACATGCGCATGGTGGTCTCGTCTACATAGAGTCCCTTCTGGCGAAGGTTGCCAAACTTGAAGCGCTTCATGATGTTGTAGTAGGTCTTCTCTGTGTCAAACTTCTTGGCACCTGGCTTGTTGGTGGTGAACGGAGTGATACGGTTGGCAAGACCCTCCTGTACGAAGTTGTCGCCAAGGTTCATATAGTTCTCCTCGCCCACGGTGAGAGCCACGTAGAGAGGACGTGTCCAGTTGCACTGTGCCAACATCTCCAGCATCATCAGGTCGCCCTTGTAGAGAGCGTTCTTGCCCTTC
>CAVCRI010000047.1:0-18117 GCA_963604545.1 Lachnospiraceae bacterium | reverse complement strand
TCATCAAACTCTATGAGACCAAGGAGGACACCAATCCTCACTATCGCCATATCCATATCAACCACGGACATGAGATAGAGCATGGTATCGAACATATCCAACAGTATCTGAAGGCAGACGACAGCATCCGCCAACGCTACTCCACTCGCTATCTCAGCATCAAACTCTTGGAGAACGATAAGGATGCCGAACAATACGTGAGCCAGTTCAATACCGCCAAGGAAATCTTTGCGGCACGTGACGAGGCAGCAAAGCGTGTGAAGGAAGAGACACAAGAAGACAGCGAGACTGCCATCATGGATGCCAAGTATGGCTTTATCCACGGTGCCTTGCAAGAGGCAGGTTATGAGACGGGCAATGCCAAGGACACCTATCAGGTCACTCACCTCATCGACAGCGTCTTGACCAACAAATATGTAGGTTTTCCTATCTTCATCCTCCTGTTGTTCATCATGTTCTCTGCCACCTTCGTCTTGGGCGACATCCCAATGGGTTGGATAGAGGACGGCGTGGCTTGGCTGGGCGACTTCATTAGCAGCAACATGCCAGACGGACCAGTGAAGGATATGCTGGTGGATGGAGTCATCGGCGGTGTGGGAGCTGTCATCGTGTTCCTGCCACAGATTCTTATCCTCTACTTCTTCATCTCCTATATGGAGGATTCAGGCTACATGGCTCGTGCCGCCTTCATCATGGACAAATTGATGCACAAGATGGGCTTGCACGGCAAGTCGTTCATCCCGTTGATTATGGGCTTCGGATGTAATGTGCCAGCTGTGATGGCTACCCGAACCATCGAGAGCCACCGTTCACGCCTCATCACGATGCTCATCCTGCCATTGATGAGTTGTTCGGCTCGCTTGCCAATCTACATCATGGTCATCGGAACGTTCTTTGCCCTGCAATACCGTTCGCTCATCATGATAGCCCTCTATCTCGTGGGCATCGTGATGGCAATCATCATGAGCCGCCTCTTCGCTTCATTCGTAGTAAAGGGCGAGGACACCCCATTCGTGATGGAGTTGCCACCTTACCGCTTCCCTACCTGGAAGGCGATTGGTCGCCATACTTGGGAGAAGGGCAAGCAGTACTTGAAAAAAATGGGAGGCATCATCCTCGTGGCTAGTATCATCGTATGGGCTCTCGGTTATTTCCCTCACAACGAGGAGCTTGACAACCAGGCTCAGCAGGAGCAGAGCTACATCGGCAGAATCGGAAAGACCATCGAGCCTATCTTCACCCCACAAGGTTTCGACTGGAAGCTCGACGTGGGCTTGGTGTCTGGCGTAGGAGCCAAGGAGATTGTTGCCTCAACGATGGGTGTGCTCTACAGCAACAACGACAGTTTTGGCGATGATGACGGCTATAACGACGAGAATGGAAAGTACGAGATATTGAAGAAGCAGATGACTACAGACCTTCAGAAGACCTACGGCTACAGTGATGCCGAGGCAGCGTCGAAGGCAACGCTCACCGCCTTCTGTTTCTTGCTATTCGTCCTCCTCTACTTCCCTTGCATCGCCACCATCGCAGCCATCAAGGGAGAGACTGGCAGTTGGAAATGGGCAGGATTTGCCGCTGGCTACACCACGCTATTGGCATGGATTGTATCGGCACTTGTCTTCCAGATAGGCAGCCTATTCTTATAATTGACAAGCCGTTCTTGTAATTGACAGACTTTCCTTATGAAGGACATAAAGAAAGCCGCACAACAGTTGAACCTCTTCTGTTGTGCGGCTTTTTCTTATTCAAAGACATAAACTTCGCTCGTTTGCACATAGCAATCGTCAGTACCGAAGAGATGCTTTGTCTTATCAGTCCAGTTAGGCATATCCCCTGTAACTTTTACGCTCAGTACATATTTGTCCTTTGGCAATTTAGGCGTTATCACCCGAATGCCATCTTGTGGAACCTTGCTATAGAAATCTATCAAGGACGAATACACCTCCTTACCTTTCTTATCTTGGATAGTCACAAGAGCATAGCCTCCATGGGAGTCAGTATGTCCCAGCAATGCAATGTGCGTTCCCTTAAAAAGCATTTTGATTGTTTTACCAATCTCATTGGAACGCAAAGCAAAAGGCTTTTTTACGGCATTCTTCAGAACATCCTCTTGTTTCACCGTCATTGGATTCCATGATTGCCAATACTCAGGGATAGACAATCTTTCACCATCCACCTGCATCGGCATCCATACGTATGTGGCACAAGAAGCCTGATGAGGATAAGACCAACGGTCGCCCATATACATCGGCGTTCCATCAGGAAGCATCAATACAAAGGTGCTCTGCGAATTCCAGGTCAAGGAACCTTCAGGACAGAACAAGCCTTGCTTCTTCCAAGGACCAGCGATGTTTGTAGATCACCCACGAGTTGCGCACTCCGCTCACACTCATCATGGGACCATTGGAGGACTTGATGGAAGACCGCGAACTGTCTGCAAGAAGACAAAAGAAGATAGGAAGCATCCATGCCAGTGCAGAGAGATTGCTCAACCTCATCAACGACATCTTGGAGTTCAGAAAGACGCAGACGCAAAACAGAAAGCTAACCGTGGCACGTGCCGACTTAGGGGCATGGGTCAAGGAGATTGGCACCCGTTTCCAAGACCTCAACCATAATCCGCAGGTAAGCATCTTCGTCAACATACAGGCAGGAATTCCTGAAATCTATTTCGACTCAGAGGTCGTCAACACAGTCATCAACAACCTCATGTCGAACGCCATCAAATATACCCTTAGCGGTAGCATCGTGCTCACATTGAATATGCCTACAGCCGAACAGGTGGCCATCAGTGTAGAAGACACGGGGTATGGCATCGACAAGGAAGCCTTGCCACATATCTGCAACCGGTATTATCAAGAGAATGGCAAGCACCAAGCTTCCGGCACAGGCATCGGTCTCGCCTTGGTGAAATCACTAGCCAACCTGCATGAGGCAGAGCTGAATGTGGAAAGCGAGAAGGGAAAAGGCAGCAAATTCACCTTTACTCTAAACGTCGCCAACACTTATCCAAATGCCCTACATAAGGATGACGAGCAACCTACAGAAGTCAAGCTGACAGAAGAAATGGATGGAGTATCAGAGGCGGAATCTACCGAGAAAGATGAGCGACCACTCTTGCTTATCGTGGAGGACAACACCGACATTCGCCAATACATCGACGAATCGCTCTGCGAGGACTACCGCATCCTACAGGCCAGCAATGGCAAGGAAGGCAGGGATTTGGCATTTGAGCAAATGCCAAACATCATCGTCAGCGACATCATGATGCCAGAGATGGACGGCATTGAAATGACCAAGATTCTGAAGACAGACATCCGCACCAGTCATATTCCTATCATATTGTTGACAGCCAAGACGAGCGTCAACGACCAAGAGGTGGGATATGACAGTGGTGCAGACTCATATCTGACGAAGCCATTCAGTGCCAAGCTCCTGCACAGTCGCATCAAGAACTTGCTGGCTGGTCATCGCAGACTGACTGAATACATCGTTCAGAAAAACATGAATGCGTTTGCCCAATCGCAAACTAGTCCTCTTCAGGAGAAGGATATGGCAACAGTCCCTCAAGACGCAAATGTTGCAGAAACAGAGGAAGAATCATCCGCCATGCAACAACTCAGTCCACTTGACCAAAAGTTCATGGACAAGTTGAACAAGCTCATCGAAGACCATATCTCTACGGAAGACTTGGACATCGCCTTCTTTACAGACAGGATGGCAATGAGCCACTCCACCTTCTATCGCAAGGTGAAAGCCCTGACGGGTATGAGTGCCAACGAATATATCAAGAAGGCAAAGCTTCGTCATAGCATGAGTCTCTTGCAAACCAAAGAATACACCATAACCGAAGTTGCTATGCTAGCTGGCTTCAACAACATCGGTAACTTTAGGGAAAGCTTTAAGCGAGAATTTGGCAAGACACCTTCTGAGATATTGAAAGGATAAGAAGGAGTTGCTGAATCCTAGGAGAAATCTCCGTTCCGTGACACGGAACGTACATTCCACGACGTGGAACGTGCGTTCCAAGACTAGAAATGTGCGTTCCACGTCGCGGAACGGAAAATGAAGAAGCAGATACTGTAGTTTCCTATATTTAATTTACTCCCTTGAGTGATACAAGAAAACGTACAAAAAGTGCATACCAAACTTTGCTGAACTTTGGGCTTCGGACAAATATTAGTAATAAATGAACAAAAATCGTCGCTACGTTTGTTCATTTATCACTAATTTTGCACCCAGAGAGTTTCCAAGCAGGAACTATCTGTCAGAAACTATCATAAAACAAATTACTAACAATCCAAAAAGAACATGAAGAAAAGAATTTTATCGCTCATCAGTCTCTTGGCTATAGCCCTGACCAGCTTGCAAGCCAAAGACTACATCGTGAAAGACTTCGGTGCCTTGGGCAATGGCAAGGCTCTGGACCATATCGCCATCAACGCTGCCATCGACACCTGTGTGGCTCATGGCGGAGGACGTGTCGTGTTGCCAGCCGGTACCTATCTCTGCGGAAGCATCCGATTGAAAAGTCATGTGGAACTCCACTTGATGACAGGTTCCAAGATTCTCGCAGCACCCGCCTCGGCAAACGCTTACGACAAGGCGGAAGAGTTTGAGGGAACAGCTTACCAAGATGGCGGACATACTTATTTCAAGAACAGTCTCATCTACGCCATCGGTGCCAACGACGTATCCATCACTGGACGAGGAATGATTGACGGCGAAGGATTAACCCAAAAAGACACCGAGAGGGCTGGCAACCTGCAAGGTGGAAACATCGGAACAGGCGACAAGGCCATCGCCCTGAAACAATGCCGCAACATATTGATTCGTGACGTGACCATCTATCGTGGCGGTCACTTCGGCATCATCGTAACAGGCTGCGAACTGGGAACCATCGACAATGTGGTCATCGACACCAACCGTGACGGTCTCGACATCGACTGCTGCAAATACCTGACCGTGAGCAACTGCAAAATCAATACCCCTCACGACGACGCCTTGGTATTGAAGAGTTCCTACGCTCTGAAGAAGCCTGTATTTACGGAGCACATCGCCATCACCAACTGCGTGATAACAGGCTATAAGTTTGGCACTTTGCTCGATGGCACTTACATCCCGGAGAAAGTAAACTGGGTTTGTGGTAGATTCAAACTCGGCACAGAGTCGAACGGTGGCTACAAGAACATCTCGCTCAGCAACTGCACCTTTATGTATAGCAGCGGCTTGGCATTCGAGGAAGTGGACCAGGGATTGATGGAGAACATCGTGGTCAATAACATCACGATGAACCACGTCCACCACTACCCTATCTACATCACCACAGGTTGCAGAAATCGTGGTCCGAAGGAGCGCACCACGGTTTCTACGGGCAAAGACATCATGATAAGCAATGTCATCGCCAACGATGTAGATTCCCTTGCTGGCATCATCGTGACTGGTATGCCGGGCGAGCCTCTTCGCAACATATCGCTCAGCAATATCCGTTTGCAATACCGAGGCGGAGGCTCAGCAGAGTTGGCTAAGAAAACCTATCGCGAGCAAGGCACCAACTATCCTGAGCCTAAGTTTGCCAAGGAAACGCCAGCCTTCGGTCTTTACGCTCGCCACGTGGACGGCATCGAAGTGGACAACGTCAGCTTCACAACCATCAAACCAGACTACCGTCCTGCCATCATGCTCGAAGACGTGAAGAACGAGCGCATCACCAACATCAAGGCAGACGTGCAGAAGGGAAGCAAAATGATAATCAAAAAGTAACAAACATGATGATTATGATGAAAAAGACGAAACTATTTCTTGCATACGGGTTGCTTGCATCGTCAATGCTCTATGCCCAAGCCCCATACTCCAAGGCTGGCAGAAACTACGTTGAGTTTCTGGCAACACCCAACCATGCGCATCGCACCTATCAACTAGGTGACGAGGCACGCATCACGGTGCAAGCAGTCAAGGGCGGCAATCCCCTGGATGGAGAGTATCTATATTATAAGGTGGGAGACGAGATGCTCTTGCCAGCGCAATACGACTCCATCCCTTTCCGTGACGGCAAGGCAGAGGTTTCCTTGGGTACGATGAAGCAACCAGGATTCCGTGCTTGCAACTTCTACTTTATCGTGGAGGGAAAGCGATACAAGGACGAGATGAAACTGGCTTATGCGCCAGAGCAAATCAAGCCTTACACGGTGATGCCATCCGACTTCGACAAATTCTGGAAACAAAGCTTGAAGCAACTCGCCAAGATTGATATGAACCCAGAGATTACGCCCATGCCTCAATATTCCACCAAAGACGTAGACGTATCGTTGGTGAAAATCACTGTGGGCAAGAATGGGCGCAGCATGTTTGGCTATCTCGCCAAGCCGAAGGATGGCAAGAAGCATCCCGTGCTCTTCCAACCGCCTGGGGCTGGCTCGCAGAAAGTAAAACCCTACACATACTATGCCGAACGAGGCTTTGTTGTCGTCACTTCCGAGATTCATGGACTAGACCCTCGTGTGCCAGATGCAGAATACCAAGCGTTGCGAGAAAAAGTAGCTGGCAACTACAATATGCGTGGCATTGAGACCAAGGAGAGTTTCTACTATCGGGATGTCTATCTGGGATGTTCGAGATGGATAGACTTCCTGTGTTCATTGCCTGAGTTTGACGGCAAGAACGTATGTGTGACAGGTGGAAGCCAAGGTGGTGCGCTCACCATTGTGACGGCGGCATTGAATCCCAAGGTCACTTGCATCGCTCCTTTCTATCCTGCCCTAAACGACTTGACGGGATTTCTGCATCAGCGTGCAGGAGGATGGCCTAAGTATTTCTCCACAGAGCATAAGACAGGGCAATTCTCCGCAGAGCAAATCAAGAAAGCAACTGAGACCTTGGCATATTATGATGTAGTCAACTTTGCCCGCCGCATCACAGTGCCAGGTTTCTATTCCTTTGGTTATAACGACCCAACCTGCTCTCCTACTTCCGTGTATGGAATGTATAACGAGGTGAAGGCGCCTAAGGAGATTGAAACCACCCCGTCCTCCGGTCATTGGCGATTCAAAGAAACCAACGACCGAAGTGAAGAGTGGCTTAAAGGACTGTTGAAATAGCATAGAAATAGAAAGCAAAAAGCCATATTCTGTTAGCGGAACATGGCTTTTTGCTTTCTATTTCTCATACTTAAATATGACAACCATATCACAACAACTCATATTTAAATTCAGAGAACTTCGCTTCTCCCTCACCACTAACAAAGATACCTGGCAAGACACTCATAAAGTCGCCCAACGTATTGTGGTTATACCCAGAGATGTCCATGGAACTAACATCCTTGCTCCATCGCTTGCCATCATAACTGATAAAGGTAGAGACAATAGTATCCACGACCCTCACTTTCAGCCAAAGGGGTTGCGTTCCACGACAAGCTCCGCTACGGTTGCGCTGTGCTCGGCGATAGCGATAACGCTTATTGGCATCAAAACCAGTACCAGCATAGTTTGACTTATTGTAATAAAGCACCAAACCAGCCGTTGCCTCCCCACTCCGCTCTATTTTGGCAGAAAACTCATAGCGATGAGCATGGGCAATAAACAGCAAAGGGGATGCCGTGGCAGGTGAATCGCCCTTGCCTTTTATTACCAATGAAGCATTGCCACTCTCATCCTTTGAAAGGAAGAAGCGACTTGCATCATAATCTTGATAGGCACGCCAATCCAAACCAATATGAAAGTCACCCAAATTTCTTTCGACGACTGCATCTTCTGTATGATGCTCCAAAACGGTGTCCATCGGAGCAACCAACCATTGATTGGAAGTAAACTCCACAGGTTCGATAATCGTATTGCGCCCCATGTTTTGATAATACTTCTCATAAGCATGGAATGCCAAGTACCACTGTTTCTTATTGCCTTCAAACAAGGTGGCATGTCCCTTGGAATGCCATTGTTCTTGTGCACTCCAAGTATGGACAAGCGGGTTGGTAGGCATATTCTCCCATGGTCCATCTATGCTCTTGGAACGAGCCACCACTGCCATGTGACTGGTTGGTGGTCCTGCCGTTCCACCTTGCGCACTCACATAGTAATAATAGTCGCCATGATGAGCCATCTTTGGTCCTTCCAGTGATGTACTTTCCACCTCCCAGTCGCTTGGAATCTTCCATCCTCCATAGACATGTTCCAATTCACCTACGGAAGCCAAGCCATCATCAGTCAACCTGATACGATAACCACCAGCCACAAACAACCAACGTTGACCTGTCTTCGCATCTACCAAATGCCCTGGGTCTATCTTCCCATCCACATGCACATCTATCGGCTGGCTCCATTTGCCATGTTCTATGTCATCAGTCCATACCACATAGTTCTTGAAATTGCCATTATTGATAGCCACCGTGAAGTAGATATAATACTTGCCCTTATACTTGCAAATGTCAGGAGCCCAAACAGAACCAACGAAATGATCCAAAGCATAGTTGACTGGAATCCAATGCTTCAAGTCTTGCGACTTGAGTATGGTCAATCCTGGCACATAGTCGAAGGAGGAATGGGTCATATAATACCACTTTCCATCCTTCATGATAGTAGGGTCAGGATAATCGCCATGCAAAACATAACTAACCTTTGATGGTTCTCCCTTGTTTTCCTTAGCCTTCATTGGCAAAGCCCCAACCAAGAGACTTGCCAAGATGCATATCATAAACTTGCTCATCATTTATAAAGTTGTTTTTATTCGTAATATTATATTCATTTCATAACCAATTATTTTTAGTACACTACATTGAAAATCACTTGCAAAATTAGGCCTTTTCAAGCATATTAAATACGGAGTTTTGTTCAAAAGACAGTAATATCTACCGTTTATTACCGCCCAGTTACTTCAACTTGGGTTTCAACTCATCTGGCGAATCCTTGGTAAACATATTCACTGCTGGAGCCGACTGGGTGAAGAGGTTTTGTATCACCTGTTCATCAAGCGAAAGATTTGGATTGAAGTCATCGCTCAACATATATTTCAAGATGGCATAACGCATCTGGCTTGCCACAAGACGACGGTCAAGGTCTTTCGTCAAGTCCATCGTCGTCATCAGCAACTTGCCCTTGCCTACTTTAGCTTCCACCATCATGCCGAGCTTGCGGCTCACATGCCACGTGTCTATCGGTTGGATGGCTGGCTGATAATCCTTAGGGAACTCACGGAGGTTCATCACCTGTGCTTTGTTCAAGAGTTCCCACCAATTCAAGTTCTCCCAATCATCCGTAGGAAAATGCTTGAAGAGAGGGTGAGACTTGTCGATGGTGGCACCCGTAGTATGAGGAGGACGCATCTTAAACCAACTGGTGTTCCAGAACACTGGCAGATAAGACTGCTTCACATCCGCTCCCATTTTTACTTTTCCTGCGGCCAGCAGCAATACCTTACCGCCTTTCAGTAAAACCTTCTTTGCCTTGGCATCGAGGGAATCGGCGATATAAATGTCCTTTTCATTCACCTTTGGCATTTTCTGTTGAGATGGATACACCCAGAAGTCCCAATGATTTCTCGCCTCAGGAGCATTCGCAGCCTCCACCGTTACTTCCAAGGAATATTTAGAAGGAGACGGCATACCCAAGCACGATACAGGCACGTAACCTAATCCGATGTTCTTTCCTACAGGAATCTCTTGAGAAGAAGGCATCAAAGCAGGAACCTCATCCGCTGCAGGGCCCCATTGTGGCTTTTGCAACAATCTCCCCGAAGCATAAACTTTTCCAGCCTCATCCTTGATGCAATACTGCACCTTCGCATCCCTTAATGGCTCCTTGTAAGCATTGTATAGTTCCACAGGGATGCTCGCCTTATTCTCACCAGAGAACACAAACTGAGGGAACTTCGCCAAAGGTACGATAGGCGAACAAAACTCGGTCCAATCCTTAGCATCGCAATATCCCTTTTCCTTCCAATGCACATTCAGCACGCCTACCAACGCCGTACCCTGACCGCTATAGTCATTCAGCCCCAAGAGTTGGAAACCAGCGTAATCCTTGGTTCTCAGATTGCGCTCCAGGTCGTATTTATAGGCCAAGGTCTGCAACTTGCCACTGGCGTGCAAGAACTTCTCTGCCTGGCTTGCCATGCCGTTGTCTCGTAGCAAGTCGGAGAAAATCTCGAAGTTGCGAGCCTTGTAAGCACCCGAGTATTGCGAAGTCTCCTTTAGGTCAGGGAAAGCACACCACTGCCCCATCTCGTGAGCCAATCTCGGATGATTCACATCAAAGGTGATAGGAGTCTTCCCCTTTCGTACCACCTTTACCATATCCTCATCGAAGTTGTCTTCAGACTGAGGCGCATGATTGTCCCAATCCAGTCCACGAGCACCACCCTTTACATGATACTCGCTCTTTGGATCCCAAGCCCAGCCTCCACCTACGGAAGCGCCGCAATATACTCGTCGCTTGTCGCCCGTAGCCTTCCATTTCTCTACGAAGTCGCCAACCCATTTCACCCAGTTGCCAGCAGGTTCGTTGCCCGCAGCCAACATGCAGAAGCTAGGATGATTGCCATACTTCTCTACCATTCGCTGGGTCTCCTCCATCAGATAGTGGTCGATGGTCATACCATTACCCAACTTCACGCCATGGTTAGGCCATGATGGTCCCTCAGGTTGGAGATAGAAACCAACCTTATCAGCAGCCATAAACGCCGCCTCAGGTGGACAGTAGGAATGGAAGCGCATCATATTCAAACCATACTCCTTACATTTCTTGAAAATGCGAAGCCACGAAGCCTCATCGGTTGGCGGATAACCAGTCTCAGGGAAACAGCAGTTGCCTACCGTTCCACGTATCCAAATCTTCTTGCCGTTCATATAGAACTGTTTGCCGTCAATGCTGATTTCGCTCATACCGAAAGTGGTAGTCAAGGAATCCTTGCCAACCATAGCCGTCAACTGATAGAGATTCGGACTGAACTCATCCCATAGTTTCACATCCTCCCCCATCGGGAGGGTTACGACAAACTTGCCCTCTGCATTCTTCTGCACCTTCTTAAAGGCAAACTTGCGAGGTTCGTTTGATTGGGAAGCCAACTGAGCAAAAGGATTATTGGCAGTTGTCTTTTCTGCGACAGAAAAGGCGAAATCGGCCTTGGCTGTTTTGTCATTCTTTCCTCCCACAACATCCATCACAACCTTGACTTGCTTACCCTCTACATCAGGATAAACCTGCATGCTGCGGATATACTGCTGTTGGCGAGCCTGCAATTCTATCTTTCCTACGATGCCATTCCAGTTGCCCTGCGTCTGGTCGGTCACGCTATGCGAGTCCTGTCCCACACAGACATTCTCGATGCCATTATACACCTTGATGGCTATCTCATTATCTTTGCCATATATTATATAAGGTGTAACATCAAACTCATGAGGCACGCTCAGGGAAGAGTCTCTACCAGCCAACTTGCCGTTGATATAGACCGAGGTCTCGATATGAGGGCGTTCCAAATAGAGGATGACTCGCTGCTTCTTCCATTCCTTTGGAATGAAAGCGGTCTTGCGATACCAAGCATTGCCGATGTAATGCTTCTTTGGGGTCAGGAAGAAGGGGAACTTCATCGTGCCTTGTATCTGATGCTTGCCGTTGGCGAGGACTTTTTCCATACGATACTTCTCCATGTATGGATTGAAGTAGAAGGAGGAGTCGTAGAGACTGCCCGTCCACTGGGTATGGGTACAGACGTCGTTACCCTTGCCATTGGTCAGCATGGAACCTGGAAGAGTTACCTCTTCATCGTAAGTGGGATAGTCGCCTTGCGAGAATTGCCACTTGCCATCCAATGGAATGGAGGCGCCATTCTGAGCTTGCGCTTGCAAAACAGTGCTGGCTAACAGGAATGTTGCTATATATAAATGTTTATTCTTCATCTTTATTTATAAAAAGATAATTATTTTATTGCATTTCTTTTACTTGTATACCATTCAATGCTTCACCTTCTTTCGATGTATCTGCCTCACGAGGGAAATACACTGGCATGTTCTTCTGCAAAGGCAAGATGCGAAGTTCTAGTTTCTGGCAATCCTTAGGCAATCGCCATAATCCCATCAGGAATGGACGACCATTGTAGAAATTGTCAGCAATCAGTTTGCCGTTGGCATAAAGACGAGCACAATCGCCACAATAATCTATCTGCAACAACTTTCTGCCTTTCAGCATTTCAGAAGATAGATTCAGCTCATAGATGGCAGCCTTCTTGAAGTCAGCATCCGTTGGTTCTTCTGCAACCTTCTGAACACCCATCGTTATATTGCGAGAACCTTCTGCCTCCTTTACTTTCTTGAAGGATGGAGCCAAAGGCATCATCGCCATTGCGTTCTTTGAGCTAGAAACTTTAGGCTGCGATGCAGAAACAGTTTGCATCTTTTCAGCCTCATCCTGCAAGAAGAGATGTTCAGCAGTATGCGAATCCACGAGATAGATGTTCTTATATACAGGCTTGGCAATGCCCTTTGCCTTGACATTCTTCAACACCTTTCCATCGACAGCAATCTCCGTAGGGATTCCCTTGATTTGCTCCAGATAGATTTTGCCATCTCGATGGGCGATAAGCTGGGCTGTGGCATACTTGATGCCATCCACATTGACAGGGAAAATGCACATCGTTCCTGCCGGAACTGTCATTGCTCTCTGCGGGAACTTCACGCCGCAAACATCAAATTGTACATTTTTCTTGGCAGTCAACTGTTGCAAACGCTCATAATTGTTGATGAAAACGAAACCGCTTAAAGCCTTGCCATCCTTGTTCGCCTTATCTTTTCCATCAATAGTCCCTGTGACATTCGACCTCAACGACCAACGAAGATGTGAGTCATCCCCCTTCTCTATATCTTGCTTGCATGGGAAGTTCGCCTCCATCGGAGCCAACACTTCCGCATAATTATGCATGAAGATATGCAATTTGCGAAGCATGAAATAATGAGGATTCGTCTGTCCAAACTCTCCGAGAGGAGCCTGGAAATCGTAGGTCTTCACTGGCATGTCGTTATAATTGGTGGCTGGTGTACGCTGATTCTCGTTCAGATAAGTACTGCTGCCATCATCCATCGTTCCTGGCATCAAGGCAGTAGGATTTGTTCCGCCATGATACATGTAATAACCCAAGAGGTTGCTACCACTGCCCAACTTGACGATTGCCATCGAATAGGCATCCTCAGGATAGATGTACGGACGACGATGATAAGCCGTCGCCATGCCGCCTCCCAATTCGCAAGTGAAATAAGGATATTGGTTATCTCCCTTATCAGTCTTTTCCTTCTGTTCACCAAGTTGCTCGGTGGCGATGGCAGTACTGCTGCGGAAAGCCTTGAAGTTGAAAGCCTTGTAATAGTTACCTACCGTCTCTGTCAGGCTACGGTCCCAGAAGCCATCGGCATAGTCACCATAGAGCGGTATCATCTCTCCGAAAGGTACTGGCGTGCGAAGTTCAGGCCATCCCGTGCGAGTATAGAAAGGCAAGTCGAAGCCCACCTGCTGCGCTATCTTCTTCAATGCCATCAGATAACTGCCCTTGCCACGATACTCATTGTCGAACTGGGCAGCGATGACAGGTCCACCATCCTTCCACTGCAATCCTTGCACCTGTGAGAAAATCTGGCGATAGAGCTGCTCGGTATATTTCAAGAAAGTTGGGTTCTCCTCCCTCATCTTGCAACCCTTGGCGAACATCCAGTCGGGTATGCCACCATTTCTTACCTCGCCATGGCAGAAAGGACCGAGTCGCAAGACCACAGGCATCTCCTCCTGCTTGCAAATCTCCAGGAAAGAACGCAGATTGCGCTGTCCACTCCAGTTGAACACACCTTCCACTTCCTCCACATGGTTCCAAAACACGTAGGCAGCGATAACGGTCACGCCACCCTCCTTCATCTTCCTCACTTCTCTTTTCCATTCATCCTGAGGGATACGAGAATAGTGAACCTCGCCCATCACAGGGACTACACGTTTGCCATCAAACAGCAAGCTATGCCTGTCCCACTTGATGCTCTGTGTAGGAATCTGAGCCTCAGCATCCAAAGCCAAGAACGCCACCAGTGGCAAAACCGCCCATAAGTTTTTGATACTCATATTGTTTTTATAATCTTTAGGTTTGAAATTGTATTGTTTTCTCTATTATTGCACAAAAGTACAACATTTTCACCGTAATCAACTATAAAAATCATTCAAAAAACTTCAAATATTGTCGATATATAGAAACAAAGCCCCCCAAGAAGAAAATTTTCCCCTTGGGGGTTTATATATTTTCCCTAATGGCATTAAGAGATAGGCTTTTCCCCTTATTTTGCAAAAACATCAAGGCTTTTCTTGCTTATTATAAATATTTATGCTAACTTTGCAGCAAGTTAATAAAGAAAAGGAGAAATGAATATGGAGAAGAGTCCTATAAAGAAGAAATTTAAGAAGCGTGAGTATATTTATCGCAAGCGAATCCCATACGGAATGATGAACTTCGTCAGCGTAAGAAGGGACGATTGCTATTATGTCGACAAGACCGAATTTATTGAGAAAATAGAAAGGTCTAACAAGTTTTTCTTCTACATTCGCCCTCGCCGTTTCGGCAAGAGCCTTACCCTCTCTATGCTCAAACAGTACTACGACATTAACATGGCGGATAAGTTCGAGGAACTGTTTGGTGGACTATACATCGGCGAGAACCCGACACCTGAACACAATACTTATCTCATTATCTCCCTCAACTTTGCTGTGGTGGATGCAAACTTGGAGAACTACAAGAAGGGATTGGACGCACATTGCAACACCGAGTTCAATTACTTCTGCGATGTCTACGCCCAGTACCTGCCTGCCAACCTTAAGGAGGAGATGAACAAGAAGGATGGTGCCGCAGAGCAACTAGACTATCTCTGCAAGGAATGCAAGAAGACTGGGCAGAAGGTGTATCTCTTCATCGACGAGTACGACCACTTCACCAATACTATCCTCTCCGAACCAGAGTGCTTGGAAAGCTATCAAGCAGAGACTCATGGCACAGGCTATCTTCGTAAATTCTTTGATACCATCAAATCGGCGACCGACAGCACGCTGGAGCGTGTATTCGTGACAGGAGTCAGCCCTGTCACTATGGACGACTTGACCAGCGGCTTCAACATCGGTACCAACTATTCCTTGGAGTATGAATTCAACGAGATGACTGGCTTCACGGAGGAAGAGGTACGTGAGCTGCTCACCTACTACACCGATACCCTCAATCTGCACAACTATACGATAGACGAGCTGATAGAAGTCATGAAACCATGGTACGACAACTATTGCTTTGCCAAGGCTGCATACGGTGAGGCCACAATGTACAACTCTAACATGGTGCTCTATTTCATAGACCACTACATCAGAAATCGTGGTCATATACCAGATAATATGATAGAGGAGAACATCCGCTTGGACTACAACAAGCTCCGTATGCTCATCCGCAAGGACAAGGAGTTTGCCCACGATGCCTCCATCATTCAGCAATTGGTACAAGATGGTTTTGTGACAGGCGAACTGAAGACAGGATTCCCTGCCGAAAAGATAGGCGACCCTGATAATTTCGTCAGTCTGCTCTACTACTTCGGCATGGTTACTATCGCAGGTCAGTACAAGGGTAAGACCAAGTTTGTGATTCCAAACCAAGTGGTACGTGAGCAGATATTCAGATACTTGCTCGACACATACAAGGAGAATGACCTGAAGTACGACTCCTACGAAAAGGGAAACTTGGAGAGTGCCATGGCATACGATGGTCAGTGGAAACCATACTTCCAGTACATCGCAGACTGCTTGCATAAGTATTCCTCTCAGCGTGACCACCAGAAGGGAGAATATTTCGTGCATGGCTTCACCCTTGCCATGACTTGCGACAACAAGTTCTATCGCCCTATCTCAGAGAAGGACACGCAAGAGGGATATGCCGACATCTTCCTCCGTCCTTTGGTGGAGAACTTCAGTGACATGCAGCACTCCTACATCGTAGAACTGAAATATGCCAAGTCGAAAGACACTGATGCGCACGTAGCCCAACTGCGTGAGGATGCCATCGAGCAAGTAAACCGATATGCTGAAAGCGAAGTGGTAACCTCTGCCATCAAAACCACTCAACTGCACAAGATTGTAGTGATGTATAAAGGAACGGAAATGGTTGTGTGCGAGGAAATCACCGCTTACAGACCTTCACTGAGATGAAAGCTATCATCAATCCCAGGCAAGCAGCGATGCTGAGAGCGATGCGAAGATTGGTAGCCTCGGAAAGCCAGCCGATGACAGGAGGACCCACCAAGAAGCCAAAGAAGCTGATGCTGGAGACGATGGTGATGGCGATGCTTGCCTTGATGGTGCCGAGCTTGCCAGCGATGCTATAGCAGATAGGCACGGAAGAAGAGATGCCGAAACCTACCAACAGGAAGCCCAAGGTAGCTGGGATGAGATAAGGCAAGGCTGCGGCAAGCCACAAGCCACCCACTATCAATCCACCGCAAGTCTTCAATACCCTAGATGGCCCATACTTCGTAACAAAGCCGTCGGCAAGAAATCTGCCCAAGGTCATCGCTCCCATACCTGCCACATAACCGGCACGGATGAAAGCCTCATCTGGTTTTACGACTGAAGAGAAATACACGCCGCTCCAGTCATAGACCGTTCCCTCGCAAAACATGCCTGCGAAGCCCATCAATCCCAAGAGGAACAGCACAGGATCGATGGTCTTGAAGGAGAACTTAGGCACATCCTCTTCCTCTGCCTTTGCCAACTCATCGTTGACCAAGAAGCGGAACCCCAGTGCGAGAATCAAAAGACAAGTAACCAAGATTGCTCCGAAATGCGCCGTGATAGGCAACACGGTATTGGCAAAGACGGCTCCGATGATACCACCCGCGAATCCGCCAAGGCTCCACAAGCCATGGAATGAAGACATGATATTCTTGCCATACATCTTTTCTACCAAGCAAGCCTGTGTGTTGGTGGCGATATTCATCAGGTTCGCCATCATGCCGAAGCCCACCAATCCCATGATAAGGTGGAAGGTAGAGTTGCTGCATCCGATGCCGAAAAGCACCAAGGCGTAAAGCACCTCGGCAAGCAGAACCATCTTCTTGCTACCAAACTTGCTGACCAAGATACCCGAAAAAGCCATCATCACGACCTGACCGATAGGTATGGCGAAAAGTACCGTACCCAACTGTCCGTTGCTCAAATGGAGCATGTGCTTGACATCCGGGATGCGACTTGCCCAACTGGCAAATACCACTCCCGGCACAAAATAGTAAGCAGCCACGGCTAGGCGCTTACGACGCAAATCTCTTACGTGTTCCAAACTTGTCATCCTTATTATATATACCTTATTTATTATTAGCGGCTGCAAAATTACTAAAAAAAGTAGAATTAAGATGATATTTGAACAAAAAAGATAACCACTTATCGAAAAATAGCTGTACCTTTGCACCTGCAAACGTTTGAAAAGCAAACATCGCAATTAGAAAACAAACTATAACAAAGAAACTTACAATGAAGAAACAAGCACTCATCACATTGGCTCTCTCCCTCACCTTGGGCTTGCCAACATCAGCATTCGCCCAAAAGGCGATGACCAAGAAGGAAATCGCAGAAAAGGAAAAGCAGTTCAAGGCCTTGCAGCATCCATGGAAAGGCAAGAAGGTTGCCTACTTTGGCGACTCCATCACCGACCCTAGAGTCAGAGCATCCAAAGTAAAATACTGGGGGTTCCTACAGGATTGGCTCGGCATCACCCCTTACGTCTACGCCATCAGCGGCAGACAGTGGAACGATATTCCTCGCCAGGCAGACGCCCTACAGAAAGAACATGGCGACGACTTTGATGCCATCCTCATCTTCATGGGAACCAACGACTACAATGCTGGCATTGCCTTGGGCGAATGGTACACGGAGACCGTAGATTCTGTCAAGGCTGCCGTACATAAGCCAAGCGAGGTGGTAGCTCGCCGCCATCGTCATTTCTCCATGGACAAGAACACTTTCCGTGGCAGAATCAACATCGCCATGTCCAAGCTGAAGCAGATGTACCCTACGAAGCAGATAGTCTTGATGACTCCTATCCATCGTGCTTACTTCGGTAGCAGCGACAAGAACATCC
>CAVCRI010000046.1:0-18316 GCA_963604545.1 Lachnospiraceae bacterium | reverse complement strand
CCAGTGTCAGGGTCAAGAATAACTTATGCAATATGTTATTGTTCATTGTTTATTCTGTTTATGTTATTATTTTAGCTAGTCCTTAATACATAGGCTTGGCGATATAGCAAGAAGTTGGATCCATAACAAGATATGAAGAATCAACGATGAGGAAAGCACGGAGCACCTCATTGGCATCGTTGCATGGAGCCGTAAATCTTTCTATGTATACCTTACCATTAGTACAGGTCTGTACCGCTGTCACCTTAACATCAGTACCAGAACGGGCTATTGTCATATCGACCTTAGCTCCCTCCATGTTAGCACGGAAGTCGCCCCATTCTGCATCATTAGTAGGGTAACCCTCATTATCATACTTGCCTGAGGCATAGCTATTACCCCAACCATAAGCATCACTTCTGAGGACAAAATATTCAGAATAGTTACCGCCATTGCGCTCATCATCAGTAGAAACACAAAGGTTCCAGTTATTCCAGTTACCAGCACCTGAAGTATGGTTTGTAAAGCCAAGATGCAAAGAAACACCAGCAGGAATTTGGAAATAGTCTGAGAAAGTAGTCCACCAAGCTGCTGAGCAATCTGAAGTTCCTATTTCTGTTGTCTCTACATTAGCAGAAGCCTGCACTGTACAACTGTTCTGATCCAAAACCAAGTAAGAGCCATCTACAATGAGGAATGCACGGAGCACCTCATTTTCATCATTGCAAGGAGCCGTGAACTTTTCTACATAAACTTTACCATTCTTGCATGTCTCGACTGCTGTAACGATAACATCTTTACCTGAACGAGCTATAGTCATGTCAACAATAGCACCTTCCATATTAGCACGGAAATCAGCCCATTCTGCATCATTAGTAGGATAGCCATCATTCTCAAACTTACCTGAGGCATAGCTATTACCCCAACCATAAGCATCACTTCTAATAACGAAATACTCAGAATATTTACCGCCATTGCGAACATCATCTGTAGAAACACAGAGGTTCCAGTTGTTCCAATTACCAGCACCTGAAGTATGGTTTGTAAACTTCAAATGAATTGCACCATTAGCAGGAATTCTATAATAATCAGAGAATGTAGTCCACCAAGCAGCTGAACAATCAGAAGTACCAATCTCTATAGTAGGAGATTCTCCATTTACATATTCAACATAATTAAATGCCGCATCGCCACCTCCATTACCACCGACTGTTTTGTTCCAATCCTTCTCTTCCATCATGTTACGAATCAAGGTAACATCATCGATAGAAACTGCATTGGTTTCATCAGCAGTCAACTTGCTATCACCACCTATATATAAATAAGGTAGAGAGTTGATGGAATCAACCAATGTCTTGTACTGGAAAGATGTGGCACTAGATGATGTCTGATAACCAGTAAGGCTCTTCTTACCATCTACGTAAATCTGGTAACCCTCGGTAGAAAGCTGAAGGGCCACGAAGTGCCACTCATTTGGAGTAAGGATGCCAGTCTTAACAGAAGCAGGATCGTTCTCGTTGAGGCTCAAGCTCTCCAACTGTCCAGGCTTTTTGAAAACCACCTGACCATTGGCAGTGAAATAGAAACGAGCACTGACATCATTACCCGCAGCGTCTTTCTCATCAGAGCCAAATGAGATAAGAGGACGAGTCAAGTCAACATCAGCGGCTGTTCCGTCCTCAGCTACTTCTGCATCAATCTTCACTGCGAAAGTGATAGCAGCTCCATTCTGCAGCTTCACACTATTGAAAGGGTTGGCAATCTTGGCACCACCCTTTCCGTTCATGTGCAATACATTACTTGCGAGGCTCTTGTCTGAGATAACCTCACATCCTTCGTCGTGACTTATCATATCTGAATACTCAGGCTTTTCGTCTGAATACTCAAAGTCATAAGTTGCCACTGTCTGCTTAGATGGATAAATCTGTCCGCCAGCAGGATCATCCTGTCTGCCCCAGTCATCGCCACAAGCTGTGAAACTTAATGCCACCATGATAGCACAAGCGAATGAAAGTAAAGATTTCTTAATCTTCATAACTAATGCTTTTAGGTTGTTATTTTATATTTAAGTTTATTGTTTATACAATAATTAAGTTGTTTTAAAAAACTTGGTTAAAATTATTCGGTGGCAAAAGTACAATTAATAGCATAATAGTAGGTGGACAAACACAAATAATAGGTGGACAAATAGCGATATACAAGTATTTTCGCCCATTTTACATACTAATCCACCTATTGTGCGCCCACACATACAATTTAACAAATCAACACATAAAATAAACAAAAGATACAAAAGAGAGACGCTTAATCTTGCTCAAGCGTCTCCTTATATGAAGATGGAGAAACTCCATACTGCTTGGTGAAACAGCGGGTGAAATATTTTGGATCATTGAAACCCACTCGATAAGCAATCTCGGTAATATTGCGATTAGCGACATTCTCTGCCATCATTTTCTTAGCTATATCAAGACGATAATTGCGAATAAACTGCGAAGTCGGCAAACCACATTCTGCATTGAGTTTCTTGCTAAGAACACCTCGGTTCAAGCCCATTTCTTGAGCGAGTTCTTGAACGCCAAACTCTGATTGGTCATAATTCTTTTCCATTACTTCCATGACCTGTTCCATGAAAGGTTTGATATTTTTCACTACTTCTTGCTTATCAGCCTCTATCGACTTCTTCTGACTTTCTTGATAACGCTCTTGGTTTTTCAAGATTGCCTGGATGCGACTTTGCAACTTATCAGGTTCGGCACTATCTTTTAGTACAGCCTCTATAGGACGATACAAAGCTTCCACCTCACGCTCACGCATCACATTGAGACGGTGAATATAAACATATTGTATAAGGGCGATGACACCAATGACTATAATAGAAACAAACCACCAACTCTTCCAAAAGTAAGGTATGACACTCACCTCAATAGAAATGACCTGCTCCTTTTTGGAATCAATGGATGGAATATATTTTACCTCAAACTCATATTTTCCAGCAGGAAGTGTTGAGTATCTCATACTATGTTGACCCGGTTTGAGAGGCAGCCAATCATTTTCATACCCTTTCATACGACAGAGATAAACACCTTGCGTCTCACTGCCATAATTGAGAGCAGAAAAATTAATGGTAAACGACTTATCACTCTCATGGAGACATATCTTCTTGGCAATGGACACATCCTCGTCCAAATAAGCACTACCTGCAAAAATAGGCTGGTTATCGACCAAGAGCTCGGTAAAGCAAAGGCGCTCCACAGAATGCATAGAATGATTTACACCCTTCACAGCCATCATTCCTTGATCTGTGCCCAAATAGATAATGCCAGCTTTATCACGCGCCGCACCATTAAAATAGAACTGAGCACTGAGCAAACCATCATCCTTTGAGAAGCTACAGAAAGCCTCGGTCTTTGGATTGAAGATGGAGAGACCATTATCTGTAGCTATCCAAAGCATACCATGGTTATCCTCCACGATGCCCTTAACCGTATTATTTGCTAAGCCATTATTTGTAGTAAACACCTTGACGCATCGTTTTCCATCCTGCGTATAGTTGTAGCAATACATGCCATACCCATTACTTCCAAGCCAAATCCTACCATCCTTCGTCTGGCAGAAAGATAGGACTTTTTCAAATGCGCCACTTTCTGGGTTATCAAGTTTGTATGGATGATATTGTACCTTGAAATTTCCCTTCCCATGATGACGCGACTTCAAGTCAACCTCTACCATACCTTGCACACATCCCATCAAGAGCTTAGCATCCTTTGTTATCAGACTGCCAATACAACCACGCACCTCCAAACATCCCTTGAAAGGACGCTCTAGCCTATTCTTTCGCAGGTCATAGAAGAAGAGTCCATCATTGGAGCCTATCCACATGCCATCGTTATAACCATCATAAGTCATGGCTCCGACAAAAGAGAGTAAAGGCTCAGACTCTTCCACGCGACTTATGTTCCCTAGTTGCGAGAAAGGCATCAAAGCCACTCCCCTGCCCCAGGTTCCTATCCAAAGATTACCATGCCTATCAGCAGTAAGCACCGATACGCTATTGTGCGGCAAGCCAGAGTTTGCCGTAGTATAATGAATGAAACTACTAGTGTGGGGGGGTAATCTATTGAGACCACCTTCCACCGTTCCCACCCAAAGGGTTCCGTTATCCTCGGCATACATTGCATTCACTGCATTTGGAGAGAGGCTAGTTGGATTGGTTAGGTCGTTACGATAAAATTCCAACTGCAACAAGCGAGGAGTCAACTTAGTGATACCTCCAGTCTCTGTGCCTATCCAAATCTGTCCATCATGCGAATAAAGGCTGTTCACAAAGTTACTACTCAGTGGATTCACACTACTATTACTATTCCAATGCTCTATCTCCCCCGTCTTTCCATCTAAGATATCAACGCCACAGAGCGTACCCACCAAAAGTTTATTATCTGGTGATACGGCAAGACTAGTTACTACTTCATGCTGTAAGGAATGGTCAGTAGCCAAACAGCGATACTGTTTCTTATCACTACAGAACAAGCCATGGTTTGTTGCAAGCCAAATCTTGCCAAAATATGAAATAATGGCACCTGCATAACGATTGTCCAATGGTGCAAAAAGCGAAGTGATATTTTTAGTTACCAACTTGCCATCATGCTCAAAAAACTCGTTCACCTTTCCATTATTACACATCACTACAGAGCCTCTATGATACACATCACAAAGTCCCAAATCGGGTGCTTTAAACTGATAAGGAATTGAAAGCACGCTCTTCACCTCCCCTTTCTCATTGAAAGCGAAACGATAAAGAACAGATGGAGTTACCATCCAGACATTTCCCTTAGCATCACAATACATACGAGTACATCGTGCCTTGAATGCCTTATCAAGGAGTCTTTTCACGTGTTCATTTTCACAGGTAGGGAGAACGGGCTGCATGGTATTGAGGTCGAGCACCTGCGGGCCTTCCTCAAAGGCTATCCAGAGACGCTTGAAATGGTCTTCATAAACATTGCGACAGCTGTTGCTGCGCAAGCTTACGCCATAAGTTCCAAGCCCGAAGTTCACAAAGCTATAGCCATCATAGCGTACCAATCCGCCACCATGGGTACTCACCCAAATAAAGCCATTAGAGTCTTGGAATATATCGTCGGCGAAGTTATTAGGCATTCCTGTCGCCATGTTGAGATAGGTTACGTTATAGCGACTAGGAGTACTGCCTTGAGCATTTACGCCCAAGGTGATGAATAATGCAGCTATTATGGTCAGAAGATTTCTAATCATTAAATAGCATTTCGTTTCTTTTCTTCAAAATGAAAAAATAAAATAGTCCCAACCCCTAACATCACAGGTGTTGCTAAAATCAAAGCCAACTGCCAATCCATAATTATTTTCCTTTCTTTTATTAGTTTGATTCTTTTTATCTTCTTCATCATTTCTTAGGAAGTAAATTCCTAAAATAAATAATGCGACCATTGCCAATATAGCTAACAGAACAACTATTGCAGTATCAGAATTACCAAATAGATTCTTCAATAACACCGCTGTTAAAATATACTTCGCAACATCCAAGAACCATTTTCCTATTTCTTTGTACATTATAAATTAAATTTTAACCTTCCGCTTGCAAAAGTACGAAGAATATTTGAAACAAAAGAATATTTTGGAAGAAAAATATATAGGCGTAAGCCAACACTTATACCAGTGTGAACTTACGCCTATAGAAATGTTAGAATTCAAGTATCATAGCCTGACGAGGGCGGAGCTTTACGTTCTTGTTGATTAGAACGGTGCGACCATTCGTCACATCTGTTGCCTTCTCTGCATTATCGATAATCTCAGTGTAACGAGCCACATTCAGCTCATTGGACTCGTTCTTGCCATTGATGACGGTCATCACGCTCTTGCCCTTGTACTGGCGAGCCACCACATAGACACCCTTCTGGGTACAGAACTGAATCTGCTCACCCTTGGTGATAACCTCATTGCCCTGACGCCAATGCAAGATGCGACTCAGCCAGTTGAACATCTGGTTCTCGGCATTGGTCCTGCCCTCAGCAGTAAAGGCATTGTACTTATCGCCAGTCCATCCACCTGGGAAGTCCTTGCGAACATTGCCATCTGTCACGCTCTTGGTACCGTTCATCAATACTTCCGTGCCGTAGTAGAGCTGCGGTGTGCGGTTGATGGTGAGCAGAAGGGCGAGTGCTTGTTTAAGAGCCAAGGTGTCCTTGCCTTCTCCCAAGAAGCGATCGGTATCATGATTCTCAATGAATGCCATCACACTCTTTGGGTTTGGATAGAGATAGTCGTAGCAGAGCACATTGTAGATGCGGTTCATGCCGTTCCACCACTCATCAGTCTCCTCGTTCTTGGCATGGTTGATGCGGTCGAAGAAGGCGAAGTCCATCACGGTTGGCAGATAGCTGTTCTTCTCGGAGAGTTTGCTGTCCTTCTGCCAAGCAGCAGTATAGGCAGGTTCTGTCACCCAAGTCTCGCCCACGGTATTAAAGTGAGGATATTCCTCGCCAAGCACCTTCATCCAGTGTGCCATCGCATCACGGTCGGCGTATGGATAGGTATCCATACGGATGCCATCGATGCCGGCAGTCTCTATCCACCACTCACTGTTCTGAATCAAATATTTGATGACGTGAGGGTTGCGCTGGTTGAGGTCTGGCATACTTGGCACAAACCATCCATCCACGGTCTCGTGCATATCTATCTTGCTGGCGTATGGGTCGAGCACAGGGGTAAGTTTGTAGCTGGTCTGCTGGAACTTATCGTTCACGGTAGCTGCACCATCCATCGTACCTATCTTTTTTTGATGCTCTGGTGTCTGATATTCAGGAGAAAGCCACTCCGGACAGTTGAACCAGTCCTTGGTTGGCATATCGGCCACCCAAGGATGCTCAAAGCCACAATGGTTGAAAATCATGTCCATCACCACCTTCAATCCCTTTTGATGAGCCTCAGCGATGAGTTTCTTATACTCGTCGTTGGTACCGAAACGTGGGTCTACACGATAATAATTGGTGGTGGCGTAACCGTGATAGGTACTGTTTTTGCCATCGTTAGGACTGTCGTTTTCCAAGACTGGGGTAAACCACAGGGCTGTTACGCCCAACTGGTTGAAGTAATCCAAGTGCTGACGGATTCCCTCCAAGTCACCACCGTGGCGAAGACTCGGAGCGGTGCGGTCGCAAGTCTTATCGCGCATGGTCTTGAAGGCATCATTCTTCGGATTGCCATTGGCAAAACGGTCTGGCATCAACATATAGAGCACATCCTCGTTAGAGAAGCCGATGCGCTTGTCGCCTGCTATCTCCCGATTCTTCAACACATATTTTACCTTCTTGGTTTGCTTGCCCTGTTTGAAGTTGAGGGTCATCTCTCCTGCCTTGGCACCATTTAGATTGAGGTAAACCAAGAGATAGTTTGGTGAATCGAGTCGAACCAAGCTATCCACCTTGACTCCAGGATAATCTACCGTGACATCAGCGTTCTTGATGTCCTTGCCATATACCATCAGCTGGAGCGATGCATCCTTCATACCCACGTACCAGTCGGTAGGCTCTATGCGGTTCACATTGACCGCAGCATTCATACTGATTGTGCTACCCATAAGCAACATCAATGACATTATTGTTTTCTTCATGTTTTTTCTATATATTATAATAATGTATACCTTATTATATATAGCGCTAGGCGTTTCGACGGATTTGCAATCCGTCGAGCAAGCAGCTTACTTCTGATAAAGAATCAAGGCAGACTGACCATCCACCAAGACCTCCTTGCCAGAGATATATCCTAGTCCCTGCTCATTGATAACTCCACCGCAACAAGCCACAGTGTATTCGCCCTCAGGAATAGCCATCTCCTTCTCGTCCTTATTGAAGTTGTAGATGACGATGATATTCTTCCAAGAGTCGATGCCCTCCAGGTTCTTGAGTTGGAATCCGACGAGGCAATCTTGCTTGTTACCTTTGACATCTACGCTAGGTAAGAACTCCAAATGCTCACGTACCTTGTCGCCAGTACCCAAGTGGAAAGCAGGATGGTTCTTGCGGAGCTGGATAAGGTCTTTATAATATGTGAACACCTGTGGATAGCTCTGTAAGTTCTTCCAATTGAACTGGTTAATGCTATCAGGAGAGTTGTAGCTATTGTGTACACCCTTCTTGTCACGAAGCATCTCCTCACCAGCCAACATGAAAGCCACACCCTGTGAGGTGAAGACGGCAGTCTGGGCAAGTTGGTCGATGCGAATCAACTCAGCCTCACGCATTTCCTCTGGGATATTCTGATCGGTCAAAGATGGGATGCTTGCCTTCAAGCGGTCTACCAAACACATGTCGTCGTGGCAACTTACGTAGCTAATTTGCTCGGTTGGATTGTTGGTCCAAGGCTTCTTGTCATAGTTCACCTTGGTCATGTCCACCTGTGGATGGGCGATACCTCCTACAATACCAAACTTCAAGCTTTCTTCCTCACCAGGGATTCCTGCCAAGAGCGCACCCTTATGGTCATCGCTGAAAGGGCCACGCAGTGCATCACGCATATCATCAGAGAAAGCCCCGATGCCCTGGAGCTGCTGGGTATTCGCTTTCATCGCCAACTTTTCGATAGGATAAGCACAGGCTCCTGCGCTCCATCCCTCGCCATAGATGTAGATGGAAGGATCTATCTTGTTCACCATCTGGCGGATATACTGCATGGTCTCGATGTCGTGAACGCCCATCAGGTCGAAGCGGAAGCCGTCGATATGGTACTCGTCTATCCAATACTTCACACTTTCTAGCATAAACTGGCGCATCAGAGGCTTTTCCGATGCCGTCTCATTGCCACAACCAGAACCATCACTATACTTGCCGTCCTTGGTCTTGCGATAATAATAGTCTGGGTAAGTGCGCTGGAAGTTGCTGCCATTGATGTCGAAGGTATGGTTATAGACGGCATCGAAGATAACACGGATGCCCACCTTGTGCAAAGCCATCACCATCTCCTTAAACTCCTTGATGCGAGTGGCAGGAGAATAAGGGTCGGTGGCATAGCTGCCCTCTGGCACATTATAGTTCTTTGGGTCGTAGCCCCAGTTGAACTGCGGCTTATCCAACTTGGTCTCGTCTACCGAGGCATAATCGAACACTGGCTGGAAATGGATGGCGTTGATGCCCAAATTCTTGAGATATTCGATAGCCTTAGGCTCTGTCAAGGCAAGATACTTGCCCTTATACTTCAAGCCAGATGTAGTGGAAATGGAGAAATCTCGTACGTGAAGCTCGTAGATAACGAGGTCGGATGGCGACTGGATGGCAGGGCGCACATCCTTGTCCCAACCAGCAGGGTCGGTATCATACATATCCACCACGGCACCACGATTGCCATTCACGCCCACAGCCTTGGCGAATACGCCAGGAGTCTCCCCCTTGCCAATATCAAAAGTATAAAACTTGCCCTTCAAGTCGCCCTTCACAGTAGCCGACCAACGGTCATCGCCCATTTTCTTCATCTTGATGGTCTTGATAGCCTTGCCGTTCTGTCCTTCCTTATAGAGGCGGATGGTGGCGGTAGACTTGCCTGCGGTAGGCGCATTGAGAGTAAAAATGGTCTTGTCCTTAGAATACAACATCTCATTGAATGTCGCTTGGGCATACAATGAAGTAGGTAAAAGAGTTGCTGTCAATGCTGCAAATACTAGTTTTTGGATTCTCATAAAGTTAAGAAATTGTTTGTTGTTTTGATGCTTTTGCCCTTTCAGGGCGCCTTTTGCTTAAACGCTTTTAACCCAGGGCGATGCCCTGGGCTAAGTGCTGATTGGGCTTTCAGCTTGTATTTTTACTTAGCGAGCAAAGAGATGGCAAAACCACCACCACGCGCTTCCTTCACCTTGATGACATCACCCTTCTTCACGGTCTTGTGAATAATCTGGTATGCCTTAGGATTCTTCTCGTAGTCGGCATTAGGTGCATCCTGATAGATGGCACAGTTGTACTTCTTGCCCTTGTCGAGGAAGTCGAGCTTTACCACGGCTGTACGAGCAGTTGCGTCTGTCTTGCCACCAACAAACCAGTTATCAGTACCCTTCGCCTTGCGTGCTACGGTGATATACTTGGCTGGCTCAGCCTCCAGGTACTTAGAGTCATCCCAGTCGGCTGCTACGTCGCGGATAAACTGGAAGGCATCGTCATACTTCTCATAGTGCTCAGGCAGATCGGCTGCCATCTGCAAAGGACTGTACATCACGAGATAGAGAGAAAGCTGACCACAGAGGGTGGTATGCACAAAGCTCTGATTGTTGCTCCACTCAGAGAGCTTGGTCTCGAAGATACCAGGGGTATAGTCCATAGGACCACCCTGCAAACGGGTGAATGGCAACATCACGGTGTGATAAGGTACGCTTCCACCGAATGCCTCATACTCTGTACCACGGGCACTCTCATTGCCCACCAAGTTAGGCCATGTACGGCAGATACCTGTAGGACGGGTTGCCTCATGAGCGTTCACCATGATGTGATGCTTGGCAGCCTGCTCTACCACACGCTGGTAGTGATTGTTCATCAACTGGCTGTAGTGATACTCACCTCTTGGGATGATGTCGCCCACATAACCAGTCTTCACTGCATCATAGCCATACTTGTTCATCAGATTGAAGGCATTCTCCATGTGGCGCTCATAGTTGAGAGCCGCAGCGGAAGTCTCGTGGTGCATCATCAGCTTCACACCCTTGGAGTGTGCGTAATCGTTGAGCATCTTGATGTCGAAGTCTGGATATGGAGTCACGAAGTCGAATACATCGAGCTTCTGGTGACCGAACCAGTCTTCCCATCCTTCATTCCACCCTTCTACCAATACCTCCTGCAAACCATTCTTGGCAGCGAAGTCGATATAGCGCTTTACTTCTTCGTTGGTTGCACCATGAGTGCCGTTAGGCTTGCACTTACTATAGTCGGTTACGCCGAGGCGAACAGATGGATAATCATTGGTATAGCTCCAAGTCTTGGTACCTACAATCATGTTCCACCATACACCGCAATACTTGGTAGGGTGAATCCAAGAGGTATCCTTTATCTTGCAAGGCTCGTTAAGGTTGAGTGTCAACTTGCAAGAGAGCATGTCGCGAGCATCATCGCTCACAAGGACAGTACGCCAAGGAGTGTTGAAAGGAGTCTGGATAAAGCCCTTTCTGCCCACTGCATCAGGGGTCAACCAAGACTCAAACACCAAGTTCTTGTCGTCGAGGTTGAGGTGCATGGTAGGATAATCCAAGCAAGCAGCCTCGTGGATATTGATGTAGAGACCATCCTTGGTCTTCATCTGCAGAGAGGTCTGCACACCGGTATCAGAGAATACGGTGGTAGACGAATTGCTCTTGTAAGCCTCACGGTTCTTGGAGATGACAGAGCGGATGCCTGTCAATGGAGTAATCTGATACTCATACTCCTGGGTATCGTAATCGCCAGGAATCCAGTAAGCGGTATGGTCTCCAGCCATGGCAAACTGGGTATGCTCCTCTTGGATAATAAAATAGTTCAGAGACTCCTGCTGAGGGAACTCATAGCGCAAGCCCATACCATAGTCGTAGACACGGAAGCGGATGGTGATATTGCGATTGGAAGAAGCCTGGGTCAGGTTTACCTCCATCTCGTTGTAATGGTTGCGGATGGTGGCAGTTTCACCCCATACAGGCTTCCAAGTCTCATCAAAGGTAGAGGTCTTGCTGCCCGTCTCGGTGAAGCCATCCATCAAGTTGGTCTCCTCCATGCCCTTGGAGGCATGCTTATCCTTCGCCAACTCCAGTCCGAGGTGAGAAGGTTTGCACACAGTTTTACCCTTGTAACTCATCTCGTAAGTAGGCTGTCCATTGCCAGTCAACGAGAAGGTTACAGTAACATTGCCATTAGGCGACTTTACGGTCTGGGCAGCTGCCAACATCGGGAGCAAAAGGCCCAGTACAAATATATTCAGTTTTTTCATCATTGTTAGTTATTGTATCCGTGTGCAAAGATAACAACAACCAACCAAACCACCGCCATTCGTTCGCATAAATCTTTGCATTACAATATGCAAACGATTGCACGGTCTTACATCAAAGAGATTTTTTGTGTTTTTCCTGTTACAGTCGTTAACAAGGCAAGGTTATCCTCATCTATTTCCACCTTTACATATTTAGGTTCTACCACCACCTTACCAGCAATATTCATCACTCCCCACATACCTGGCAATTTCTCGATGGCGAAGAATTCATCATTCAGAGTCTTGATACTACGGTAGATAGGAGCCACAAAGAGCTTGCCATCCACCTTCATTCCCCACTTGGCACCCATCTTCACAGGTTCGACTCTTCTATTCGTGGGTTGGGAGGACATAGAGTTAGTTCCTGTTTCAAGAGATTGAGAGGTAGTTTGAGAGGACAGAGATGCTTGAAGAGATTGGGTATTAGCTTGAGGGGATTTGCAATCCCCGACCTCCGCTTTCAGGGATTTGAAATCCCTAACCCTCTTTTTCTTCCCATTCGGCATTACCTGATAGTATTTTCCCTCTTCCGTCATCACACAGATGCTCCTATCAGCTAGCTTTTCCACCAGCCAATAGTATTGCGTTTCATCCCCCTCGATGACGCAAACAGGCATATTCCGTTTCGCCATCGGGTCGTTGATTTGTAGATAAAATTGATGAAAAGAAATATCGTCGGTACTGATAGGAAAGACCGTGACATACGATTTTCGGGTTCGTGTATAAAACTCATTTCTCACCCTCAACAAAGAAATGTTACCATAAGAATAGATGTTAACGGAAAGGTCACAAAGGAAACGAGTCTCGAAGGTTCGTTCTGAAACCAAGTCTACAAACAAGTCATTGCTATTATCTATTCTCCTAGCCCTGGCTGAGCGGTCTGGATTAATCTGAATATCGCGCCAACAAATAGGCGGCACTATCACGTGCTTATCATCCAATCGCAGTATGCCATACTGATTGATGCCATCATTAAACACCATAAAGATACCGTACTCTCCTATCTCCTCTACTATTTGATAATCCTCTTCCGAAGGTTGCACCTTTCTAGAATGGGCAGAATTAGCATTCGATTCACTTGCCGTGTTCCCATAATCCGCCAGTTGCTCATGCCTCATCAGCACCATGATTTCAGGGTCATCGCCACACTCGTTCCCAGACAAAGGCACCAATCGTTCCCAGTCATTGCCCTTCAGCAACATCTGCCGATAGTCCGTTATCCGCTTGCGATAGAACCTTCCTCGAAACATCGCCTGCCAGTTCCAAGGCATAGTAGGCAATCCAAACATACGATACAACCCCACATTATCAATAATAGCGCAAGCCTTCTTCCTCTTCGTGACACGCAATCCACGCCCCACCATCTGCAGGTATTTGGCAAGCGACAAGGTAGGTCGAGCCAGCTGAATAAACTCCACATCAGGACAATCAAATCCCTCCGAAAATATATCCACATTCACCAGCACCTGAATAGGAGAATCCATATCCGTGTGCGTCATTTTGAATCTTTCAATCATTCGCTTGCGAACCTCAGCAGGAGTCTTCGAGTCAATCGCAACCGCATTAATCCCATGCTCTAAATAATATTCTGCGATGCTATGGGCGTGTGCAATATTAATCGCATAAACAATCCCTTTCTTATCCCTAGCAAAATCACCAAAACTTCGAAAGAGCCTTTCGATGGAAGGTCTCGTATTCAGCACTTCTGCCATTTCTTTAGTCTGGAAATCGCCATCAGCCCCTCGCTTCACCAGCGAGTCCACGAGCCTCTGCTCCTCGCTGTTCGGCCGAATACTCACATAATCAAACGGAGCCAGATACCCCATCTGTATAAACTTTCCAACAGTATAGCTACCCACCAAGGTATCAAACAAGTCTGTGAATCCCTTCCTGTTTAGTCGACAAGGCGTAGCCGTCAGCCCCAAGAACTTCGCCTTCGGAAACTTATCCCACAACATCTTGTAAGTTTCCGCCAGCGCATGATGAGCCTCGTCAATGACAATCATCCCAGGCTCCTCCCCAACCTCATCAATGTGTCGAGACAACCACTGAATGGAAAGAGCCTTCACCCGATGTTCATCAGTCGAGACACCAAACCTAGCCAACGTATCCTCTATCTGTGCCACCAGTTCACGGCGATGAGCTACAATCCAGACACTAGAATCCACCTGCTGCCCCGCAAAGTCTCTCACGATAGCAGCCAGCAAGTACGTCTTCCCCGTTCCCGTCGGCATTTGTACCATCACAGACCTCTGGCTTTCGAATGCCTCCAGCACTCGCCTCACCATATCCTCCTGATAATCAAAAAGCTTGATGTTTTTCATCATCACCCATCTCGTGTTTGCAAAAGCACAAACACACTAAGGGCTAGCAAGAACTTTCCCTTATCAGGAAAATCCCTACCAGCCTCTAATATAATAATGTATAAATCCTAAGCTATTTTGTCTACTTGTGTTTTTCAGATAGTTCTAATCAAAAACACCTTTGTCATACAAACCCTATCGTCGTGATGTAAGGTTCTGGAAGACATTTACCCATGTCATCAACCTTCTGACCAAATGCCATTGCTATCGTAGGATATTTCTTTCGGAATGGTCGCTTTACCTCATGATAGTCTGCTCCAGGATATGGATGTTCCACGCCATTCCACACAAAGTCTAGGACATTCCCCCAATTGCAGACGGCACTCTCCCTTAACCTGGTCTTCCGCCGAAACAACCAACAAGGATTTCTGAAGACGATTATGCTTCTCACTATATGGAATGGTGATGTACTTTCCTTTTCCCGCCTGAATGATACCATCAATCATATTGATGGCTTCTTGCCCCAGGTTGTCCCACACGTACTGTGTCTCATTCTTCAAACAATGGTCTAAGGCATAGGCTATATCGTCCTTGCGCCAACTCTTCGGGATATTCAAGCCCCAGATGTCAGCAGCCTGAAGCATACCAGCCTTAGTCTCTATGGTTACAACACTCTCAAATGGAGTAAACAATATGGGAGGTTCTGTTCTTAATGTAATCATTGTTCTTTTTTTATTATTTGTACATGCCTTCAATTATTTTTTTGAGAGAGCCTTCATTCCTCCTTCAATTCTTCGTAAAGCAAAGAGCACATAAATCCTTCCTACACAGCATAGATAGCCCTACTACGCAAGCTTCTCCGAAATTAGAAGAACACCTGTTATTCTGAAATTTTATCAATGCGAATAAATATCTCCAAAATTATACTCTATAAATATCACTTCAAAGACAATCTTAGCTGATGTTCTACCGATAGGTGGAGCTACAGGTTGTTGTTTCTTGATTTTAAATTTTCCACCCATATCCGAACTATTGTAATTGAGTTTCAAAATATGCCTTCATGCTTTCTTTAGAGATAACAGTTCCCTTATCATGTGGCAAAGCCTCTTGCCAAGGCTTCTCTTGGTGGGTTTTATTCATCAGTCCAATTGCTGAGAAATCTCGATAAGCCTCAAAAACCTGTAAAAACAGCTGTTCCTCATCATCATTCAGTGTTATTGGGTCGTTATCCTCAGAAGGAAGGGTATGGGCACCAAATGCGGAAAAAGTATCATATACCACAGGTACTACAGGACCATACATCCAAGACTCAATATTCTCTTCGAACAAAGGAGTTCCGAATGCCGCCAAATGATAACCTTGCTGATAATAAAGAAGCTTTTGGAGTTTCAAGTTAGTTAAGCATTCACCTCCATTAGCCTCATCTTGCTGTGCCAAGAATATCAACTTTCTAGCTATATCAATCGCTTTATATGCCATAACTTTAATATTAACGTTAATAATTTTGCGCAAAAATACGACTATTTTTCCAAACCTCCAAGGATTACAAAGAAAAACTTTTATTCCGTATGTAATTTTACTTATAGCCTCTACTTTTCTCAGGCACACAAGACAGTTTTCAAACTTACAATATTCAATATCAATACTCCAACTTATTTAACACAATATACTTTAGCAATTCAGCCGAAGTATTTCCTCATATGTACAATTTTGCAAAAGGAATTTCACTAAACTGATGTTATCTTTTTGGGGATTCACAAGATACTTTTGATAATCATTTATTCTTATCGGTAACATATAACTATAATTTTAAACCAAAATCTGTTTTATCCTCATTAAGGATTCTTTCAATATAAAAACACTTACAGCATTTAGAGGTCGTTCGATTTGAGCGACCTCTTTTATCAAGATTGGTATCATTACACCATCGCTGCCACCTTAATCAAGTACTCCACGCATTTACTCAGCTTTCCATAAGGAGTATCAGTGGAATTCATCACTTGGAGTGCATATGATGAATATTGATATTTTGCAAAGGAGTTGCTACTCACTAAGTCAAGCATCTTCAACGAGTATTCAAGCCAAGTTCTAAACATAGCCTCGTTAAGATATTGGTTTCTCATAAGCGTAGTTCCCTCATTGATAACTCTATAAATGCCATTATTCATAGTTACCTCCTTCCTCTTGAGCATTAATCAACTGGTTATGATATTCAGATGTCAAGAAGTCTTCTTCCTTGTTTTGTTTTCTATTCTTGATACTGATACCAAATCCCTCAAAACTCTCAAACATTGGGAATATGATTAAGACTAGCCAAAACAGAAATATCAGATTAATTCCATCAAAATCTTCGGTAAATGATAAATCTATGCAATCCTTGAAATTGCACAAGACATATGAATTTGCATAATAATCAATTTAGAACTGCATAATAATTCGGGCTACTAAGCTCCATCCCCGAAAAGTAGCTTAATAAAAGGGGAGAGGAAGTCATGCTACCGATAAGTCATTTATCCTTCAAACCATCCCATAGCCCTCTCCACGGTAGGAGCCATGTCATAGTACTTATATTCCGCCAGTCTGCCACCGAAGATAACATTCTCCTCCTTGTCAGCCAAAGCCTTGTACTGGGCATAAAGCTCAGAGTTTACCTTGTCATTCACAGGATAGTAAGGTTCCATACCATCTTTCCACTCCGTAGAATACTCTTTCGAGATAACAGTCTTAGGGCAATCATATACCTCGCTGCCAAACATCTCGAAATGCTTATGCTCGATGACTCTGGTGTATGGCACCTCACGCTCTGTATAGTTCACCACCGCATTACCTTGGTAATTAGGCTTATCTATCACCTCCGTCTCAAAGCGGACGGTGCGATAATTGAGCTTGCCAAACTGATAGCCATAAAACTCGTCTATCTTGCCAGTGAAGACAATCTTGTCTGCGATACCCTCCCAATACGCACGATTCTCGAAGAAATCCACGTCCGTCTTGGTCTCAATACCCTCCAGCAAACCATCTATCAACTTGTTATATCCACCTATAGGAATGCCCTGGTACTTATCATTGAAGTAATTGTTGTCGAAGACTAGGCGCACAGGCAGACGCTTGATGATGAAAGCAGGAAGTTCGGTACATTTTCTGCCCCATTGCTTCTCCGTATAGCCCTTGATAAGTCGCTCGTAGATGTCCTTACCCACCAACAGCATCGCCTGCTCCTCCAAGTTATGAGGCTCATTCGGCAAGCCCAATTCTTCATTCTTCACTCTTAACTCTTCACTATATTGCGCTTTCTGCTCATCAATCTTCGCCTGCGCCTCCTCAGGAGTGGTTACGCCCCACATCTGATAGAAGGTATTCATGTTGAAAGGCAGATTATAGAGCTTGCCCTTGTAGTTAGCCACTGGCGAATTGGTATAGCGATTAAATTCCACGATGGAGTTCACGAAATCCCACACCTTCTTATTGGAAGTATGAAAGATATGTGCGCCATACTTATGCACATTGATACCCTCAATGTTCTCACAATAGATGTTGCCACCCAAGTGAGAACGCTTGTCTAGTACCAAGCACCTCTTACCCTGCTTCTTCGCAAGATAAGCAAAAGTAGCTCCGAAAAGTCCAGAGCCAACTATCAGATAATCATATTGTTTCATATATTTTGTTTTTTACATAAACAGAAAAATAGAACGTGTATAAAGAATGCTATTTTAGCCCCTTCCTGTCATTATCCTCAAACCAGTTCTCCAGTGCCTCCTCGAAACTCCACTTAAACTGATAGCCACAGTTCTTCAGCTTCTCACCACAGATGTTGGTGGAAATCTGTAGCTTCTTCACTCTCGCAGGACAAATGCCCATTGGCGAACCAAGCAGCATCGCCATCCTAGCCATTGGCATGATAACCCAGTTAGGGATGTCAGGCACAAACTGCGTCAAGCCAGTCACCTTCTTCATCGCCTCCACGATATGCTGGATGGTATAGGCTGGCTCAAAGCAACAGTTGTATAGCTCCACGCCATGCTCATGATGCT
>CAVCRI010000045.1:0-18331 GCA_963604545.1 Lachnospiraceae bacterium | reverse complement strand
TGTGCCTTGGTGTCTTTGAGAGGCACATCGCTGATGATGCGGAAAGAGATGAAAGGAGTCTTGTAGATATGACAAGTCTGGGCGATGGAGCAACTCTCCATGTCCACTGCCATCGCATGAGGGAAGTGCTCGAGGATGCTGCGCATCTTCTCCTTGCTGTCTACAAACCATTCGCCACTCACAATCTGACCAGCGTGTATCTTAGGGTGCTGATTGTTTGGCAATTCATTGATAGCAAGTGCCTTCTCTACATATTCGCCAGGAGTCTTGAAGGTGGCAGGCATACCGAGAATCTGACCAAACTCGCACTCGTCACCACAGTAAGCGTCGTGGTATACGCATTCGGTGGCAACTACTACCTCGGTAACATTGAGGTTGATGTCGGCACCGCCAGCTACACCCGATGAGATGATGAGGTCTGGATGATAATTGTCTATCATCTCTACGGCACCGATGGCACTGTTTACCTTGCCGATGCCGCATTGTTGCATTACCACCTCGTTTTCACCAATCTTACCAAGCACGAAATCCTTGTGGTTCTTGCGCTCAGTCTGTGATTCACTTAGTAAAGTTTTGAGTTGCGTGAACTCCTTGTCCATCGCAACGATAATTCCTATTTTCATGTATGTTTTGCTTTTTGGATGCAAAGTTAATGCAAAAAAATGATTAAGCGAAAAGAAAATAAGATTATTTTATGAGATGCTCCTTTATCCATTCCATTTGTTTGAAATTGGTAGCGTCGCTAGTCCAATGTTCATTGATGGGGGTGAGAAGGCTTTCTTTCTTGCACTTCAAGGTGTTCCATACTGCATAGCTAGTGGTTGGAGGACAGGTGTTGTCGTTGTACCCCCAAGTGAGATAGGTGTCAGCCTTAACCTTGCGAGCAAAATTCACAACGTCGAAGTAAGCCATGTTGCTAAGGCAATCTTTGTTGGCAAGAATCTCTGGCTGCTTGTTGAAGTGAGGATAGCCGCCTGTTCTGCCTTTTTCAGCATAACCTGCCATGTCGCTGAGTGCGGGATGGTTGGCTACGCATTGGGTTACACGATGGTCAAGACCTGCGGCGATAATGGCCAAAGCGCCTCCCTGACTACCGCCTTGTACTGCTACGTTCTTGCCATCCCATTCAGGCAGGGAAGTCAAGAAGTCGATGCAACGCACGAGCCCGCAATATACATGTTTCATATAGTAACGGTCTTTCACTTGGAGACCGTTGGCAAGATAACCACCATTGGCATCATTGAAAGCCTTGCTTATCTCATCAAAGGTAGCCTTTGGAATACGTGGGTCCAAGCCGTGAATGTCTATCTCCATACGGATAAAGCCATTTTCGGCATAGTATTTATTGCGGAGAGGTTCCTTGATGGTCTTGATGCCTGCTCCTGGAGGGGTGAGTACCACAGGATGACTGCCCGTCTTGGCATTCTTAGGATAGAAGAGGTAGCCATACATGGCGTGTCCCATCTTGTCAATCTGGAGTTTGATGAGATAACAATCTATCTTGTCGGTACAATACGCTGGGGCTAGCTCCTTGGTATATTCTAATGGTACCTGTTTCAAGTCTTCAAGGTTTTTCTGCCAGAAACTATCGAAGTCTTTTGGCTCTTGGGTATAAGGCTGTATCTTATCTACGGAATAGCCCACCTTGATATGATGCACGTATGTTTGTCCATCAATCTTGGCAGAGAGACGCAGGTCGCGAAAACCTGGAGACTTGCGTGTGCCCATATTGATAAGGGCACGCCCATTTTGCAGTTTCACATGACCTTGCTTGTCGGCAGGCAGCATGTCATTGCCTAATTCATATTTCACTTCACCATCACGAGGAATACCATATTTACAGAAAGTCACTTCCACTTTGGCGTTTTCCCCCGTCTTATAGAGCCAGTCGGCATGGTCTGGGATAGTCAACCAAAGGTAATCACTGCGATAAGGATAGTTCTCTGCCTTCACCTGCAGGTTCGCCATGAGCAGGAATAAAAGCGCAAAAATCATAGTTTTTAGTTTCATTTTGTTTTGTTTAATTGATTAGTCTTATATTTATTTTGTCTTTTCCGAATGACAGGGCAAAGATACAAAAAAAAACAGAGAATCTCATCCTCTTCTGCAAAATATTTAGGGTGGAAAAGGGAGAAAATAGTTCGGAATTGCTGTAAGAATTATCGAATGAATGAATTCTGTCATATTCTCCACCTATACTGACAGAAATACCCCCTAGATGGCTGATTGTTCTTTTTAATTTTGCCAATAGAAAACCTAATAAAATTACGTTATATGAAAAAAGTATTAATATTTGTTGCACTTATGTCGATGTCTTGTGCTTTTGCTGCACAGGATAAATGGCAGCGAGCAAAAGACAATAATGCCACGATGTCTTCAGACAATGGTGATGGCACTTACACCAATCCAATCATCAACGCCGACTATCCTGACCCCGACATCATTCGTGTGGGGGAGGATTATTATATGGTCAGCTCTTCTTTTGTTTGTATGCCAGGTATTCCTATTTGCCATTCCAAGGATTTAATCAACTGGGAGATTATAGGTCATGCTTATGACTCCATCACTTTCCAACCACAATATCGTATGGAAAATGGCAAGACGGCTTATAGTCGTATTTGTTGGGCACCATCCTTTAAGTATAAAGATGGGGTGTATTACATCGGGGTGAATATCAAGGATGATGGATTTGTGATGTACAAAAGTAATCGCCCTGAGGGACCTTACAAGATGTATAAGTATGACAAGACTCTTTATGACCCTGGTTTCTTTATTGATGATGACGGAAAAAAATATGTGACACATGGAAAAGGTAAGATTTATCTCACTCGTGTGAAAGATGACGGAACGGGGGTGGACCCTAATGCTGAGGATAAACTCATTATCATTCCTCCCAAGAAATATACTTATCTGTTTGAGGGGTGTCACATGTATAAGCGCAATGGATATTACTATATTTTCAATCCAGCATTGGGCTATAATGGTGTTCAGATGATAAGTCGTTCCCGTAATATCTATGGACCTTATGAGACGAAAGTTCTCATAGATGATGATATTAATTATGCTGGAGCTGGTGTGCATCAAGGTGGATATGTAGATACCCAGAATGGGGAATCCTGGGCATTTACTTTCCAGGATCGTGACTATATGGGACGCGACATCATGCTCTATCCAATGAGGTGGGTGGATGATTGGCCAATAGTGGGTCCTGAGGGTAAGCCTACAAAGGGTGTTGTGACTTATCGCAAGCCGAATCTTCCTGTTCAGCCATTGTCATTCCCACAGCATAGTGACAATTTTGACGATGCACAGCTCTCTTCTGTATGGGAGTTTAACCATGTGCCAGTTAAAGAGAAGTGGAGCTTGACAGAACGCCCTGGGTATCTTCGACTGCATTCAATGCCTGCTGATGGTTATTATTGGGCTAGAAATTCCCTAACGCAAAAGGCTTCCGGACCGGCAAGCACCGTAACTGTGGCTTTGGAGTTGGACGGGCTTCAGATAGGAGATTTTGCAAGCACAGGTATCATGGGTAGCAATCTTTATCAGTTGGGTGTGTTGAGGACAAATCAAGGTGATTCCTTGCAACTGCGCTATGCCTATAGGGACACGGGCGAACAAGCAAAGGTTAGCATCCCGCTAGGAAAAGAGTCGCGAATCTGGTTGAGGGTGAATGTTACTCGTAAGGGTACTTTGCTTTATTCTTATAGTAAGAATGGCAAGCAATTCAATCGTATCGGTGAAGAGGAGGAGTCTGGTTTCTGGGGCTTTTTAGGCATTCGTCATACTTTGAGTTGTTACAATTTGAAAGGTAAAAATGGAGGATATGCAGACTTCGACTACTTTGAGTTGGAAAGCCGGATGAGAGGTAATCACTATGTGGCATCCGAGGGTGTGGATTTCTCTCAATATGATGAACGGGAAGGAATGGAGTTGCATCGCATTCTGCCAAAACGTCCTGCGCAATACGTGAAGAATATGAAACCTGGCGACTGGTTGAAATTTAATAATCTGCAGTTTGCCAAGAACCAGCGATGCTTGGAAATCTTGGCTAGAGGAAAGGGATGCATCGAGCTGCGTGAAGGAAGTGCTGATGGTACTCTGATTGCTACTTGCCGAATCGATGCTTCTGGCGAGGACTGGCAGAAAACAGTCACTCGAATGGCAAAGATACGTCAAGGCATTCCTCTCTATTTCGTCGTAAAAGAATCAGATAACGATTTTCAAATACAAACATTTAAATTTCTTAAAAACTAGATTTCTACAAATAGGTCAATTGTTAAGTAAGAGTTTTTGGTTAGATTGGTAAATTCAGGGCAGTAAAAGGGATGAAGCTGTTGTGATAACAGTCTCATCCCTCTATTTTTTTTTTGCTCTTCCTAAGATTTATTCTTTGTTATTTTCGTTTTTTGCTTTCTCTCTGTATTCAGAAGGTGTCATTCCTGTTTCCTTCTTAAAGCATTTCCCGAAGTACTTAGGGTCGGTAAAGCCTACGGAGTAAGCTATTTGAGAGAAGGTATCTGTACTCTTGGCTACAAGTTCTTCTGCTCTCTGCAGACGGATGTGGCGCAGGAAGTCTATAGGCGACATGCCAACGATGGATCGCATCTTCTCATAGAATACCGTTCTGCCTAGATGTACGGCATTGGCTAGGTCATCTACTTTGATTTCTGTGTTGCCAATGTTTTCTTCGAGGAATGCCATCAGTTGATTCATCATCTCTTTGTCGGCATTCACGATTTGTACCGCTTCTAGTTTGTAGGTCTCTTTATTTTCTGGTACGATTTGCTCCAGATAAGATTGCTGGAGTATTTTACGTTGGGCAATGATGTTCTCTACTCGATGGCGAAGATAGGTGGCAGAGAAAGGCTTGGTGATATAATCGTCAATGCCTTCGCTCAGTCCTTGCAGGCGGTCATCGAGTGATGCCTTTGCTGATAGCACAACAATAGGGATGTGGCAGATGTTCTTGTTTTGTTTGATTTGGTGAATCATCGTCAATCCATCCATGACTGGCATCATGACGTCGGTTATGATGAAGTCAGGGATGGCTTGGATGGCTATCTCTAGACCTTTCTTGCCATTGTCTGCTTGCAGAATGGTGTATTGGTCATTCAGGATACTGACAAGGAATGCCCGTAGGTCGTGGTTGTCTTCCACGATGAGTATTCGGGTGTCCTTGTTGCTGTTGTCGTTGTTGGCACTTGTATCTTCTGCCATATTTTGCATAAAGACAGGAGCATTGTTGTCGTCAACGAAATAATTGCGTGTGGAGTTATGTTCCAGCATGCTATTGACAAGCTCCAGCATGTTGCGAGAGTTGCGCTGTACCATCTCCATCTGTTGTCTTCCGCTATCGGTAAGCTTTTCTTTACTGAGGACTTCTGTCACAGGGCCCCCAATGAGGGTGAGTGGTGTACGCAACTTATGACCTATCTCGGTAAAGAATTTAGTCTTCATCTGATTCATCTCATGCTCAATGATAGCTATGTGATGCAATACATAATAGCGACTGGCTGCATAGATGATGCCTATGGCTATCAAGAGGTAGAGTATCTTAGCCCAGATGGATTCCCAGAAAGTAGGCTGTGCTTTGATGGTGAGTTCTTTCACATTATCTACCCACACGCCATCGGCATTGGTACTCTTGACGAGTAGTTTGTATTTTCCTGCAGGAAAATGATTGTACGACACGCTGTGCTCATTGTTGATATAATTCCATTCTTTGTCAATGCCCTCTAACTTATAGGCATATCTCACCATGCTGTTGTCTAGGTAGTCAAGGGCGGCAAAGTTGATGGTGAAACTTCTTTTGTTGGCTGGTATTTCTAGGGAATGCGTATAGAGAATAGGCTGTGGCTCAGGTTCTCCTGGGTATAATATAGAGGAGAAGACAATGGTAGGCTTGTAGTTGCTTTTCTTGATTTTCTGTGGATTGAAAGCTACGGCACCATTCATGATGCAGAGTATAACCTCGCCATTGGTTCCTACAGATGGCAATGCTTCGCAAAACTCGGTGTGGTCGCCAAGGTCATTCGGACCAAAGAGTTCTATCTTTCCACTTTTAGGGTTATACATGTCAAGACTGCTCTCTCTTGTTATCCAGAGGTTACCACTGTTGTCTTCTGCAAGTGATTGGATAATGCCTTCTTCGGAAGTAGGAAGTGGGATGTTCTTGAACTTGAGTTGGTTGGTCAATAAAGATGAGCTTATGATTTCTTGCAAGCCACCTGCCATCGTGGCTACGAAGATGCTGCCATTCTTCATGACCAATGTTTGCATCACGTCACTTGTAGCCAAAGTAGTGCTGTCACCTTGTATGTGTTGATTGGTATAGAACTTGATGGATGCAAATGACTTGAACTGGTTGCTGAATGTAACCAGTCCGTCTGTGGTGGAAATGGCAATAACACCATCTTTTGTGTAGGTGACACGACGAATGTGTAGATAGTTTTCACCATCTACGGTAGGCAGTTCGTTGTTCTTGTTGATAAATTGAATGCTTTTGTCTGGATTCTCTTTCACGAGGTTGAGACCATTCCCATAACTTCCAATCCAAATATAGCCCAAGTTGTCTTGCGCTATGGAATATATGTCGTTGGAGCTGATGGAGTACTTGTCGTGCAGGTCATTTACGTAATGGCGCATTTCTCCATTGGGGTAGTAAATATACAGACCACCCCCTTTGCATCCTATCCAGAGTCGATTTTCTTTGTCGAAGAATAGGGCGTATAGTTTGCCATCGAATGCCACCGGAGTTTGTGAAAGGGCACCTGTTGGGGTAAGATATCCCTTGACATTCCAGTTCTTGTCACAAATAATCAAGTTGCCCGATACGGTTCCAAAGTATTTGTTTCCCTCTTTGTCTGTGCAGACAGACCTTGTTTCCATCCCATGGTCTAGATTGATAATCTTAAATTTATGGGTTCTCAGATTGAGTAAGGTTAAATCATGAGAACTTGCCAACCATAAGTTTTTTTGTTTATCCACAAACCATTTCTTAATATAGACCACAGAAGAATGGTTTGGACTGATGGCGTAGAGTGAATAAGGCTTGATAACCTTTTTGTTTTCATCATAATAGCCAAAATAGCCATTGCTTGGAGATAGCCATACGGTATGATATTTGTCCTCCACCCACAATGGAATTTCGCTTGTGGTTACGATGCCTGAAGCAAATTCTTCCTTAATCCATGTCACACTCAAATCATGGGCATTGATAAGGGTGGCTCCAAGTCCTGTTCCAAAAGCCCAGATGCGTTGTTTGCTGTCTATATAGAGATCGGATACTTCTGGAGATGCTTGGGATGGATTTTGTACAGATAGGTTTTGCACATGGTTGTTGGAGGCATTGATGATGCTGATACCCATGTTGGTGGCTACGGCTATCTGGTGAGAGCTTATCTTTAGGATTCCATTGATACGTTTTATGCCTGCAGCTAGTTTTATCTCGTGTAAATGCTTGGACACTCCATCGTAATAAGCGACGGAACCATCTGTGGTAGCTAGATAAACCTTGCTTCCCACTTGTGTGATATATTCAAATCGTTTAGGCGAGGATATGTCTTGTTGGAAGATTTGTGTACCTTTGTCCGTCAATATCCATTCTCTGCCAGCGTCATCCAGCATTACCTTATTTATATGGTTGCCGATAAGTTTAGGCGTTTCTTTGCCTATGAGTTGCATCTCATAAACTTGATTTTTGCTTTGGTCTTTGATGCGGATGTTGTTTCCGTCAGTCCCTACTATCCATGTATAGCCATTGGATAGAGGATAGAATTTGCGGGCATGAAACTGAATGTCGTATTTATCCTTGATGATAGTGGCTATATCTAAAAACTTACATTGCTGTGTGTCAAACATGTAAGGGTGTTTGTCATAGGCAGCACACCAGATGTTGTTTTCAGAATTGGGCATGGCCATCAGAAGACGATTGGTTGTGAGAACTTCGTCTTTTCCAGCTTCATCTCTAAAGGTTGTGAAGCGATAACCGTCAAAACAGCACAGGCCGTTCCAGGTGCTAAACCACATTAGTTGCTGATTGTCTTGTCCAATGCCAGAAATAATGTTGGCACCCAGACCATCTCGGATATTGAATGTTCTGACAGTGCAATAAGGTTGTGCCCATGCGACCAGTGATAAGGCTAAGGTTGCAATAATGGTTATAAGTCTTGTTCTCATATAGTTAGTTTTGTTTCTGTTGCAAACTTACGAAAAACTTTTTATTCCTCAAAAAAATAGGCTTGAAAAATATAATAAACAGCCCATATTTACGTTTAAGTGGGGAATATTTGCCGTAAGGAGTGGATTTTCTTCCGTAGGCGTGGATTTCCCATGATTATTCCACTATCATATCTCTAGAATCTTCTAATTTTGCCATTGTAAAACAATTAATAATCTTTTAGTAAATAGTAGAATATGAACAAACGATTGATGACACTTTTGGCATCGGCGGTTATCGCTTTTGAATGTTCCGCCCAGATGTTGCCTTATCAAAACCCGAATCTCTCGCCAGAGGAACGAGCTGCCGACTTGTGTGCTCGACTCACGTTGGAAGAGAAGGCGGACATTATGCGTAATGGTTCACCAGCAATACCTCGACTGGGTATTCCTCAGTTTGAATGGTGGAGCGAGGCATTGCATGGAGTGGCACGCAATGGGTATGCCACCGTATTCCCTAATACGACGGCAATGGCTTCTTCTTTTAATGACGTATTGCTAGGCAAGATATTCAATGCCATTAGTGATGAGGCTAGAGCTAAGAACAATCAGGCTCGAAAGAATGGAGAAATCAAAAAATACCAAGGCTTGTCTATCTGGACTCCTAATATAAATATCTTCCGAGACCCTCGTTGGGGTAGAGGACAGGAAACATACGGTGAAGATCCTTATCTTACCTCTCGCATGGGATTGGCGGTAGTCAGAGGATTGCAAGGACCTACTGATAGCAAGTATATGAAACTTTTGGCATGTGCCAAGCATTTTGCAGTTCATAGTGGTCCTGAATGGAATCGACATTCTTTTAATATAGAGAATTTGCCAGAGCGTGACCTCTGGGAGACTTATATGCCTGCCTTTAAGTCGTTGGTTCAAGAAGGACATGTGGCACAGGTGATGTGTGCTTACCAACGTATCGATGGCAATCCTTGCTGTGGCAGCAATCGCTATCTTCAGCAAATACTTCGCAATGAATGGGGATTCCAAGGTGTGGTATGTAGTGACTGTGGTGCCATAGGTGATTTCTGGCGTCCGGGCAGACACGGAGTATCCAAAGGTGCAGACGATGCTTCTGCCAAGGCTGTGATTGCTGGTACGGATGTTGAGTGTGGAGGTAATTATGCCCAACTGCCTGTGGCTGTGAAAAATGGGCAAATCACAGAGGCACAGATTGATGTCAGTGTGAAGCGGCTTTTGAAAGAACGTTTTGAACTAGGCGATTTTGATGATGAGAGTATGGTTCCTTGGAAACGAATCTCTTCTGAGGTTATAGCCTCTAAGGAGCATAAGCAGCTGGCATTGGATATGGCTCGCCAGTCTGTGGTGTTGTTGAAGAATAATGGAATACTTCCTTTGGCAAAGAATGGGCAAAAGATAGTGGTCGTAGGTCCTAACGCTGCCGATTCTACCATGATGTGGGGCAATTACAATGGTTATCCTACCGAAACGACTACTATATTAAAAGGTATTCGCAACCTTGTGGGCAATGTGAAATATGTAGGAGGATGTGGACATATCCGTAGCGAGGAATTCAATAGCCGTTACAACGAGATTGTTTCTGCCGATGGCAAGAAAGGTATGAGTGTAACCTATTGGAATAATGAGAATATGCAAGGGCAGCCTGCTGCTTCATTGACTATTTCAGAACCAGTCAACTTGAGCAATGGTGGAGCAACAGTTTTTGCACCGGGTGTAAACTTAGAGCATTTCTCTGCAAGGTTGGAAGGTGTGTTGCGTCCTTCTCGTACCGAAACACTGCAACTCCAACTGGCTAGTGATGATTTGGCTCGCCTTATTGTCAATGGTGATACGGTGATAGATAGTTGGAAGGGGAGAGAACGTGTGAATGTTGCCAACAAGAACTTGAAGGTAGAGGCTGGCAAGGAATACCGTTTGCAAATAGACTATGTGCAGAAGACGGCAATGGCGGTACTACAGTTTGACTTGGGCAAACTAGAAGCGATGCCTACGGAAAAATTAGTCCAGAAGGTAGGTGATGCCGAGGTTGTAGTCTTTGTAGGAGGTATTTCTCCAAGATTGGAAGGCGAACAGATGAGTGTTAATGAACCTGGTTTCCATGGTGGTGACCGTCTTACGATAGAACTTCCTGAGGCTCAGCGCAAAGCCATTGCAGCCCTTCGACAGGCAGGCAAGAAGATTGTTTATGTCAATTGTTCTGGTAGTGCGATTGCACTTACTGATGAATCTCAAAAATCGGATGCTGTATTGCAAGCTTGGTATGGAGGAGAAAAAGGTGGTCAAGCTGTAGCCGAGATTCTTTTTGGCGAGGTGAATCCTAGTGGCAAATTGCCAATAACCTTCTATAAGAGCACAGACCAGCTTCCTGATTACGAGGATTACCGCATGACAAACCGAACTTATCGCTATTTCAAAGATGAGGCTCTTTATCCTTTCGGTTATGGATTGAGCTATACAACTTTTGAGTTCGGAAAACCTAAGTTTGACAAAAAGGCAAACAAGGTAACTGTTACAGTGAAGAATACGGGCGATAAGGAAGGTACAGAGGTTGTTCAACTTTATATCAAGCGTATGGATGATGTGGATGGACCTATCAAGACACTTCGTGGATTCCAACGTGTTAATCTGAAGAGCGGGGAATCCAAACTTGTGGAGATAGCAATGCCTCGTGAAGAATTTGAAAATTGGGATGCTAAGACCAATACGATGCGAGTTGTCCCTGGAAAATACCAGATTATGGTGGGTAACTCTAGTTTGACGAAAGACTTGAAAACGATTGTCACAAGCCTAAAGTAAAACAACAAGAGAACTTTTGTTCGCAAAGTGGGGAAATATCGTACATTTATACTATTTGCGATAAAAAATACTCGTTGGAATGGCGATATTTTCCCAACTTTGCAGCGACTTAAAAATATCTATTGAAATAATAATTAAAAACCAAAGATTATGTTACAGAAATGTTATCGTACAATTTTGCTATCGATTGGTATGCTGTTGTGTACAATGGTTGCTAGTGCGCAAAGTGCTGATGGTACAGTCTTGGATGCTTCTGGCGAACCATTGATTGGTGTCAGCGTCATGGTGAAAGGAACTTCTCTGGGGAGTATCACAGATTTGGATGGCCATTTCACCATTAAAGATGTGAAGAAAGGTAGCACCTTGGTGGTGAGCTACATCGGTTTCGTCACACAGGAGGTGAAGACTGGAAGCAATCTTGTCGTGAAATTGCAAGAAGACAATGCGGTGCTCAATGAAGTGGTGGTAATCGGTTACCAGACCATCAAGAGAAAAGACCTCACGGGTGCTGTCGCTTCGGTCAATGGAAAAGAAATCTCTTCCATGCCAGTTTCTAATGCTGCACAAGCCTTGCAGGGTAAACTTCCGGGTGTGAATGTTACAACTCAGGATGGTCGTCCTGGTGCTTCTGTCTCCATTCGTGTACGTGGTGGCGGTTCTATCTCTCAGAGCAACGAGCCATTGGTATTGATTGACGGTGTGTCTGGTGACCTTTCCGACATTTCTGCCGACCAGATTGAATCTATCGATGTATTGAAGGATGCTTCTTCTACAGCCATCTATGGTGCACGTGGTGCCAATGGTGTCATCTTAGTTACTACCAAGGGTGCCAAGGAAGGCAAGGTGCAGGTGAAGTATAATGGCTATGCTAAATTTAATACTCCTACGGGTTATCAGAGTGTGCTCGACCCTTACGATTACTTGGCTTATACATGGGCTAGTGCTGCTTCTGTGGGTGGCGACAGCTATACCGAACCTCTTGAGAAACTTTACGGCATCGGCCGTTATGCTGGCAGCAATAGCCAGGGCATCAATGCCTATAAGAATATCGCCAATGCGGATATCCAGAAGAAAGTATATAAAACATCTTTCTCTCACAACCACGACCTTTCTGTAAATGGTGGTACAGAGAAGACAAAGTTTATCTTTGCTGCCAACTATATGGATGAGAATGGTATGAAGTTGGAGTCTTCTTATAGAAGAGCCAATGTTTCCATGAAGGTGGATCAAAAGATTAATCACAATCTCTCTGTTAGTTTGGATGCTCGTTATACCAATGTTCGTTCGTTGGGCAATTCTACCGACGTGTTGGGCCGAGCTTATAAGTATCGTCCGATTGCCACAGACGACATCTTGGGCGACTTGGATGCACTCAATGAGGGTGTCATCGAAAACTATGCTAAGCAGTCTCAATGGGACCGCTACAATCCTGAGGCTCGTATCCGTGATGAGTACAAGCCTAATGTATATCAGCGCTTGCGTGCCATCGGTTCTTTGAACTGGCAGATTATTAAGGGCTTGAATTATCATACCGATTTGGTACTTGGGCAGAAATGGGACCAGAACCGTTCTTGGGAAGGTGCCATCATCAATAGCTATATCGACGACAATACAGGGGATATCCTCTATTCGGGTAATGCCTCTATCACCAAGAAAAACAAATGGAACTTGAGATGGACCAATACCTTGAACTATGATTTCACTCCATGGAAAGAGCATCATTTCAATGTGCTCGTTGGTCATGAGATCAGTAACTCTGGTGGTGACGAATTGACCGCTTCAGGTACTTTCTTCCCATCCAATTTTACCAAGGATAATGCCTTTGCGATGATTAATCAATATGATGCTTCCAAGGGCACAGGCACTTTCTCTTCTAGTGTAAGCACTCCAGACCGTATGATTTCATACTTCGGCCGTCTCAATTACACATTGATGGATCGTTATCTCCTTACATTCACTATGCGTGCAGATGGTTCTTCTAAGTTTGCTCCAACCAAGCGTTGGGGATATTTCCCTGCAGCAGCGATGGCTTGGCGTATCATCGAAGAGCCTTTCATGAAGGACGTGAAGTGGATGAGCAATTTGAAGCTCCGTTTCTCTTATGGTGAGGTTGGTAATGATGGTATCAACAGTAGTCTTTGGTCACAAACTTGGAGCGCTACTTCCAAAAAGTCAGACCAGATGGCATTTGACAATAAGTTTATCCCATCTTACAATCGTTCTACCGACTTGGCTAACACTGACTTGAAATGGGAGACAACCATCACTCGTAACTTTGGCTTGGACTTCGGCTTCTTCGACAACCGCTTGACTGGTAGCATCGAGGCTTACTGGAACACTACTAAAGACCTCTTGATGCATATCACCATTCCTGGTATTACTGGTTATACTACAGCTTATGCCAACATCGGACAGACCAGCAACAAGGGTATCGAACTCTCTTTGCAGGGAAATATCTATAGCAACAAGGATTGGAACATCTCTGCAGGCATGAACATCAACTTCAATAAGGGAAATGTGGATAAGTTGGCTGATAACGTAACTGGTCGATATGGCTCTAACTGGGCAAGTGGCTCTCAGTTCCCTACGGAAGACTTTGTGTTGATGGAAGGTCAGCCTGTCGGTTTGATTCGTGGTCTTGTGGCTGATGGCTTCTATACCACCAACGACTTCACTTATGCTGACGGCATCTATACCTTGAAAGAAGGCGTAGCTGATGTCTCAGCGGCAGTATTCCCTAATTATCATATTCATAATGGTATGACAGAACGTCCAAAGGGACAGCTTGCTTATCCTGGTATGGCTAAGTTTAAGGATTTGAATGGAGATGGTACAATTGATGCCGATGATGTAGATGTCATCTTTTACCTTTGCACCTGGAATTACGAAAGCCAAAGTTGGTTAATGGGTGTTAAGGTGTACTAGTAAGTGTCCTAGATATTCTCTATTCACCGATTCAGTCCTTCACCTATCCAATAGGCTTTCTTGATTCCATTAAACTTTAAAATGTCAAGATAATGGATAAAGAACTTTACATTGGCGTTGATGTCTCTAAGAAGACTCTCGACCTAGCCTATTATGATGGTGAAACCATTGATTGGAAGAACGCCCACATCAAGGTAAGTAATGATGAGGTGGGATTCAAGCAGATTGGCTCTTGGGTCGCAAAAGTAGGCAAGGACTTTGACACACTTTTGTTTTGTATGGAATATACAGGGCTCTATAACCAAAACTTTAGGTTGTGGCTAGAATCCAAAGAGTATATTTATGGTATGGTAGAACCACGTAAAATGCATAGGTTTGAGCCAGACTTGGATGACAATCAACGCTCTCTCGATCGTGTCAAGACAGATGAGCTAGACTCATTTCGTATAGCCATCTATTGTGAGCAGAATCACAGGAAGATTCTTCGCAATCCATCCAAACTTCCCTCGCCAGTTTATTTCAAGTTGAAAAGACTGTTGGCGGAACGTAAACAGAATACCAAGCAGTCGGTCCTCTACAAGCAACAACTCCACGACATCTGTGCGTACGACACAGACTTGTCCGTGAAACGCAAGAGAATGCTTCTCCAAAGCCTCAAGAATGCACAAAAGGCAACAGACTGCGAGATTGACAGCTGCATGGGAGAAGATGCTAGCATCGGCAAGAATTTTGAACTCTTGACATCCATCCCAGGCATAGGTCGTCTGATTGCGTTGGAGACCATCGTGTTGACAGAAAACTTCACTGCCATCAGCAATCCTCGTAAGTATGCCTGTTATATCGGCATCGCCCCTTTCAAGAAAGAATCGGGAACTTCTGTCAGAAAGGGAGCGAGCGTTTCCAAGAAAGGCTTTTCAGAAGCCAAGGCGGACTTGTCCATAGCAGCCTTGGCTGCCATCAGGTACAATCCTGCCATAGGGGACTATTGGCAACGAAAAAGAAAGGAAAAGTGCGGTGGTGTCGTACTCAACGCCATCAAGTTCAAACTCGTACTTCGCATGTTTGCCGTTGTCAAACGAGGAACGCCATACGTGGAGACCGATGCATACAAGAATTAAAAACGCAACAAAGGTGAACTAATTGTTAGTCTTTTAAAAAAGCCGCTAGTTCCTTGGAACAGCGGGTGGACTCTTGCACGAAATCACACTCTGTCATAACATTGTGCCCTTCGTTATCAAGCCAACGACGACGGCGAATGTGAAGAAGGACTTCCTGACCACGGATGGGAAAGTCATGGAACACGCTTTCACGGGTAAAACCATTAGAATGTAAGTCTGTTCGCTCATCGGGAGTCTTTTCATTTTCATCAAGGTATATGTGAATTGAGGTCGTACCATTATCTTCGGTAAGACGGACATCTTTCAGATTAAACCAATCTAACATTCCTTCAGGGAGGATACAAGTAGCAAGTGCTATATATTCTTTCATTGTCGTTCTATTTTCTTAAGAACGAAATGAGTGCCAATTTAGTATATCATAGCCACACACTTTTGCAGGTGAGCCATGTTTAACCTATACAAACTATACGAAGATGAAAAAATGTAGAGTATTAATTGTCGATGATATACCAGACAATGTTCAACAAATGGCAGATATGCTGGCAGAACTTGACCTAGACATCAAGGTCGCCAACGGAGGCAAACTGGCTATGGAACTGGTTGATACATTCAAGCCACACATCATCTTGCTCGACTTGATGATGCCACAGGTGAATGGCTGGGATGTAATCGACTACGTCAGGGGGAAGTACAACAAGTCGCAGATGGCTATCATCATCACATCGCTGCTCAACAACAAGGACAACATCGACGAATGCTACGAACTAGGCGTTAACGACTACATTTCTAAACCTATCATCAAGCCACGCCTTGTGAGCTCGGTAGAGAGCAACATGCGTAACTTTGAGAACATCATCGAAGAACCTGACGAGCAAGTGCAGCCAGGTGCTTCGATGAATGGGGGGTGAGACAGCCAAGATGGTGAAACTTGGCTGAAGGGGAAAGCCGACACACTTACCCGTTGGGGCGTAAAGCCCTTTGCAAGATGGCGTTGGCATGTGTCACTCGCTCGCTTGTAGGGGGCTCTATCTCCTCCAATGGATAAGGGATGCCGAGTTTCTCATACTTGAAGATGCCCATCGTATGATAGGGCAGAATCTCGATGCGCTCTAGGTTGGAGAGTGTCGAGAGGTATTCGCTGAGCTGTTCCAGGTACTCATCCTTGTCGGTGATACCTGGAATGAGCACATGGCGAATCCATACCGGCTTGCCTATGTCGCTCAGGTAGCGGGCACAGTCGAGTATGTTCTTATTGGAATGCCAAGTGAGTTTACGGTGCTCTTCCTCGTCGATATGCTTGATATCGAGAAGAACAGTATCGGTGACGGACATCAGACGCTCAAATTTTTCGAAGAAAATCCCCTTTCGTGTGAAAGGTTGTGCCGAGGTATCAAGACAAGTGTTGATGCCACGCTGGTGGGCTTTCTCAAAAAGCTCGATAAGAAAGTCTATCTGCATGAGGGCTTCTCCCCCACTCACGGTGATGCCCCCCTTGTCGCCCCAGTAGGTGCGGAATCGCTCAGCCTTGTCGAGCAATTCGTCGGCGGTCATCTCCTCTCCCTTTCCCACTGCCCAGGAATCGGGATTATGACAAAACTGGCAGCGCATCGGGCAGCCCTGCAAAAATATCAAGAATCGAATGCCTGGTCCATCTACCGAACCAAAGCTCTCTGTGCTATGTATGAATCCTTTCATCATGCACTTGCTTCAGTTTTTTCTTGTTTGTGAATGATATGAACAAGAGTTAAACATGCCCCACAAATCAAGAAAGTTACGCCACCTAAGAAATAAATCAGTCCCATTATTTTTTCTCCTTCTTTTTAACAATATTATTAACCAAACTCCCGTTGCAAGAAAAAGTACTATAAAGAAGAAACCAGTTCCATAAAGAACTACTTTATTAATACTTTCCTGCATTATTCCTGCTAAAATGACACCGCCAAGAATTAACTTAACAACATCAAAGCAAAACTTATAGCCCTCTTCCCAAAGGGCTTTTTCTTGTTCTAGATTCAGTTTCATACTGCAAATTTAGCAAAATATTCAATACGCTGTTCCAATTTGCAGTTAAATTAGTATAAATGCCCGCTAAATCTCCCTTAGCGAAAAATCTAGCGGGCACTATATGGGAAGCTAGAAGAACTCCAAACTCCTAACTTATTACAGTCTCTCGTGTGCCTGACGCGCAATCACATCGAGCTGCTGCTCACGGGTCAAGTCGATGAACTTCACGGCGTAACCGCTCACACGGATGGTGAAGTTCTGGTACTCTTCCTTCTCTGGGTGCTCCATGGCATCCTTGAGCTTCTCAACGCCGAATACGTTCACGTTGAGGTGGTGGGCACCCTGATTGAAGTAACCATCCATCACGCCTACCAATGTCTGGGCACGTTCCTCGTCGTTATGACCGAGGGCACCTGGGCTGATGGTCTGGGTGTTGGAGATACCATCGAGGGCATACTCGTAAGGCAACTTAGCCACAGAGTTCAAGGAAGCGAGCAAGCCGTTCTTCTCGGCACCGTATGATGGGTTGGCACCTGGGGCAAGAGGAGCACCTGCTGGACGACCATCAGGCATGTTGCTGGTGTACTTACCGTAAACCACATTACTTGTGATGGTGAGGATAGAGGTTGTAGGCTCTGAGTCACGATAGGTGTGATACTTCTTGATCATGTTCATGAAGGTCTTCAAGAGCCATACAGCAATCTCGTCAGCACGCTCATCATCGTTACCGTAGCGTGGGAAGTCGCCCTCGGTCTTGAAGCTGAGAGGGAAACCTGTCTCGTCACGGATGATGTTTACCTTGGCATACTTGATGGCTGAGATAGAGTCTACTACGTGACTGAAGCCAGCGATACCAGTAGCGAAGGTACGGCGCACATCGGTGTCGATGAGTGCCATCTCGGCTGCCTCGTAGAAGTACTTATCGTGCATGTAGTGAATGAGGTTCAAAGTCTTCACATAGACACTTGCGAGCCAGTCCATCATATCCATGAAGCGTGGCATGAACTCCTCGTAGGTCACCACATCACCCTCGATGGCACGGTACTTAGGACCGCACTGCTCACGGGTCTTGGAGTCTACACCACCAGAGATAGCGTAGGTCAAGCACTTAGCCAAGTTGGCACGAGCACCGAAGAACTGCATCTCCTTACCAGTCTGTGTAGCAGATACACAGCAGCAGATGCTATAGTCGTCACCCCAAACTGGGCGCATCACGTCGTCGTTCTCATACTGGATGGAACTGGTCTTCACAGAAATCAAGCTAGCATAGTGCTTGAATGCCTTTGGCAAGC
>CAVCRI010000044.1:0-18617 GCA_963604545.1 Lachnospiraceae bacterium | reverse complement strand
CGATGTGAGCACGGTCGAGAGCATTGGCACGTACCAACTCAGAGAAGAGGTTGCGAGTGTTGTCGTCGAAGAGTGTTACGTGGTCAGAATCCCAATGCATTGGGCGAGACACGTGGAGCATCAGCTCTGGTACGAAGAGCAAGAGAGCTGAAACGGCATCAGATACATTCTCTGTTGGCTCGTAGTGACCTGTGTCGAGTGTGTACATCACGTTGTTCTTAGCGCAGTAGCCAGCGTAGAAGTCGTGAGAACCTACGGTGTAAGCCTCCAAGCCGATACCGAAGAGCTTAGCCTCCAAGCAAGACTTCATGTTAGGCAACTCCTCTGCCAAGATCTCATCGAGAGAATTCTTCAAGAGTTCACGATAGCGACCCTTCTCTACTGTCAAGTCCTTAGAACCATCGTGTACCCAGATGTTCATGATACAAGGGTCGTTCTGGAACTTACCCATGGCATCAGCGATGCGACGGCAACGCTTGGTGTGCTCAATCCAGAACTCACGGATAGCTGGGTCTGGGTTAGAGAGTGAGAGGCTGCCGCTCTTAGGGTGAGAGAAAGAAGTAGAGTTGAAGTCGAGCTTCATGTTCTGCTCCTTAGCCCACTGCATCCAACCAGTGAACTGGTCAACGGTTACCTCGTTGCGGTCAATCTGCTTGCCACCGAACTCGCCGTATATCTCGTGGAGATTGAGGCGGAATGTACCAGCCAAGAGAGAGTTTACCTTCTCGATGTCCTGGCGGAGCTCATCGATGTTGCGAGCCTTGCCAGGGTAGTTGCCTGTACTCTGGATACCACCAGAAGCAGCCTCGCCACGCTCGAAGCCAACCACGTCGTCAGCCTGCCAGCAATGCAAGGAGATAGGAGTCTTCTCCAAAGTCTCGATAGCCTTGTCTGTATCCACACCGAGAGCAGCATAGCGCTCCTTTGCAATCTCATAATTCTTTGTAATCAAATCTGCTTTCATTTGTCTTTTAGTTTTTATTGTTTGTTGTTATTTACTTTTTATTGTCTGTTGTTATTTGAAAGTCTTTTTACTTTTTTACCTTTTTACTTTTTTACCTTTAAGAATTTCTCATAAGCTGCATCCCATGCCTCCTTGTCCTCTGGTTCAAACTTCTTGAGGTCGATGGAGTTGGCGATAATCTGTCGCATCTCCCAGATGTCCTTGACGAGACCTGCCGCCTTAGCCTGCAACATGATATTGCCGATGGCTGTGCCTTCCTGTGGACCTGCCAATACGGTTACGCCGCAACTGTTGGCGGTGAACTGGTTGAGGTAATTGTTGAGCGAACCTCCGCCGATGATATGGAGTACGTCGATGTCGAAGTCGGCAAACTCCTTGAGCCACGTGAACACCTGGCGATAACGGAGGGCGAGGCTGTCGAAGATGCAACGGCAAATCTCTGCATATCCCTCTGGTACGTGCTGACCAGTCTGCTGGCAGTAGGTCTTGATGGCATCCACCATGCAAGCAGGGTTGGCGAATGTGGCATCGTCTGGATTGATGATGCTCTGGAAGGCTGGCTGCTTCATCGCCTCGGCTATCAATGTGCCGTGTCCTAGGCAAGATGGGTCGCCATGCTTGGCTGCCACCTCATTCTTCCACTCCTTGCGGCAACGCTCGTAAATCCACATACCACAGATGTTCTTGAGGAATCGGGTAGTGCCCTCAATGCCGCCCTCGTTGGTAAAGTTGAGGTCATAGCTGCGCTCATTGATGATGGCATTCTTTGTTTCGATGCCCATCAAGCTCCAGGTACCAGAGCTGAGGTAAGCGAACTTCTCGTTCTTGGCTGGTACGGCAGCTACGGCACTGGCGGTGTCGTGACCTGCTACGGCGATGACTGGTACTGCATTTAAACCTGTCATCTTCTGCACCTCCTCGGTCAGTGTGCCTATGATGGTGGCAGGGACTGTCATCTCGCCAAATTGTGAACGCTTCAAACCGAGGCTCTCCACCAACTCATTGTCGAGGTCGCCAGTTACCGGATTCAGTATCTGGGACGTAGAGGCTACGGTATATTCGCAGATGGCTCTACCTGTGAGCATATAGCTCAGAGCGTCTGGTATGAAGAGAATCTTGTCGGCGTTCTCCAAAGCTACGTTGTTAGCCTTGCGCATGGCGTACATCTGGAAGAGCGAGTTGAAGTTCATAAACTGGATGCCAGTCTTCTCATACACCTTCTCCTTGCTTATCTTCTCATCGAAGTATTTTTCCATCATACCGAAAGTATGAGGGTCGCGATAAGCCATTGGGTTGCGCAGGATGTCGCCATTCTTGTCTACATAAACAAAGTCGCAGCCCCAAGTGTCGATGCCGATGCTCTCGATATGGATACCACGTTCTGCCACGAGTTTCAGTCCACCGATTATCTCGTAGTAAAGGGCAAAGATGTCCCAGTAGAAATGACCGCCTGTCTCGATGAGACGATTGTCGAAGCGAGTCAGTTCCTCTGTCTCAAACTTGCCATCGGCTAGGCTGCCGATGATGGTTCTTCCGCTTGTGGCACCGAGGTCCACGGCAAAGAAGTATTTCTTTTGTTCCATTTGATTATTTTAGTCTTTAAGTTTTGTTGTTTTTTTTGTTATTTTGGTTGCAAAGTTAGTTGGATTTCTGTTTATAGACCAAGAGAAAATGATATTCGTGCATGGTTTTTTGTCAGATAATACAAAAACGGCAAACTAAGTTTTTTACCCTAGCTTGCCGTTTTTTCTTGTATGCTTCTTATATGATAATATGTATACCTTATTCTATATATGTATACCTTATTATATTATTTTATCTTGTCATGTTCCTGAAGTCAGATGGCTTCATGCCTACCTGGTTCTTGAACTTAGAGGAAAAGTAGTCTGGTGACTCAAAGTTGAGTCGGTAGGCTATCTCCTTGATGCTATCATCGGTAGTGGATAGCAGCTCCTTTGCCCTTTGTAACTTGAGGGTTTGCTGGTATAGGGCTGGAGCGAATCCTGTATGCTCCTTGAAGAGCTTACGAAAGGATGAGTAGCTGATGCCAAGTTCCTGGGCTATTTCCTGGATAGTGAGGTTACTCTCCAGAGATTCACGTATACGTAGTCGAGCTTTGTTGACCATGTCCACATGCTTGGTGTCTTTATTCAAGATGTTGTTGCGTTCCAAGGAATACATCAGTCCGATGAGGTGGTTTACGATGCCAGCCATGGTTTGCTGTGCGTAAGCGGCTTCGGCGTTGGCTGTGCGGTAAGCCTCTTCATAGAGACTGATAATCTCATTGCTGAACCCCACGTGGTAGATAGGTTTCTCGGGAGAGAGGAATCCTGCCTTCACTCGGTCGTCTATGTTCTTTCCCTTGAACCCAATCCAATAGCTCTTCCATCCTGTTTCTTTCAGGGGATGATAGGTGTGCCATTCTCCTGGGAAGAGGAGAAAGATGTCTCCAGCTTTGATCTTGGTTTCTTGCACATGTGCCGACTTGAAGATGCCTTCGCCTTCTGGCTGGTATAGTAATTGGTATTCGTCGAGGGTTCTGCCCTTGTGGATGTCGAAATAGTAGCCGTCGGCATGTCCTTTGGTGGGATAGGGGTCACCAGGACCAATCTCTTCCCGTCCCACGGTACTGATGGTGAGTCCCCATTCTGCGTCTCGTTCTGTTGCTAATAGGTATTTACTGATTTGCATGATTCACATTATTATATATATGCTAAAACGCTGCACTTTTTGCCTTAGGTCTATAGGATGTTTCCCTCGAATCCCTCGGCATGCACGCATTTCATGTTTTTCTCTAGCTGCCCAGTGGAGCTGGCACCTACCAGAACACTGGTCACTCCCTTCTGATGCAAAATCCAGGCTAACGCCATCTCTGCCAGAGTCTCGCCCCTAGATGAGGCGGCATCGTTGAGGTAATGCAGCTTGTCGAGCAACTCTGGGGTCAATGCAGAATGCTTCAGGAAATGTTCCTTTGCCATACGGCTGTCGCTAGGAATGCCGTTGAGGTAGCGGTCGGTGAGAAGGCCTTGTGCCAAAGGCGAGAAGGAGATGAAGCCGATGCCGTGCTCGGCACAATAGTCGGTGATGCCTTCCTCTTGTGGCGCACGGTCCAGGAGATTGAGCCTGCCCTGGTAGATGAGCAGGGGTACATCTCGCTCTCTGAGGTATTGGTCGGCAAACTTGAGGGCTTCCAAAGGCCAGCGACTGATGCCCAGATAGAGTGCCTTGCCCGAACGCACGATGTCTACCATCGCCTGGAGTGTTTCCTCCAATGGCGTGTTTGGGTCATAGCGATGACTGTAGAAGAGGTCTACGTAGTCGAGGTGCATGCGCTTGAGACTCTGGTCGAGGCTCGCCATCAGGTATTTGCGAGAGCCCCAGTTGCCGTAAGGACCTTCCCACATATCGTATCCAGCCTTGGTGGATATGAAGAGCTCGTCACGGTAAGGGTGGAAATCATCGTCCATCAAACGACCGAATGTCTCCTCGGCACTGCCGTATGGAGGACCATAGTTGTTGGCTAGGTCGAAGTGGGTGATGCCATGGTCGAAGGCATAGTGGGTGATGGCACGGCTACGCTCGTAGGGGTCTACGCCTCCGAAGTTGTGCCAGAAACCCAAGCTAATCTTTGGCAGGAGAATGCCACTCTTGCCACATCTCTTGTAAAGTGCCTCGCTGTCATCGTAGCGATGAGGGTTGGCGGTATACGTTCCTTTTAGATCCATATTCTAGATTGTTATAGTTTTTGTTTCTTTTGATGGCAAAGGTACAAATAAAAGTGCAAAGTCGGTGCAGAATATTGGTCAAAGATGCTAAAATAATGATAAAAATCTATCATATCTATTACTTTTGGATGATTTTCGCATAGAAATGAGTGATAATCACCCCTAATAACAGACAGAAATATGTAATATCAAATAATATAGGTTAATTAACAAAATATGTAGTGCCACTTTACTGTTTTAAGCTAATTTTGCAACCGAAACCAAAATGATAGCTTGAGATAATCATCCAAAGTGATATTCCTGGGCTGCATATTGATGCTAACAATCGTATAAACTAAAAACAATAACAAATGAACAGCAAACTATTTAAAAAAGGCTCTGTATTGCCAGTGACTTTGTTTTGCTCAGCATTGATGCTTTCACCTCTTATGGGGGGGCAAGCTTTTGCAGAAACAACGGTAGTGCAACAAGCCAGAACCGTGAAAGGAACAGTTGTAGATAATACAGGTGAGCCAATCATTGGTGCAAGTGTGAAGGTGGTAGGTACAACCAATGGTGCCGTTACCGACCTTGATGGTAATTTTGCTTTGACCAATGTGCCAAAGAGTGCAACAGTAGAAATCTCCTATATCGGATATGTGGCTCAGAAAGTGAATGTCACAGGTAAGAGCGAGCTGAAAGTTACCTTGCAGGAAGATAACAAGGCTTTGGATGAAGTCGTGGTGGTAGGTTATGGTGTACAGCGCAAGAGCGATGTCACTGGTGCCTTGGCTCATCTGGATTCCAAGGACTTGACAGCCATGCCAGTGAAGGATGCCCTCGAAGGTATGCAGGGTAAGACCGCCGGTGTGGATATCACCAACTCTCAGCGTCCTGGTACCGTGGGTAGCATCACCATCCGTGGACAGCGTTCCATCGGTGCTAGTAGTGATCCTCTCTATGTAGTGGATGGCATGATTATCCAGAATGGTGGTATTGAGAACATCAACCCACAGGATATAGAGAGCATCGAGGTGTTGAAGGATGCTTCCGCTACAGCCATCTATGGTGCCCGTGGCGCCAATGGTGTTGTGCTCGTTACTACCAAGAAAGGTAAGGAGGGCAAGATGACCTTGAACTATGCAGGTACTGTTACTTTCTCAACCCTCCACGATGTAACCAAGATGATGAATGCACAGCAGTGGTTGGACTATGCACGTCGTGCAGCTTATAACTATGGTGGCTATGGCGACTCAAAAGCTGATTTCGCACCAGACTATGCCAGCGACCAGAAACTCTTTGGTGGTGAGCCTGCTAGCTGGGCTAACATTAATCAGGCTTGGGTAGATGGTGTTTATCATCCAGAATTGGTAGGCTCATACGATTGGGCTTCACAGGGTAAGCAGACGGGCATCACCCATGAGCATACCTTGAGTGCATCTGGTGGTACTGATAAGTTTAATGGCTACGGTTCCTTTGGCTATTTGGAGCAGAAGGGTGTGCAGCCTGGACAGAAATATCAGCGCTTTACATTGAACACCTCTTTTGAGGCACGTCCTATTGCCCCTTTGACATTGGGCTTCACCATGAATGCCTCATACGGTTCTCAGGATTATGGTTACAACTACAGTAAGTCTGTTACTGGTGCTGGTGATTACTACAATGCGTTGAACTCCATGATTCCTTGGACCGTTCCTTACGACTCTGAGGGCAACTATATCCGTAACCCATGGGCTTACAACGTTAACATCATCAACCCTATTGATGAGTTGAAGTACAATACCAACAAGCGTACCAACTTCCGTATCAATGGTAGTGCATACGCACAGCTCAACTTTGGTAAGATTTGGGCTCCATTGGATGGTTTGTCTTACCGCATCCAGTTTGGTCCAGAACTCCAGTACTATCGCCTTGGCATCGCCAATGCTGCAGATGGTATCAACGGTGATGGTAAGAACGTGGCTCAGTATAACCCTTCTAACAAGGTGGCTTGGACACTCGATAACTTGATTTACTATAACAAGACTATCGCCAAGAACCATCGTATCGGCGTAACCCTCTTGCAGAGTGCTTCTAGCTATCACTACGAGAATGGTAACATCAAGGCTAATGTAGCCAGTGCAGATGAGTTGTGGTGGAACACAAGTTCTTCTAGCGACCCATTGCAGTACACTACTGGTTTGACAGAGACCCAGTTGGCTTCTTACATGGCTCGTGTTAACTATACATACGCTGATAAGTATATGTTGACTGCCAGTGTACGTTCCGATGGCGCCTCTCAGTTGGCAGACGGTCATAAGTGGGCTTCCTTCCCATCTGTGGCTCTCGGTTGGCGTATCGACCAGGAGAAGTTTATGCAGAAGGCAGACTGGGTGAGCAACTTGAAGCTTCGTTTCGGTTATGGTATGTCTGGTAACTATGCCGTTTCTGCATACGCCACACAGGGTGCTGTACAGTCTAATGTCTATACTTGGGGCTCAACCAAGTATGTTGGTTACTTGCCATCAGATGCTTCTGCCAAGAGTCCTAACAAGATGGCTAACCTCGACCTCGGTTGGGAGAAGACCAAGCAGTGGAACGTGGGTTTGGACTTCGGTTTCATCAACAACCGAATCAGTGGTACTGTTGACTTCTATCACAACAAGACCACAGACTTGATTTTGGCTACCACCATTCCTTCTCTCACTGGTTATACCAGCACATACGCTAACGTAGGTGAGACCTCTGGTTGGGGTGTTGACTTGCAGTTGAACGCTATCCCTGTAAAGACCAAGGACTTCACATGGAACACCAGCCTTACATGGACTATCGACCGCAACCGTGTGGATAAGTTGAACAATGGTGTAGAAAAGAACGTGAACGACCGTCTCTTCGTTGGTGAGGAAATCGGTGTTTACTACGATTATGTATATGATGGTATCTGGAAGACAGCCGAGGCTGATGAAGCAGCCAAGTTTGGTCGCAAGCCAGGTCAGATTAAGGTAAAGGATCTCGATGGAAATGGCAAGATTGATGCCAATGACCGTGAGATTGTGGGCAAGGTTCGTCCTCGCTGGTCTGGTGGTTGGCAGAATACCTTCAGCTACAAGAACTTCGAGTTGTCTTGCTTCATCTATGCTCGTTGGAAGTTTACTGTTGCCAAGGGTGCTGAGACCCTCGGCGGTATGTATGCTATGCGTGATGTTGATTACTGGATTGCAGGTACCAATGAGGACGCAGAGTACTACTCTCCAGGTTCTAATGGTACAGCAGCTGATGCCTACTCTAGTTCCATGAACTATCAGGATGGTTCTTACATCAAGATGCGTAACATCTCTCTGGGCTATACCTTCCCTAAGAGTGTTATCGGCAAAATGGGCATGAGCAATCTCAAGATTTATGTACAGGCTATGAACCCATTCACTATCTACAAGAAGTGCAAGTGGCTTGATACCGACCTCTTGAGCTATGACAACAACTCAACTTCCTACGGTTCTGGTACAACCATCAAGAGTTGGGTAATCGGATTAAACATTGGTTTCTAATTTAGGATTTTCATCATGAAGACAAATAAAATATTATTCGCTTCTCTTCTCTTGGGAGCGACATTGGGAACAACCATGACATCATGCAGCGACTCGTTCTTGGACGAGAAGCTCATTACAGAGAAGGGTACCGCTTACTTCCAGACTGAAGACGGTATCAACGACTTGGTTACGGGTACTTATCAGAAGTTGAAATTCAAGTTCAACTATATTTGGGGCTACAACATGTATAACATGGGTGTTGATGAGTTTACAGGTGGTGCTAACGATATGGCTGCTTGGAATCATTATGCTGCAGATTTGAACTCTGGTGAGACAGCTTCCAACCAGCCTCTTTGGGACAATATGTATGGTACTATCGAACCAGCCAACATCTTGATTCAGAACATACCATTATATTACGACCAGAAGAATGATAAGTACAACATTCGTCTGGGTGAAGGTTACTTCTTCCGTGCATACGCTTACTTCGAGTTGGTGAAGCAGTTTGGTGGCGTGCCTTTGAAGTTGGAACCAAGTAATGGTAAAATCAATTATACCTATACTCGCAACAGCGAGGAGGAGTGCTTTGCCCAGATTATCTCAGACTTTGAGAAGGCATACGAGTTGTTGCCAGATGAGCCAGAGAGCAAGCAGCTAGGACGTTTGACTAAGTCTGCAGCCGCTCACTTCTTGGCAAAGGCACATTTGTTCCGTGCTTCAGAATTGCATGATAGTTGGAATTCTCAGTACAAGGATGCAGACTTAGAGGCTGTCATCAAATATGGTAAGGAGGTTATTACAGCTCATCCTTTGTGTGCTAACTTCCAGGAACTTTGGGATTATACAGAGCCTGATGGTGCTAATGAGCAGGTGAAAGAGGTAGTCTTGGCAGCTCAGTTCTCTGACAATAGCGATTCTTGGGGACGTTTTGGAAATCAGATGCACCTCTGCTTCCCATCAGTATATCAGAATTTGGCAGGTATGAAGCGTGATATCTCTGGTGACCGTGAGTTCAGCTATGTCAGCGCTACAGAGTATTCTATGCAGGTCTTTGATCGTGTGAATGACTCTCGCTTCTGGAAGTCATTCATCACCAAGTATGGTTGTAACTATACGAATGGTGCTCCTTACTGGATTAATGCAACTCAGGACAAGGATACAAAAGTTGTAACAGTTAATGACCCAATCTATGCTGCTCATCCAGAATACTATCCTGACGATGTTGTTGTGCCTGGCACTAATACCAACAAACCATTGGGTGACCATCGTTTCGTGGGTGGTGAGATTGGTCTGAAGTATATCGTAAACAATCCTGGCGATACTCGTTTTACACCTGCTAAGGATAAAGATGGCAAGGATCAGATTTCTGAAGACTATGTATTGAAGAATGGTAAGTTGGTTCCTGAGCATACTTTCGTGCGTTATTATGCTGGACAGCCATTCCAGTGGAACGTTGCAAAAGATAATACTACTCACTCTGGTAACTATTATACCATCTACCCACATAACCGTAGTGTAGCCTTGAGTAAGTTCCGTGATGGTGCTCGTAACAATATCGCTTCCCAGTTCGGTACACGTGATGCTATTATCGCTCGTTCTGCTGACGATGTACTGATGGTTGCTGAGGCTTATATTCGTAAGAAGGATTATGGCAATGCCATCACTTACTTGAACATGGTTCGTGACCGTGCAGGTTATGCAGATGGTGAGGATCGCTCTATCAGTCGTGATGGTGGTCAGGCTTACAAGAAGAACTCTGCTTGTGCCAACAAGGGTGGTGGCTACTCTAACGAGGGTGCCATCTACACAGAGGAGAACACTTACTTCGAGTCTAACAACATCCCAGAGACTACAGCTTCTACCAAGAGCGAAATGCACTTGAACAGTGTTGATGACATCTTGAACTCTAAGGCTGATGAGCCTATCTATGAGGCTTTGAAGTGTACTTCTGATTATGACAAGATTATGTGCTTCCTTTTGAACGAGCGCACTCGTGAGTTGATTGGTGAGAGCCAGCGTTGGGAAGACTTGGCACGTACCAAGACATTGGAGGCTCGTTGGAATGCGTTCAATGATGGTTCTGAGCGTGGTATCGGTAAGTTCGACCCTGCCAAGCACTACTATCGTCCAATTCCTCAGTCATTCCTCGACGGTATCACCAACGAGAATGGTGCTTCTTTGAGTAATGAGGAGAAGGAGAAGATGCAGAACCCTGGTTACTAAAAAATAGAATCAGATTTAAAGTTCTATATTTCTAAACACAAAGGGCGGTACTTCGTTTGGGAGTATCGCCCTTTTTCATGGGTCGTGTGAGTTTCAAAAGCCTAACGTCTGGCGAGGAAAACTCGTTTTGGATAAATAATACGGTATTTTGAACAATTTTGATAGGCTAATATGAAATGAAAGGATTATTTTTGCATTCAAAATCAACACTTACTTAAAAATATAATAACAATGACAAACAGAAAGACTTTTTTTATGGGAAAGATGGCACTGACGCTGTGTGCTTTGTCGGCATTGCCACTGTCTGCCAAAGATTTGATTTGGTTTGATGGCAACAAGGCGGTGAGCTATAGCATACAGAAAAACGTGGACCCTGTTGTAAAAGTTGCCGCAGATATGTTTGCTGCCGATATGCAAGCAGTGACGGGCAAGAAAGCGATAGCCACCACACAAGAAAAAGCCGCTGTCATCAAAGTCGTGGAATTGGACAAGGTCTCTGCTGCCACAAGGAAAGCTTTGGAAAAGCAAGGGATTCCTGTGGCTGAGGTCTCTCAAAAAATAGATGGTTTTCATATATCAATAAAAGGTAATCAGATTGTAATTGTCGGAACCAATGGCCGAGGTGCAGCCTACGGTCTGTTGGAAATGTCGCGCCAGGCAGGAGTAAGCCCATGGGTATGGTGGGGAGATGTTGTGCCTGAAAAGAAGCAACGCCTCGTCATCGACAATGGGTTTACTACCTTGCAAGGCGCATCCGTGGAATACCGTGGCATCTTTATCAACGACGAGGACTGGAGTCTTCGCCCTTGGAGTTATGGTAACTATGAGAAGGCGAGTTTTGGCACGATAGGTCCTCGCACCTACAAAAAAGTGTTCCAGCTCTTGATGCGCCTCAGGGGGAATGCCATCTGGCCGGGTATGCACACTGGCACCAAGGCCTTCTTTACTATTGCTGGGGCTAAGGCAATGGCAGACAGTTGTGGCATCGCCATTGGCTCATCTCACTGCGAGCCATTGCTCCGCAATAACGTGGACGAATGGGATGAGGCGAAGCGAGGACGCTTCAATTATATCACCAACAAGGCACAGGTGCAAGACTATTGGATACAGCGACTCAAGGAGGTGAAAGGTTCCAAGGGCGGCAACCTGCTCACCATCGGAATGCGAGGCATCCATGATGGAAGCATGGAGGGCGTGAAGACGATGCAGGAGAAGTTTGATGGATTGCAACAAGTCATCAACGACCAGCAAGCCCTCATCCGTAAGTATCTTGGCGAACCTAGCAAGCAGACTCAGGTGTTTATCCCTTACAAGGAGGTGCTCGACATCTACAACAAGGGCTTGAAGGTGCCTGACTATGTAACCTTGATGTGGTGCGACGACAACTATGGCTATATGACCCGCCTGTCGGATGCGGAGGAACAGAAGCGCAGCGGTGGCGGTGGAATTTATTATCATCTTAGCTATTGGGGAAGACCACACGACTACCTTTGGCTAGCCACCACCCAGCCAGGGTTGATATACAATGAGATGAAGGCTGCCTACGATCACAACGTGCGCAAGATGTGGTTGGTGAATGTCCATGACCCAAAGATTGCTGGTTATGACTTGGAGCTATTTATGGATATGGCTTGGAACATCAACAGCGTGAAGGCAAGCACCATCAACGAGCATTATCAGACATGGCTGTGCCAGCAGTTTGGCGAGAAAGTTGGCAATCGATTGTTCCCTGCTATGCAGGAATTCTACAAGCTTTGTGGCGAGCGTCGCCCGGAGTTTATGGGATGGAGCCAAGTGGAGGTGGATAAGAAATTGTTTGATAGGGGATTGACACCTGTCAGAAACTCTGAGTTCTCAACCACCGCCTTTGGGGATGAGTTGGACAGATACTTGGAGCGTTATGCAGCCATCGCATCGCAGGTGAAGCAGATTGCGGATGAAGTTCGTCCGGAGTTGAAGGATGCTTATTTTGCAGCGATAGAATATCCTGTGCTGGCAGCCGATGCCCATGCCCGAAAGATATTATGGGCGCAGAAGGCTCGCAGCTTTGCCAACGGAAGCACCAAGGAGGATATGTTTGTCAACAATGCGAAAATCTACCACGCTGTGGCTCAAAGCCAGCATGCTTATCAGGAGATTCGCGACCTGACGGCTTATTATAATGATAAGATGTCGGGGGGCAAATGGCAGCGTTCGATGAATATGCGTCCTCGTGACCTGCCTGTGTTCGCTGCGCCAAATGTTCCTACCTTGTTGAATGACGAGCAAGTGAAGGAATGGTTGCAGAAACCATACGATACCCAGGCGCATCCTATTCAGGCTGATGGTGTGATAGCCCACAATGCTTGCGACTATCAGAAAGCCACGGAGGGTGTGGAGACAGTGCAGATGTTGGGTCACAGCATGAATGCCGTGTCTCTTCCAAAGGATGGAAGTTTGGAATATGCCTTTGAGACAACCAAGGAAGGCGATGCCGTGCTCCGTGTGGCATTGATTCCTACACAGCCAAACGACAAGGGTGACCTGCGTTTCTCTGTGAGCGTGGATGGGGTAGAGCCTACGGTTTACAATCTGAAGGAACCATTCCGCTCTGAGCGTTGGAAACTCAATGTGCTTCGTGGGCAAGCCGTCAGAGAATTGAAGCTTGTTGGTTTGTCTGCCGGAAAGCATACTTTGGTCATCAAGGCATTGGACAACCATATCCTGCTAGACCAGTGGATGGTGGATTATGATTTGAACCGCAAGTTCTATCTCTTCCCTGTGGCATCGTATAAATAATGTTTTCAAAATACATCGACTATGTGTATCAAACAAATATTTCTCGTTTGTATGCTGAGTCTCCTCAGTTTGGGGGCATCGGCTCAAGCCACCGAAACCGTTTATCTTTCGGGGCGTGATGCCGACCAAACGGTGAAGTGGGACTTCTTTTGCTCCAAGGGCAACAATAGTGGCAAGTGGAGAAAGATAGCTGTGCCTTCTTGCTGGGAACAGCAGGGCTTTGGCGAATATACATACGGCAGATATTATAAGAAGAAAGATGGAAAGGTGAGCGATGAGACGGGTACTTATCGCCACCAGTTCAAGGTGCCAGCCAAATGGCAAGGCAGGACAATAAAGCTTACTTTTGATGGAGTGATGACCGATGCCAAGGTGTCGGTAAACGGACAGCAAGTGGGACCCGTGCACCAAGGCGGCTTTACTTCTTTCACCTACGACATCACGCCATACGTGAACTTTGGCAAGGCCAATCGCCTGGAGGTGTTTGTAAAGAAGCAGTCGGATGACAAATCGGTGAACTTGGCAGAACGCCATGCCGATTGGTGGCTCTTTGGCGGCATCTATCGCCCTGTGTATATGCAAGCTTTCCCTAAGACTCATATCGAGCGGGTGGCGGTGGATGCGCTGGCTGATGGTACGATGAAGATGGACTTGTTTGCCCAAGGCTTGACGGAAGGAACAAAATTGAAGGTTTCCTTGTCGAAAGTTTCATCAGGAAAAACTTCATCGGTGAGTGCCTTGTCTGAAAAGCTTACGCAGACCTTGTCTTTGAAGGCACAAGAAAAACAACGCCTCTCCCTTTCTTGGCAAGGCATCGAGGCGTGGGACGCAGAGCATCCCCATCTCTATGATATGAACTTGCAACTTGTAGCTGCCAATGGACAAGTGGTGCATGAGTATCACCAGCGAGTGGGCTTCCGAACCATGGAGTTCCGTCCTCGTGATGGATTCTATATGAATGGCAAGAAACTGGTGGTGAAGGGAATCAACCGCCATTGCTTCTATCCCGAGACGGGCAGAACCACCAGCAAGCGACTTGATATCGAGGATGCAAAGCTCGTGAAGGGTATGAATGCCAATGCCATTCGCTCCCATTATCCACCCGACAAGCATTTCCTGGACATCTGCGACTCCTTGGGTATTCTCTATTTTGATGAGTTGCCAGGATGGCAGAACCATTATCATACAGAGGTAGGTAAGAAGATACTAAGTGAGATGATGATAGACGATGCCAATCATCCTTGCATCTTCGCTTGGGGAAATGGCAATGAGGGAGGTTTCAACTACGACTTGGACCCGCTTTTTGGTGAATACGACATCCAGCAACGCCACGTGGTGCATCCATGGGCTCTCTTTGATGGGGTGGACGCGCATCATTATCCTGCCTACCAAACAGGTGTGCATCGTTTGCACAATGGATATGAGGTGTTTATGCCTACGGAGTTCTTGCACAGTCAGTATGACAAGGGTGGCGGTGCCTCGCTTGATGAGTATTGGGCGCATTGGAGCAAAAATCCTCTTTTTGCCGGTGGTTTCATCTGGGCAATGATAGACGAGGGTGTGGTGCGTACCGACCGCAAGGGCGAGATAGATACCGATGGTACCAATGCTCCCGATGGCGTGTTGGGACCACATCGAGAGAAAGAGGGCAGTTGGTTCACCATCCGTGATGTGTGGTCTCCAATCCAGATTGCTCCACTTCGCATCCGTTCTGCATGGGACGGACGAATTCTTGTCAATAACGAAAGCTTGTTTAGCCGTCTTGATGAGTATGAGATGAATTATCGCATCCTCTCAAACGGAGAAGTGGTTTCACAAGGCAAAATAAAGCTTCCTGCTATCGAGCGAGGAGAATGTGGATATGCCACCTTGATGAAGAAAGAGAATGGCGAGCAGGGAAATGCTTTGGGGCTGAAAGCAGCCTTGGAGCAAGGTGATGTCTTGGAGTTGGTGGCTCTCAGCAGCCAAGGCGATACAGTGAACGTCTGGACTTATCCTCTGCACTATGCAGATGAATATTTCCAAAAGCATATTCAGGCAGTGAAAGCTCAGTTGTCGGTGTCTTCTGGCGATAAGCAGAGCAATCTGCAAACAGCTTCGGCATCCGTGGCTGGCACCACCCTGTGTTCTGCCAATGGAGTGAAGGCAGTTTTCGATGCAGAAACAGGAATGTTGTCCCATATATATAATAAGGTAAAGGAAATACCTTTCAATAACGGTCCTCTGCCTGTGGGTATGAAGGCAAAGTTGCAACAGATTTCCGCTCGTCAGGAGGAAAACGATGCACTGCTCGTGATGCACTATACGGGAGCCATCGACTCCATCGTTTGGCGAATGACCGCAGATGGTTGGTTGGGAATGGATGCCGTCGTTCTGAACAATCGCAATGGCAAGCGATTCGATGGGGCGTTCTTCGATGCCGAGGTTCGCAACCTAGGCTTTTCTTTCTCTTATCCCGAAAGTCTATGTAAAGGGATGCGATGGATGGGAAAGGGACCTTACCGAGTATGGCGCAATCGCCTTCGTGGTCCGCAATGGGGCATCTGGCAGAAGAACTATAACAATACCGTGACAGGCGAAAGTTGGGACTACCCTGAGTTCAAGGGCTATCACGCCAACGTGTATTGGGCGGAGATGCAGTCAGACCAAGCTCCGTTCCAATTCTATACCGAGACCGACGGACTCTATTATCGTGTCTTCACCCCCGAAGAGCCGAAGGCTTTGAATGGTGAGAAGCATACGATGCAGCCATTCCCAGAGGGCGACCTCTCTTTCCTCTTTGAGATTCCAGGAATCCAGTCGTATAAGCCGATTGAACAACTAGGACCAGAGGCACAACCAGGCAATATCCGAATCAACATCGGGGATGATGGATTGAGAATGAAACTTTGGTTTTACTTTGATGCAGAATGATAATGACACTTTGATGCAGAACAATAACAACACTTTGAATACAAAACTACAATGAAACAAATGAAGAAAATACAGCTCCCTTTGCTAGGCTTGCTTCTGTCCATGGTGCCAGCCTTCGGGGCGCAGGCTCAGTCTATCACTCCCGTCTCTCAGATGGAGAAGCTCGATCGTGGAGTGGTGGCTCTTCCTGCCGCGGACAAGGGCATCTTCATCAGTTGGAGATTGCTAGGGACAGATGGTAAGAACGTGTGCTTCGATGTGGAGAGGGATGGCAAGGTTATCGCACACCACTTGAAGCTTACCAACTATGTGGACAAGACAGGTTCTGCTGCCAACACTTATCGCATCATCACCTATCAGGAGGAACCTAAGATGGATGCGGCAGCAAAGAGAGAGGAGTCGAAGGCAATAAAGCCTTGGGGAAACCTCTTCAAGTCATTATCTGTGAATCGACCAGAGGGTGGCGTGGCACAGGATGGACGCTCCTATACCTATTCGCCAAACGACTGTAGCGTGGGCGATGTGGATGGCGATGGAGCGTATGAAATCATATTGAAATGGGATCCTTCCAATGCCCACGACAATGCGCATGATGGTTATACGGGGGATGTCATCCTCGATTGCTATAAGCTCGATGGCACCCAGCTTTGGCGCATCAACTTGGGAAAGAACATCCGTGCGGGTGCTCATTACACCCAGTTCTTGGTCTATGACTTTGACGGCGATGGCAAGGCAGAGATGATTTGCAAGACATCGGCTGGATCGGTTGACGGCAAGGGAAAGTATGTGAGTAAAGCTGCTACTGATGCTGCCATTCGCTCCATCGACAACGATGCCGACTATCGCAACGAGCGTGGTCGCATCTTGACGGGTCCAGAGTTGTTGACCGTCTTCAATGGTCAAACGGGCGAGGCTCTGCATACCGTATGGTATAACCCCAACCGTGCCTTTGGCGTAGGCTTCCAGATGGAGGAAGGAGAGAAGTTAGAAAAGGGTTATCCTGCCTATTCCAAGAAATGGGGCGACAAGGCCAATCTGGGCAACCGTGGCGAGCGATACTTGGCTGGTGTGGCTTACCTCGATGGGGCAGACAAGAACCCAAGTGCCGTGATGTGCCGTGGCTATTACACCCGTTCTTACCTTTGGGCGGTGGATTTCGATGGCAAGGAACTCAAGACCAAGTGGCTCCATGCCTCGGTTTCGCCAGACCAACCATCGGCATACGGACAAGGAGCGCACAGTTTGGCTGTGGGCGATGTGGATGGCGATGGATGCGATGAGATTACATACGGTTCGGCAGCCATCAACAATGATGGCACATTGCTGTACTCCACGGGCTTGGGACATGGCGATGCCCAGCATTTGGGCGACTTAGACCCAGACCGACCAGGTTTGGAATACTTTATGGTGCATGAGGCATACCCATACGGATCTGATTTGCGAGATGCCAAGACGGGAGAAATCTTGCTCCGCACGTATGACAAGGAAGATACGGGGCGCGGCATCGCCGCCGACATTGATGCCAACCATAGGGGATACGAGCTTTGGAGTCTTGATACACCAGGGGTGAGAGACATCAAGGGCCATCAGATAGGCGACAAGTGGCCTGCCCTCAACTTCCGCATCTATTGGGATGGCGACTTGCAAGACGAGTTGCTCGCCAACATGGGAAAACCGCACTTTGTGCCTTATCTCCAAAAGTGGAATGGCGAGAAGGCGGTGCCTTTGCCATTAAGCAATGGCAAGCAGCTCTACGAGATGGGGCATTCGGCTAGTTGCAACTGGTCGAAGGCTACTCCAAACCTGCAAGCCGACCTCTTCGGCGACTGGCGAGAGGAGGTCATCTATTGGGATGAGAGCGATGCCTCGCACCTGAATATCTTCACAACGAACACTCCTACCAGCTATCGGGTACCAACTCTGATGCACGACCATGTGTATCGCATGGGGATTGCTTGGCAGAATGTGGCTTACAACCAGCCTCCACATCTGGGTTACTATTTGCCAGATTATGCGGAGAAAATTAAGTGAAGAGTGAAGAACGAAGAGTGAAGAATTCTACGGCAAATCAAATAGTAAAGAATAAAAACAAGATAAACGATGAAACAATTTTTAATAGCACTTTCTTTGTTGGCTATCCCTGGTATGGGAATGGCTCAGGTAGCCAAGCCAATGGAAGACGTAAACCACGTCATTGACAATACTGCCGATAGCCTGAACAAGGCAATGACAGCTCGAATAGTTCCTGGTACAAGTCGTAAGGGTAACAATCCTGTGCTCTTCCTGATAGGCAACTCCACCATGCGCAATGGAACATTGGGCAATGGTAACAATGGTCAGTGGGGCTGGGGATATTATGAGCATGAGTTCTTTGACCCCAACAAGATTACAGTAGAGAACCAGGCACTCGGCGGCATGAGTAGCCGTACGTTCTATAACCGCCTTTGGCCAGACGTGCGCAAGGGTATCAAAAAGGGCGACTGGGTGATTATCTCCATCGGCCATAACGACAACGGTCCTTATGATAGC